>JAXJXW010000066.1:0-6644 GCA_036307325.1 Clostridia bacterium
AAATAAAAATGAGCAAAAATTCTAAAAATCTTGTTCCTGAAGCAAGAGAAGCACTTAACCGTTTCAAGATGGAAGCTGCAAACGAAGTTGGCGTAACTCTTAACCAGGGTTATAACGGTGACAAGACAAGCAGAGAAAATGGCAGCGTTGGCGGACAGATGGTTAAAAAGATGATCAGCGCATACGAGAACTCAATGAAGTAAATCAAAGATTTAGAAGTCGGTGCAAAACGATAAAAAAAGTCGTTTTGCACCGACTTATTTTTTTTAAATTTTTTAAAAAAGTACTTGACACAGAACAAATGTTCTGGTATATTATAAACATCCAGAGCGAACAAATGTTTGCAAAACTATCTTTATGAAGATTGGAGATATATTATGAATACAAGCAGTAAACTCAGAAAAATAAGAAGAATGCAGAAAATAAAAAGACAGCGTCAGCACGCATTGGTTTTAATTTTGGTTTTAACCTTTGTCATTGGTTCTTTCACATTTGCCAATATAGGCAGTGCAAATGAGAAATTTAATGTAGCATCTGTGTCCATTAAAAACGGAGACACACTTTGGAGCATTGCAATGGAATATAAACCATACGGTAAAGACATCAGAGAATTTTGCACCGAAATAAGTGAACTTAACAAAATTGATAATGCAACACTGATAGCCGGGCAAACTATTTACATCCCTCAGTAATGAAAAAGGGTAGTGAAAGCTTATATCATTTATTTGCTTTCATTGCCCTTTATTGTGTTTTAAATAATAATTTCCTTGAAATTATATTCTATATGTAGTATAATAAACATATATATGCAGGAGAACGATGTATTATGAAAAAATGTGTGTTGGATGAAAGCAAAGAGTGCGTGCAGTGCGGCGAGTGCGATAAATGCGACCTTGACCCAAATAAGGTGTGTGACAATTGCGGAAGGTGCATCGGACTTGACGCTGACAGTCGTGCTATTGAAATTGAAGATGTTATTATCAGAAATTAAATAAATGAAACGGAGACCAACTATGGATAAGATAAACATACTCGGCGTTAAGGTAAATAAGGTTAGTATGAATGAGGCATTTGAAAACTCAAAGGAAATGCTTGAAACTGATGGCTTAAGTGTTATCTATACTCCTAATTCGGAAATAATACTTTACGCCTCGGAGCAAGAAGAATTTTGCAATGTTATAAATAGTGCCGATTTGGTAATCCCTGACGGAATTGGCGTTGTGTACGGTTCCAGAATACTTAAAAATCCTCTTCCTGAGAGAGTGGCAGGGTATGATTTGTCTTGCAGAATTCTGGAGTATCTGGGGCAAACGAAAAAAAGCGTATATCTTTTCGGTGCAAAGCCCGGTGTTGCAGAAACGGCAGCCAAAAATCTTGAAAAGAAATACCCCGGAATTGTTATAGCCGGGTATCATGACGGATATTTTAAGGATGACGCACCAATAATAGAAGATATTAACAGTAAAAATCCTGATTTTCTCATGGTGTGCCTGGGATTTCCGAAGCAGGAAAATTGGATAAATGACAATCGTGATAAGCTAAACGCACATCTGGCAATCGGAGCAGGTGGGTGCCTGGATGTTTTTGCAGGTACTGTCATGCGTGCGCCGCAGTTTTATTGCGACCACGGCATTGAGTGGTTGTACCGCCTTATAAAACAGCCCTCTCGGTTTGTTCGTATGCTCGCACTCCCTAAATTCGGGCTGAAGGTTTTACTAAAGGGAAAAAGGTATAAATAAAAGGGTGTAAATTTCGTATGCTGGATTTTAGAAAAATAAGCATTGAAGATAAAGTGATTTATGATAAATATCGCAGTAAATGTGAAATAAATGCTTCTGAAGGTGCATTTACAACCGTGTTTATCTGGAATGAATATTATAATGCAGAGATTGCTGATGACGGTGAGTTTTTTTATATCAGATTTAACAAAAAAAATTCTGCACCTGAATTTATGTTTCCTGTTGGTGCAGGCGATATAAAAATAGCTTTGAAAAAAATAGAAGAGTATTGCGAAGAAAATGGCTCACCAATTAAATTTGCCCTTCTCACAAGAAAGCAAGCAGATTGTGTCATTGAATTTTTCGGTGAGGCTGCTCAGATTGTATCGGACAGAGATTGTGCGGATTATGTGTATCTTACGGAAAAAATGATAAATCTTTCAGGCAAAAAGCTTCATTCTAAGAAAAATCACTTAAATTATTTTATCAATAATTATGATTTTGAATTTGTGGAAGTAACAGACGGTGAGCTTCTTGAAAAATGTGCAGAGAAGGCATATCAGCTTGTGAACAATAAAGAAAAAAACAGAAATTCTTATGAAATCGGTGCAATGCATTCGTATTTTGAAAACTATAGTTTGCTCGGTCAAAAGGGATGTGCAATTGTGATTGACGGAATTGTTGCGGCAATGTCCTTCGGGGAGAGGCTCAGTGACGAATGCGCCCTTATTCAGATTGAGCTTGCTGACGAAGAATTTCGCGGTGCATACCAGGCAATAAATAAGCTTTTCCTGGAAAAGTACTGGAACAGTTTTAAATATGTTAACCGTGAAGAGGATATGGGTATTGATGGATTAAGAAAAGCAAAGATGAGTTACAGTCCTGAGTTTTTGATTGAAAAATATTTCATAGCGATAAATGATTGATGTTGGAGGTTAATATGGTTTATTTATTTTTGGCAGATGGTTTTGAAGAAATAGAGGCGCTTACATCAGTAGATGTACTTCGCCGAGCTAGTATAGATGTTAAAACGGTAGGTGTAACGGGGAAAACGGTAACCGGTGCACATAATATTTCAGTGCTGAGTGATATTTCTATTGATGATGTTGATGAAGCCCTGATTGAAGCCGTAATTCTTCCGGGAGGGCTTTTAGGCACACAGAATCTTGGTGAAAACAACAGAGTAAAAGCACTCATTGAGTATACCTATAACAGCGGCAAAAAGGTGTTCGCTATATGTGCCGCACCAAGCATTCTCGGAAAAATGGGTATTTTAAAAGGAAAAAAAGCCACATGCTATCCCGGATTTGAAAAATATTTTGATGGTGCACAATATACAGCGTCAGATGTAGAGGTTTGCGAAAATATAATTACTTCTAACGGTATGGGTTCCTCCTTTAAGTTTGCTTTTGAAATCACCTCTGCGCTTAAGGGCAGAGAAGCAAGCGACAAAGTAAAATCCGAAATTCAGTATTAAGGTGTATTATGAAGCAGGATTATCTTGATTCTCTCATTCCTGATAAAAGCATGTTTCTTAATGAGCTTAGAGAAAGGTCAGCCCGTGAGGAGAGCTACGCACCTATTGTTCAGCGAAGCACTGAACAGTTTATTGTTACTTTAATGCAAATGCTTAAGCCTCACCGAGTGCTTGAGGTTGGCACTGCCGTTGGATACAGTGCAATACTAATGGCGGACAATTTGCCTGAGGAAAGCAGAATAATTACCATAGAACGCTATAAAAAGCATGCAGATATTGCCATTGACAATATTTTTGCTTCAGGCAATGAAAAGCGTATAAAGGTTATCGAAGGAGAAGCATCTGAGGTTTTGCATTGGCTTGAGGGTAGCTTTGATTTTGTTTTTCTTGATGCGGCAAAGGGTCAGTATATTGAATTTTTGCCCGATATACTGCGGCTTCTTAAAAAGGGCGGCGTACTCCTTTCCGATAATATTCTTTATCACGGAATGGTGGAGGATGATGAAAAAATTGTGCGCCGAAAGGAAACTATTGTAAAGAGATTACATATGTATCTCGAAAAAATAACGGACTGTGCAGAGCTTACAACTTCTATTATACCAATAGGTGACGGGGTTGCTCTATCCGTGAGAAAATAAAGGGGTATTCTGATGAAAAAAGCTGAACTGCTGGCACCTGCCGGCAATTTATATAAACTTAAAATTGCGCTGAAATACGGTGCTGACGCCGTATATATAGGTGGAGAAGCATTTTCTCTCCGTGTTGCGGCGGATAATTTTACCCGTGAAGAAATGCTTGAAGGAATTAGCTTTGCACATAGTTTGGGCAAAAAGGTCTATATAACTGCAAATATAATTCCTCACAACCGTGACCTTAAGGAAATGGAAAAGTATTTTAAAGAAATTTATGAACTGGGTGCAGATGCGGTTCTGATTTCTGATTTGGGAGCATTTAACATTTGCAGAAAAGCTGCACCGAACCTTGAAATACACATTAGCACACAAGCTAACAATACAAATTATGCCACCGTTCAGTCATGGCATGAACTGGGTGCAAAGCGTGTTGTGTTGGCACGGGAAATGACGCTTGAAGAAGTGCGTGAGATAAGGGATAATATATCAGACGATTGTGAACTGGAAGCATTTATGCACGGTGCTATGTGCATTTCATATTCGGGTAGGTGCTTGCTGAGCAATTATATGACGGCCCGTGACAGTAATTACGGAGCCTGCAGTCACCCGTGCAGATGGCAGTATGCTTTAATGGAGGAAACACGGCCTGGTGAATATATGCCCGTTTTTGAAAACGAACGGGGAACATTTATTATGAATTCTAAGGATTTGTGCATGATTGAGCATATCCCTGAGCTTATTGGAAGCGGTGTAAGCTCTCTTAAAATAGAGGGGCGGGTAAAAAGTGAGTTTTATGTTGCAACCGTAGTTGCCGCTTACAGAAAGGCTATTGATGCGTATTATGCCGACCCTGAGCATTATGAATTTAAGCAGGAATGGCTTGATGAAGTAAAGAAGGTAAGCCATCGTGACTATTACACAGGCTTTTTCTTCGGCATTCCCAGTAAAGGAGCGCAGATTTACGGTTCAAGCTCTTATATAAGAGAGTATGATATTATAGGCATTGTTCTGGATTATGATGAAAAAACAGGTCTTGCAAAGGTTACTCAGCGAAACAGATTCTTCAAGGGCGATGAAATAGAAATAATCCAGCCCGAATGCGATTTTTTCACGCAAAAGGTTGAAGTATTAAAAGATGAAAACATGAACGACATTGAGGTTGCAAATCATGCGGCAATGACACTTTTTATAAAAACGGACAAACCTGTTGTTAAAGATGCCATGCTGAGAAAGAAGGGCGTTTGATATGCGTATTCTCGGCATAGATCCCGGTATCGCCATAGTTGGCTACGGCATTGTTGAAAAGAACGCAAATTTATATAAAGCCATAGATTACAGTGCCATAACTACCAAAGCCCACACTCCCATTGAGGAAAGGCTTGAAATAATATATAAACGAATGCTTGAAATTATAGATGTATATAAGCCTGATGCAATGTCTGTGGAGGAATTGTTTTTTAACAATAACGCCAAAACTGCATTTGCCGTAGGGCAGGCGAGAGGCGTTGTGCTTTTGGCGGCCGTGCAGAATCATGTTCCTATTTACGAATATACTCCCCTTCAGGTTAAACAGGCGTTGACGGGCTACGGCAGAGCTGATAAAAACCAGATACAACAGATGGTAAAATCAATGCTGGGGCTTAAAAGCGTACCTAAGCCTGATGATGTAGCCGATGCGCTCGCAATTGCAATTTGTCATGGGAACAGTATCAGGTTTAACAATATTACAATATTCAGATGATGCAGAGGTGGTAAAATGATTTCTTTTATAAAAGGAATTATTGAACAAAAGGCAGAGAACTCTGTTACTGTTGAAGTAAACGGTATGGGCTTGGATGTGTTTATGCCCACAACAGACATTGCTTCAATTGGTGAAATTGGAGAATATGTAAAGATAAATACATATTTCCAGATTCGTGACGAACAACCGGAGCTTTACGGATTTTCAACAAAAGATGAACTGCACTTTTTCAATAAGCTTATTGCCGTTTCGGGGGTAGGACCCAAGGCGGCACTTGCAATTCTGAGCACACTTGCGCCCCGTGATTTATCACTGGCAATAGTTTGTGATGATGTAAAAGCTATAACAAGAGCACCCGGCGTGGGAACAAAAATCGCACAAAGAATCATTCTGGAGCTTAAAGGTAAGATAGATACCCAGGAAGCTGTTGAAATTCAAAGCAATACAGGTGTAAAGCAAAACACCTTGCGTGCAGATACGGAGGCGGTTAACGCCCTTATAGCCCTGGGTGCGTCGCCGTCAGAGGCGCAGAAAACCGTTATGCGTATGGATACTTCTAATCTTTCAACTGAAGATATTATAAAAGAAGCGTTGAGGAGAATGGCAAATGGAATTTGATGAACGCATTATATCTACTAACCGACTTGAGGGTGACAATGAGGCTGAATTTACAATAAGACCAAAAACTATGGACGAATACATAGGACAGGACAAAGTAAAGGAGAGCCTGAAAATATATATAAATGCCGCACTTGAAAGAAAAGAGGCGCTGGACCACTGCTTGCTTTACGGCCCTCCGGGGCTGGGCAAAACAACACTGGCGTCAATAATAGCTAATGAAATGGGCGTTAATCTCAGGGTTACAAGTGGGCCTGCCATTGAAAAACCAATGGATTTGGCGGCTATTCTGACAAATCTTTCACCCCAGGATGTACTTTTTATCGATGAAATACACAGGCTTTCACGCTCTGTTGAAGAAATTTTATATCCTGCAATGGAGGACTTTTCTCTTGATATTATTATAGGAAAGGGCCCCAGTGCGCAATCTGTAAGGCTGAGCTTGCCGCCGTTTACAC
>JAXJXW010000067.1:0-5939 GCA_036307325.1 Clostridia bacterium
TTCTGTATCGAATACAAGAACATTTACATCTTCTCCGCTTGCAAGTACATGGTCAAGACCGCCAAAGCCAATATCGTATGCCCAGCCGTCACCACCGAATATCCATACAGATTTCTTTGAAAGGTATTCCTTATCATTGAGAATCTGTGCAGCTTCGGGAGTATTCATCTTAGCTAAAACTTCAACAAGCTCTGCTGCTGCAACCTTATTTGCACTTGCATCATCCTTCGTAGCAAGGAACTTATCAATAACACTCTTAGCATTATCATCTGCAGTTTCCTTAACGCCTTCTACCTTAGCAATAAGGTCTTCACGGAGAGTATTCTGAGCAAGGAACATACCGTAACCGTACTCAGCGTTATCCTCAAACAATGAGTTTGCCCAAGCAGGACCTTCACCGTCAGCATTTGTTGTGTAAGGAGTTGAAGGTGAGCTGCCGCCCCAGATTGATGAGCAACCTGTTGCGTTTGCAATATACATCTTATCGCCATAAAGCTGAGTTACAAGCTTAGCATAAGGAGTTTCTCCACAGCCTGCACATGCGCCTGAGAACTCAAGAAGGGGCTGCTTGAACTGACTTCCCTTAACTGTTGTTTCCTTGAACTTCTCAAGAACTTCCTTCTTAGCGGGAAGCTTAATGCCGTAATCAAATGATGCCTGCTGTGCCTCCTGAGTTTCGAGAGGCTTCATTACAAGTGCCTTCTCACCCTTCTTACCGGGACATACATTAGCACAAGAGCCGCAGCCTGTACAGTCAAGAACTGATACAGCCATACCGAAGTAAAGACCGTTCATAGCAGTCATATTAACATACTTCATTCCCTCAGGAGCATTCTTAGCTTCCTCCTCCGTAAGAACTACGGGGCGGATACAAGCATGGGGGCATACATATGAACAGAAGTTACACTGAATACAGTTGTCACCGTTCCATTCGGGAACATCAATAGCAATACCGCGCTTTTCAAAAGCGGAGCTTCCCAGCGGAACCTCACCGTCAACATAAGGAACAAATGCTGAAACGGGGAGCTTCATTCCGTCGAAGGAGCTGATAGGATTAAGAATGTTATTTACATATTCAACCAATCTGCCCTTACCGTCAAACTTAATTGAAAGGTCTTCATCCTTAGCATCCTTCCAGCTTGCGGGAACATCAACCTTAACAATTCTCTGTGCGCCAAGGTCAATAGCATCATGGTTCATCTTAACGATTGCCTCACCCTTCTTGCTGTAAGAAGCAGTTGCGGCGTCTTTCATATACTTAATTGCATCTTCAGCAGGAATAATATTTGCAAGCTTGAAGAACGCAGACTGTAAAACTGTGTTAATTCTGCTGCCAAGACCGATTTCCTTACCAATCTGAACACCGTCTATTACATAGAACTGAACATTGTTTTCAGCAATATAACGCTTAACCTGTCCGGGGATGTGAGCCTCAAATTCCTCAGGCTTTGTCCAGGGGCAGTTAAGAAGGAATATACCGCCGGGCTTAACATCGCTTACCATGTCATACTTTCTGATATAAGAAGCCTTGTGACAAGCAACAAAGTCAGCCTTGTTGATAAGATAAGTACTTGTAATCTTAGCATTGCCGAAACGAAGGTGAGAAACTGTAAGACCGCCTGACTTCTTTGAGTCATAGTCAAAGTAAGCCTGAACATTCATATCGGTGTGGTCACCAATAATCTTAACGGAGTTCTTGTTTGCACCAACAGTACCGTCAGCACCGAGACCCCAGAACTTACAGCTTGTAATTCCTTCGGGAGTTGTATCGGGATTTTCTTTAATATCAAGAGAAGTATATGTTACATCATCGTTGATACCGATTGTGAAACGCTCCTTCTCTGTATTGTTGTATACAGCAATAATCTGAGCAGGTGTTGTGTCCTTTGAGCCAAGACCGTAACGACCGCCGAAGATTGTAGCATTGGCAAACTTACTGCCGCGAAGAGCTGCACATACATCAAGGTAAAGAGGCTCGCCAACGCTGCCGCATTCCTTAGTTCTGTCAAGCACGCTGATCTTCTTAACAGTTTCGGGGATAGCTTCAATAAGGTGCTTTGCGCTGAAGGGTCTGTAAAGTCTAACCTTAACAAGACCAACCTTTGCGCCTTTCTTAACCATATAGTCAACAGTTTCTTCGATAGTATCGCAAACACTGCCCATAGCAATGATTACATGCTCAGCATCAGGTGCACCATAGTAGTTAAAGAGCTTGTAATCTGTACCGATTTCTGCATTAACCTTGTCCATATAAGTCTGGCAGATTTCGGGAACTGCATCATAGAACTTGTTGTTAGCTTCCTTTGCCTGGAAGAATACATCAGGATTCTGAGCAGTACCGCGCTGTGCGGGATGTTCAGGGTTAAGGCTGCGGCGGCGGAACGCATTTACATCGTTCATATCAAGCATTTTTTCAAGCTGCTCGTTATCCCAGCACTCAACCTTCTGATATTCGTGAGAGGTTCTGAAACCGTCAAAGAAATGAAGGAAAGGAACTCTTGACTTAAGTGTTGCAAGATGTGCTACTGCGCCAAGGTCCATAGCCTCCTGGGGATTTACGGAAGCAAGCATAGCATAGCCTGTCTGACGGCACGCATATACATCCTGGTGGTCACCGAAAATCGAGAGAGCGTGTGAAGCAAGTGCACGGGCAGATACATTTATAACTGACGGCAAAAGCTCACCTGCGATTTTGTACATATTAGGAATCATGAGAAGAAGACCCTGAGATGCGGTATATGTTGTGGTAAGCGCACCTGCTGTAAGAGAGCCGTGAACAGCACCGGCTGCGCCTCCCTCAGACTGCATTTCGGCAATTTTTACCGTTCTGCCGAATATGTTCTTCTTTCCCTGAGCTGCCCACTGATCCGTTACCTCAGCCATTGTTGAGGAAGGAGTGATGGGATAGATGGCAGCAACATCCGTAAACGCATATGACACATATGCGGCGGCGGTGTTACCATCCATGGTTTTTTTCTTTCTTGCCATTTTTGTTACCTCCTTATATAATAAACAAAAGTTTGTAAGCACACAGATTTCTCCGTATCGTTAAAATTATATAACTTTTCGATAATTTAGTCAAGTTATTAGAAGAAATTTTGCGTAAATTCAAGAATATTTCACACAAAATTGCATTATTTTTAATTGTTAAGGTTATTTTCATTTATAATATTGGAAATTTCTTCCTCTGTTTCTTCAATTTCCTTTATAAAAGCTGCAGCCGGAAGTCTTTGTGCTCCGCTGCCGAGAATAATCATCTGTTCCAATCCGTCAGAGGTTGCTACACGCACAAAATGTTTCTTCCCCAGCTCGTGGGTTGTTTTTTCTATATATGCGTCTGCCGTTTCAGCCTCTTTTGTATATACAACATTTATCCCCCTTATTTTTTCTACCGTACCGTGATTTCCCTTTACCTTATAGGCATCAAACACCAAAATTATCTCGCACTGACTGAATATTTTATAATTACAAACCCGTTCAATCAAAATATTGCGTGCATCCTCAAGGCTGTCCTTGGCAACAGATTTCATTTCTTCCCAGGCGAAAATTATGTTATATCCGTCAATCAAAAGATATTGCGGGCCTTCTTTCGGCGGTGATGAACGGTGCTTCTTTCCCTCTGCTTCTTTTTTGGGCGTTCTCATTGCATTATAGTCGGGGGTTTTAATTTTGCCGTATGTGCGTTCAAAAATTTCCATAAGCTCTTCATCGGTGTATGAAAAGCTTGTTTTCTTTTTTACGGGCACATATGCTATTTCTTTTTCAGGGGCAAGAATGCTTTCAAGATGCATGTATTCCGGCACCTTGTCCCAGCTTACGCTGAAGCCTGCTCCATGGTCGCAAAAAACGGAATCGGCAGTATTTTCTATATCACCGTCACAGTCATAACCTGTTTCTGCAATAATTTCCTCTTGATTTGCCGCCTCCTCATAGCCTGAAAAAGCACATGAAAGATTACCCAGACCGTGAGTGTAGGTTGTAACGCTTCGCTGATAATGACGAAGCTTACGCACAGGGGCTTTACCCGTTATAACAGTCGTTTCCTCCCCTGCCTCCTCCACGGAAATAGACGCACCCATTTGCTCAAGGTCAGTCATCGCTTTCCCCGTACATTCACGAGGCAGCTCCAGTACAAAGCTGTAGTAAGGCTCTAAAACAATGCTTTGGGCACTTCGCAGTCCCTGACGCACTGCACGATATGTTGCCTGCCTGAAATCTCCTCCCTCTGTATGCTTCAGATGGGCTTTGCCCGATTTCAGCGTTATTTTTATATCGGTTATGGGGGAGCCTGTCAACACACCGATATGCTCCTTTTCAGACAAATGAGTAAGTATAAGCCGCTGAAAAGAACGCTGGAGCATATCTTCACTGCAATCTGCTTCAAATACAAGTCCGTTGCCTCTTTTTAGGGGTTCAAGAAGCAAATGCACCTCCGCATAATGGCGCAGAGGTTCAAAATGCCCCACACCCTCAACCTTGCTTGCAATTGTTTCCTTATATACTATGCCGCCCTGCTCAAATTCCACCTGCATACCCTGGCGCTCACTTAAAATCCGTTTTAAAACCTCAAGCTGAACCTCACCCATAAGCCGAAGCTGAATTTCACCCAGTACACTGTCATAATTTACGCTGAGCTGGGTTTCCTCCTCTTCCAGCTTTTTAAGCTTTGCAAAGGCAATCCTGGGGTCTGTTTTGTCCAAAATTACAACCTTATACAAAAAAACAGGCTCCAGCACAAGAGACGGGGAGTTTTTTTCAAAGCCCAGTCCTTGTCCATTGTATGTGTTCACAGGACCGATTATGACACAAACCTCACCTGCGCCCACACTTTGAACTGATTTATATTTTTGCCCTGAATAAATCCGTATTTCATTTATTTTTTCAGCTTCTTCCCCCGTTTTCAGCATTTCACGCACCCTGAGCATTCCACCCGTTATTTTCATGTGGGTAAGGCGAAGATTATTTTCCTGAGTTATTTTAAATACCCGTGCGCCGAAGGCACTTCCCTCATTTGTTTCATCGCAGTAGCGTGCGATTATTTCCAAAAGCTCTTTAACTCCCTGATTTTTCAGCGCAGAGCCAAAAACGCAGGGGAAAACCTTACGCCGTGATATAAGCTCAGCTACCGTGTTTTCGCTTATATTGCCGTTTTCAAGGTATTCACTCATTGCACTCTCATGGCACATTGCAATTTCTTCATCTGTATTTTCACCGTAAAAATCTACAAATCCATCCCCAAGCTTTTGGGAAAGCTCCTTTATTATTGATTCTTTATCATTGGAAGAAATATCCATTTTATTTATAAAAACAAATGTGGGAATACCGTGTTTCTCCAGGAGCTTAAAAAGGGTGCGTGTGAGGCTTTGCACGCCGCTTGGCGCACTGATTACAAGCACCGCATAGTCAAGCACCCAAAGTGCTCTTTCCGTTTCGGAGGAAAAATCAACATGCCCCGGCGTATCAACCAGTGTCAGCCTGGCGTCTCCGAAGGAGAGAACCGCCTGCTTGGAAAAAATGGTAATCTTTCTTTCCCGTTCAATCTCATCTGTATCCAGAAATGTATTTTTATGGTCAACTCTGCCCAGAGAGCGTATCTCTCCGCAGGTGTAAAGCATTGCCTCGGATAATGTTGTTTTTCCCGAATCGACATGGGCAAGTATGCCGATAACTGCATTTTTCATATTGTCCATGCCCCTTTCCTTATATTTTCTGCAGCGCCTTCTTTTTCTTTGAGAATAAAACTGCAAATACTATGAAAAGGATAACCCCTGTTACTGTCCACGCAACAGGATAAGATATGTAAAGATTTTTCAGCGAATCAAAGCTTGTATACGGACCGCAAGAAATAATCATTGCCATTCTTATACCGAATATGCCCAAAATGGAAACAGACATGGGCAGAAAGGAGCTTCCAATTCCACGAAGTCCTGCCACGCCAA
>JAXJXW010000068.1:0-12191 GCA_036307325.1 Clostridia bacterium
ATTTGCTTTCTTCCCCTGAAATATTTATTTCCAGCAGTATCTGCTGAACAATTCCCTCTTTTTTTGCGGCTTTATCAATTTCCTCTGCAAGACGAATACTGTCCACCGAATGTATCAGCTCTGCTTTTCCCACGGCCTGCTTTACCTGATTGGTTTGAAGATGTCCGATAAGATGCCATTTTGCCCCTTCAAGCAGGGGATATTTTTCACAAAGCTCCTGCACTCTGTTTTCGCCGAGAATGACTGCACCGCAATCCATTGCCTGCCTGATTAAGTCGGGACTGACTGTTTTTGTTACGGCAACAAGCGTAATTTCAGAAGCATCTCTGCCGCTTTTTTCACAAGCTTCCTTTATTTTCTCACGAACTGCGGCAAGCTTTTCTGCCACTGCCATCATATTCATCATCCTTACGATTAAATGGTTTTATTTAACTTTTACTGCCTCAGGATTTACCAGAACAGTGTCATAAACCTTCAGCGGCTTAAATGCCACCTCTTCAGGCGGAGTGTATTTATCGTTTACAATATAGTAATCCTCATGCTCTGTTAAAATATCAACTGCACGGAAGGAAACCGCCCTGTTTTCACTTATTACATAAACGCCCGTAACATTATCAACAACACGAATTGCCGCCGCGGGAACCTTCAAGCCCCGATAGTTGCTTTTGCTGATTTCAAATTCAACACTGCGCTTTTCAGTCATACCGCTTACATTTCTGTCACTTTTAACAACAAGCGCCGCTTCTCCTACACCGTCGGGATTTATTGCCATTATAAAAGCAGAAACACTTGGCTGCTCATCTATGGAAATCTTAATTTCATCCCCTACCGATAAATCCTTAAGCTCTTCTTCGGGAACTATTGCGGCCAGATACCAGTGATAGGTATCTGATATTTTTGCAACGGCGTTTGTGTCGTTTTCAAACTCACTGCAAATTTCGGGAAAGCTGTATATATCCCCCGTAGTAAGATTTAAAAGTGCCTCCTGAACGCCGTATTTCTCAAGACCGTCAAGAGTTGTGTAGAAAACGCCTGCAGATGGGGCAGTAACCTCACTGCGTATTCCTCCCAGCTGCTGTTCTATTGAGTATTTTTCTTCTGACAGCGATACAAGGAGCGCATCACGAGCTGACGCCTTTTCCCCTGAATATTTTTTCTCTGCCAGCGCATTAAGCTGCGCCACATATTCTGCCGCTTGGGAATAATCCCTCTGAGTGGAATATTTGCGTATGTTGTTGCAAAGCTCCTTCATTGCGGAATAAATACGGGCGTCATCCGATGAAAAGAGAGAGGCTATGCTTTCTGTTTTATTTATCTCTTCAATACGCCGTGAGACCTCATCCAGCCGTGCCGCCAGCTTTTCGTCAAGATTGCCGCTTATAACAGTTCCCACAACATCAGCACGGGAAACACGCACACCGTCCTTGACAAGTGGCTCAAAAACACCTGTAAAATCACGCTTAACCATTGTTTCACGGCGAAGGATATATCCGCTTCCGCTGATTGAATCGTTCAGCTCGGTAATATGCGCCGTTTCAGTGTCATAAGGTGATGTGCAATAGCTAATCGTGCTTAAAAGTGCGACAAACAGTATAATAAACAAAATTATTTTCAGTGTTTTGTTCATGCCGCATTACCTTTCATAAAAAATTTATTCCTCATTCTCTCTTTCAGCCGCCATGAAATTAACGGGGCTGAGGGGGATAATGGTTGAAACCGCATGCTTGTAAACAATCTCCTGCTTCCCCTCACAGTCAAGAACTATGGTGTAGTTGTCGAAGCCTGTTACAGTACCTCTTATCTGAAATCCGCTGAGAAGAAAAACTGTAATAGGCATTTTCTCCTTGCGAACTGTGTTTAAAAATAAATCCTGCAAATTAGTCTGGTTTTTCATATAAAAGCTCCTTTCATTTCTGTAATTAACAGTGACGCCTCATCAATTGCCTCCGCCTGGGGCAGCCAATGAATACTTTTGTTTGCACGAAACCATGTAAGCTGCCTTTTGGCGTAGCGCCGTGTGTTGCGTGCAAGCAGATTTTTCATTTCTCCGTAGGTGCATTTTCCTTCAAGATACCAAAGCATTTCCTTATAGCCTATTGCCTGAAGTGCGGTTACGCCTTTTTTTCTCATGGGATAAATGTACTTAAGTGTTTCCTTTTCAAGACCTTGCTCAAGCATTATATCAACACGCCTGTTTATCCGTGAATACAGCGTTTCTCTTTCCATATCTATTGCAAGGTAAAGGCAGTTATATTTTGAAGGACCACTCCTGCTTTCAAGGTCAAGCTGCGCTCTTGTTTTCTTTGATGTTCTCACCGTTTCAATAGCGCGGATAACACGCTTTAAATCGTTGGGATGAAGCTTTTTTGCAGCTTCCGGGTCCTCTTTTTGAAGCAGGGCAAAAAGCGCTTCGTTTGAATGCTCCTTTGCATAACAAAGCAGCTCTTCGCTTAATTTTTCGTCACGGGGCGGGGCGCAAAACTTTGTTTCAAAAACAATGTTATCAATATAAAGCCCTGTGCCTCCTACTAAAACGGGAAGCTTGCCCCGTGCATGTATTTCTTCAATAACCTTATGCGCCGCCGTGCAAAATCTGCCCACGCTGAAATTTTCATCAGGCTCGGCAATATCAAGCATATGGTGAGCAATCCCCTGCATTTCCTCTTTTGAGGGCTTTGCGGTTCCTATATCAAGATTTTTATATATCTGCATTGAATCGCAAGAAACTACCTCGCCGTTAAAGCGTTTTGCAATTTCTATTCCAAGTGCGGTTTTGCCCGAAGCGGTGGAGCCCACAACGGCAACAATGGGTATTTTCATAAATGGGGTCTCCTTTTAAAAATTCTATCCCCTGAAATATTCAGACAATGCGCCCGAACATCTTTTCAATTTTGTTCTTTGTTAGCTTAATGCTTATGGGTCTGCCATGGGGGCAGGTGGAAATTCCTTCAAGCTCTGATGCACGCAGGTAAATTTCCTCCATCTCTTTCATGGACAAAGCCTTGTTTGCCTTTATGGCGGCTTTGCAGGCTACAGTATAAACCGCCTTGTCACGAAGGTGGGAAAACTCACTTGCCGAATTGCCGCCGATAATGGATAAAAGCTCAATCAAAAGGTCACTGCCGTCAGTATATGGACAGTCGGCAGGGAGGGAGCGTATTATAACACTGTTTTCTCCGAAATCCTCAAGCTCAAAGCCCATATCGTGAAGAAACTCCTCATTTTTTATGGCAAGTGCCTTTTCCGGCGGAGTGAGATTAACGCTTATGGGCATAAGCAGAAGCTGGGATTCCCCTTTTCCGCCCCGTGCCTTAAGCTCCTCATATTTAATTCGCTCATGCGCCGCATGCTGGTCTATCAGAATAAAATCACTGTCAAGCTCTACAAGTATATATGTTGAAAAAAGCTGACCGATAATGCGAAAATCATGTGTACTGCCGTCTTTTTCAGGGAAAATTTCTTTTTCAATTTCAGCTTCCTTTTCAGGTTTTTCAATTTCCGCACCTTCAATGGGGCGAAGGGGAAGCTTTTCCTCATAATTTTTAAGCTCTTCACGCACCATGTCAAGTGACGGTGCTTTTTTAACTGCCTTCCTGGCAGGCGGCGTGTATGGCTTAAACTGCACCGCTTCTCTTCGGGGAAGGGCAGAAATTTTAATCTGCTCAGCCTCCTTAATGTTAAGGGGCATTTTGTATGCCGCCTTTAGCGGAGGAGAAATATCAATTGCACGAGGTGAAGCGGCGGCGTTAAGTGCATTTTTTACCGCCCAGTAAACCCCTTCATATACATCCTTGTCAGAGGCAAACTTAACCTCGGTTTTTCCCGGATGAACATTCACATCCACAAGAGAAGCGTCAAGCTCAACATTAAGCACGCAAACAGGAAACCTGCCAACCATCAGCTCGTTCTTGTAAGCTTCACTGACAGCAGTGTATAGCGTCTTGCTGGCAACAAAGCGATTGTTTACAAAAAATACCTGCATAAGCCGATTGGGGCGGGATAAATTATTTCCGCCGGTAAGCCCCGTTACACGGACACCGTTTTTTGAATAATCAACTGAAGTCATACTATTTGCTATGTCACGGCCAAAAACGGAATGAACGGCATTTTTCAGATCGTTATCTCCCGGTGAGAAAAGTGCGTCTTTCCCGTCACGGATAAGGCGTACGGAAACATTGGGATGGCTGAGTGCCTGCTTGTTTAAGCAATCAAGAATCTGTGCACCTTCGGAAGAATCCTTCTTTAAAAACTTCATTCGTGCAGGGGTGTTGTAAAATAAGTTCTTTACAACAATGGTAGTTCCGTCGGGGCAGCCTGCAGCCTCGCACACAAGCTCCTCACCGCCTTCAATTACAACACGGCTTCCCTCATCAAGCTGCTTTTGTTTGGTGAAAAGCTCGGTGCGGCTGACTGCGGCAATACTGCAAAGTGCCTCTCCACGAAAGCCCAGGGTTAAAATTCTCTCTAAATCCTTATCGCTTTTTATTTTGCTTGTGGCATGGCGTAAAAATGCAGTGCGTGCATCCTCTCTATCCATTCCCACGCCGTTGTCGGTGACACGCATATAGGTGATACCGCCGTTTTTTATCTCAACGGTAACTGAAGTTGCCCCTGCGTCAATTGAGTTTTCAACAAGCTCTTTTATTACGCTGGCAGGTCTTTCAACAACCTCGCCTGCGGCTATTTTTTCAGCGGTGTGCTTGTCCAATACATTTATGCGCCCCATATACGCACCTCCTTCTTATCCTAGTCGGTATTAAAACCGGCTATATCATTTTCTGTAATTCGTATAATTTATTTAACGCTTCAATCGGTGTAAGCGTTGTAACATCTATTTTCTTAAGTGCGTTTACAAGCTCCGAATTCTCAAATGAAGAAAAATCAAACTGAGGACTTTCTTTTTCCGCACCCGAAATGCTTTCCGGAATTTCTGTAACTGTGCGCTCCTTACCGTAGGAGCCTTCAACGGATTTCAAAACCTCCTTGGCACGCTTCACCACCATGTCGGGAACGCCTGCAAGCTTTGCAACCTCTATACCAAAGCTGTCATCCGTTCCGCCCCGTACAATTTTGCGAAGGAAGGTGATGTCATCGCCCCTCTTTTTGCAGGCGGTGTTGTAATTTATAACACCCGGAATTTTCCCTTCAAGGGCTGTAAGCTCATGGTAATGGGTGGCAAAAAGAGTTTTTGCGCCGATTTTTTCCGTAATATATTCAATAACTGCCCATGCAATGGAAAGCCCGTCAAAGGTGCTTGTACCACGGCCGATTTCATCAAGAATGCACAGGCTTTTCTTTGTTGCACTCCTTAAAATATAGCTTACCTCATTCATTTCAAGCATGAATGTACTCTGCCCTGAGGCAAGGTCATCAGATGCGCCTATTCTTGTGAAAATCTTATCTACAATGCCGCACTGACAGCTTTTTGCAGGAACAAAGGAGCCTATCTGCGCCATAAGCGCAATAATTGCCGTCTGCCGCATATATGTAGATTTACCTGCCATGTTCGGGCCTGTAATTACTGCGGTGCGGTTTTCATCGCAATCCAGCGTAGCATCATTGGGAACAAATAAACTGCCTGAGGCAATTTTTTCAACTACGGGGTGACGCCCCTCCTTAATTATCAGCTTATTGGAAAGGTCAACAACGGGCATGCAGTAGTTGTTTTTTACGGCAACAAATGCAAGGGATACCAAAACATCAGTAACTCCAATGGCATGCGCCGTTTTGCTTATCCTGTCAATATGGCTTAAAACAGTGTTTCTTATATTGACAAATTCCTGATATTCCAAAGCCACCAGCTTTTCCGAAGCTCCCAGAACCGTGCTTTCAATCTCCTTAAGCTCTGCGGTAATGTATCGCTCACCGTTTGAAATTGTCTGCTTTCTGATATAGTCATCCGGCACCTTGGAAAGGTAAGAGGAGGAAACCTCTATAAAATACCCGAATACCTTATTGTATTTAACCTTAAGATTTTTTATCCCCGTGCGTTCACGCTCTTTTGCTTCAAGCTGAGTCATATAAGTTTTTCCGTCTGTTGCGGCAATACGCAGGGAATCAATTTCCTCGTTAAAGCCTTTTTTTATGATGCCGCCTTCACGAAGGGAAATAGGCGGTTCGTCATTTATTCCGCGCTCCAAAAGGTCTGTAATATCTTCAAGGGTGTCCAGATTTGAAGCCTGAACGCTTAAAAGAGTGCTTCGTGCCGAGCAGAGAAGAGTGTATATTTCAGGAAGCTTCTGCAGGGAGCTTCTGAGTGAGATTAAATCACGGGCATTGGCACTTCCCATGGAAACACGGCTTATAAGCCTTTCCATATCATAAACACCGTAAAGTGCTTCCTGAAGCTCTTCACGAAGGGATATATCCTTTGTAAGCTCCTCAACGGCGCAAAGGCGATTGTTTATGGAGGCGGCATTTACTAAGGGGCGCAAAATCCAGCTTTTTAAAAGGCGTGCGCCCATTGCCGTTTTTGTTTTATCAAGCACCCAGAACAGACTGCCCCGCTTGCTTTTGTCACGGAGCGTTTCAACAAGCTCAAGATTGCGCTGGGTGCTTGCGTCAAGCTCAACAAATTCACGGGCTGTGTAAACATTCATCTCATTTATGTGCGCCATGTGCGCCTTTTGCGTTTCATAAAGGTAGCTTATAAGAGCCGCCGTTGAAATCTTAAGCAGGTTGTCCGTTATATGGGCGCTGTTTTTAAGCTGCCCTGCAAGGCATTCGCCTGCGCCCTTTGAAACCTCGGCGGAATCGTAGGTAAAGGTTAGGGTTCCACTCAGGCTTTGTATATACTCATCTATTTTTCTGTGGTGAATGCCGTTTCCCCCCAGTGCTATCTCAACAGGGGCAAAACGGGTAAGCTCATTTATAAGCTTATCGCATTTTACATCTTCATAAAGCGTTGTTCCCAGCATTTCACCCGTTGAAACATCAACAAAGGTAACGGCACAGTCGTTTCCCTCACGGCAAACAGACGCCATATAATTTGTTTTTCTGGAATCCAAAAGATTGTCATCAAGAATTGTGCCCGGTGTAACAACACGGATTATATCCCTCTTTACAATGCCCTTGGCGGACTTAGGATCCTCCATCTGCTCGCATATGGCAACCTTATGCCCCTTGGCAACAAGGCGCGCAATATACGAATCAGCCGCATGAAAGGGAACACCGCACATGGGCGCACGCTCCGCCTGACCGCAGTCCCGCCCGGTAAGCGTTATTTCCAGTTCTTTTGACGCAATAATTGCGTCTTCAAAAAACATCTCATAAAAATCCCCTAAACGGAACATTAAAATCGCATCGGGACAACTTTTCTTTACCTCTGTATATTGTTTCATCATTGGAGTAAGCTCTGCCACAGGTACTCCTCCTTATCTTATTAGTGACAACCTCCGCAGGTTGAGCAGCTTCCGCTGCAGCCGCCGGGCATTTTGCCGGTGATGTGGAAGGATATAATATTATTCATTTGGTCTATAATAGCCTGGAAGGTTCTTTGTGCATTTATATATGCAGTGATATTGTCGTTTGTGGTCATCTCTTCATAAGCCTGTTCAAGCTCTTCACGGATGGCGTTCATTCTTTCCTCGCCAACATCGCCCTTCTGAATTTCAGAAGCAAGCTTTGTACGAACATCGCTGTACTTTTTCAAAAGCTCAAGTGCAACAGGGTCATTTTCCTGATTTTGTTCTGCTTCCTTAAGCTCCTTAAATTCTTTGCTTTCTATGATTGCTTCGCCAAGCTCTCTTGCTTTTTCAAAAATTTCTGCCATTTTTAAAACTCCTGTCTGTATATTTTTATTTTTCAAGCTCTCCGTAAAGAATCCATGTTTGTGCTTTTGTTATTTTAACCTGCACAAAAGTATCCTTTAGGGAATCATCGCCCTTGAAATTAACTATTTTATTGGCGTAATTACGCCCTGTAAGCATGTCCTTATCGGTTTTACTGCGCCCCTCCACAAGAACTGTCTCAACCTTTCCCTCATGGCGCAGATTTTCCTTAAGGCTTATGTCGTTCTGAACATCAAGCAATTGCCTGAAGCGGCTGTTTATTTCCTCAGGTGTTGAAACATTTTCCATTTCAGCTGCCCTTGTGCCTTCTCTTACGGAATAAATAAAGGAGAAAATACTGTCAAACCGTGCCCTTCTCAATATGCCCAGCGTGTCCTCAAAATCAGACTGTGTTTCAGTGGGATAGCCCACAATAATATCTGTTGTAAGGGCAATATCCGGCATAATACGCCGTGCATTTTCTATGATTTCAAGATATTTTTCACGGGTATAGTGCCTGTTCATGCTTTCAAGAACACTGTTGCTTCCCGACTGAAGGGGAAGATGAAGCTGGTGCATAATCTTGGGGTTGCTTGCCATTGTTTCCAAAAGCTTCACTGAAATGTCCTTGGGGTGGCTTGACATAAACCTTATTCTCTCAATCCCGTCAATTTTGCAGACCTCTGAAAGAAGTGCGGCAAATGAATCCTCCTCGCCACGGTCCTTTCCGTAGGAATTAACATTCTGGCCCAGTAGCATAACCTCTTTAACGCCCGCATCTGCAAGGCATTTTATTTCTGAAAGAATATCCATCACGCTTCGGCTTCTTTCTCTGCCCCGCACAAAAGGAACAATGCAGTATGAGCAAAAATTGTTGCAGCCGTACATTATTGAAACAAACGCCTTTGCGCCGCCCTCATAATGAACGGGCAAGCCCTCCGCAATGACGCCGCTTCCCGATATATCGCAAAGCTTTTCCCGATGCTCAAGCACCTGGGAAAGAAGCTGAGGAAATCTGTATAATGCATGAGTTCCGAAAACAAGGTCCACATGACGGTACTTTGCCCGAATACGGTCTGCAATTTGCTCCTGCTGAACCATACATCCGCACACGGCAATTAAAACATCAGGCTTTCTTTTTTTGAGATGCTTAAGTGCACCTAAGTTTCCGTACACCCTGTCCTGGGCATTTTCCCTTACCGCACAGGTGTTAAAGATGATTATATCTGCTTTCTCTCTGTCATCGGTTAAGGTATATCCCATTTCAAGCAGCATGCCTTCAATGCGCTGTGAATCGTTTACATTCTGCTGACAACCGTAGGTCTCTACAAGGGCATATTTAATTTTGCCGCCGAAGCTTTTCTTTATTCTATCTATTATTTCTTTTTGCAGGCGGATTTCCTCCGCACTGACTGTAACTTTATTGTCTGCCAATTTGTAAATCTCCTAAAAAAACAACTTATCTTATCATTTTATTTTACCATAAGCCGCCCGTAAAGTCAAAGAAAAATCAATATTTTATCCGCAATAAGAAATCTCAGCCTTAATTACCGCATAATAGGTTTCATCAAGCTCTTTTAAGGCCTGCTCCAATCGGGAAACAATTTCATTTTTTTGTGAAAATTTAGAAGGGGGAAGGACAACATCAAAAATTATATTTGTATGGGTAGGCCCTGTCACCATTCGCATATCGTGAATTTTCAAAGAGGAGTCAATTTCCTTCGCCTTGCCTGCCATATATGTATATATAGTATTCAGCTTGGGGTTGTTTACATCAAGGGGATCCATGTGAATAATCGCCTCACAGCCAAGTTTTTCTGAAATTTCCATTTCAACAAGCTCAACTGCGTCATGAAGCTCAAATATATCCTTTGAACCGTCAACCTCCATATGCAGGGAAACAAAAAGCTTGTTGGGGCCGTAATCGTGAATTACAAGGTCATGCACGCCGATGGTTTCCGGATTTTGGCGGACAATTCGGCCAATTTCATTTACAAACTCAGGGTCAGGAGCTTTCCCTAAAAGGGGCTGGGAGGTTTCTATAACCGACTTTATCCCGGTCCATGTAACGAGAAGTGACACAGCCATGCCCACGAATCCGTCAATTTTAATGTTTGTGAAGTACATGAATATTGAGGATAGCAAAACTGCCCCCGTGGCAAAACAGTCGCTTATACTGTCAGAGGCCGCCGCACCAAGTGTTGCCGAATGTATTTTTTTGCCGATTTTTGAGTTGTAAAGTGCCATATATAACTTGATTAAAATGGAAAGCACCAAAACAATAATTACGAATCGGTTAAATACAAGGGGAGAGGGTGAAATAATTTTTTCAACTGATGATTTTAAAAGCTCAACACCCACTAAAATTATAAGCACGGAAATAAGAATCCCCGATATGTATTCAATTCTTCCGTGGCCGAAGGGATGCTCTTCGTCGGCATCACGGCCGGACCACCAGAAGCCGCACAGCGTTACTGCGCTTGAACCTGCGTCGGAAAGGTTGTTAAATGCATCTGCCGTTATTGAGATAGAACAGGCAATCGTACCTATAACGATTTTCATAATGAACAGAAGAATATTAAAAAATATTCCTGCCGCCCCGCAAAGAAGCCCGCATCTGGTTCGCATTTCTTCGGGGGAAAGGGATTCGGGAGCAAGCTTTTTTACAAGAAGTAATACCATAATAAAACCTCTTTTACTAAAAATATGCAGTATAATTCATCAACAAGAATTATACCACATATTTACGCTCAAACCAATATTTTTGTTAAATTATTTTGTATTTTCTTAAGCTAAATTTTCCTCTGGCTTTGGGGTAGATTTTTTTACTGTATTTTTGAAAGCCTTGCGGCGGCACTCAAAACGCTTGTACGGCTTTTCTCGTCAAGCTCTCCCTTAAATCTGTAATCAAAGGACATGGTAAAATTATGTAGGCCGTCATAAATGCTTTCAAATTCAGCTTTTTGCATATTTAACAATGAGGCGGCAAATTCCTGAGCTTTTTTTGCGGAAAGCTCCCCCTCACATACGGAAAGCACAAGAGCCGTGTGCTCAAGGCATAGCCCCTGTGAATTTTCAAAATCGGCTCTGAAATCCGGCTCCTCATTCCACAGATAAACAAGGTTTTCTGCAACGCTTTTCATTTGACGGTTAATTTTATTGCAAACGGCGCAGTCGTCATATATGCTCTTCAGCTTTTGTGCACAGCCTGAAATATCATTCCCTTTTTTAAATGCACCCGACTTCTTTTCAAGTGTGAATTTCCCCGTAAGGTCCTTGATGTGGGTTTCAAGCATAAGCGCAAGCTCCAGCCTGTTTCCGGCGTCAAGCATTACTTCAAGATGACGGCGGCAAAAACCGCTTTTATTCGTAATCTCCCGCCCGTCAGGCTCCATAAGGGAAGGCCCCAGAAAATAATCTACGGCGTCTTGGTCAAGCTTTTTTTCAATTTTGCAAAGTATGCATCCACATCCTTCATGCAGTGCGTCAGTAAGAGGAATACTGTAAATTCTTTCCTTCATAATTATCACCGAAAATATTTTATCATAAACCATAGACAAAATCAACCGATTTGTATATGTTGAAATTTATACCTTTGAAAATGTTTGAAATGTACAGGCACAAAGAAAACACCCCGCGAATATTATATATTATAATATTTGGAGGTGTTTTTCTTGCTCGGCATATCAAGGATTTTCCCGGGATTAGGGACAATAAGCGCGCTCACAAGCGGCAGCTTTCCGCAACCGCTTACAGAAGAGGAGGAGACAAAATATCTTGAAAAAATGCAAAACGGAGATGAGGAGGCGCGCAACATTCTTGTTGAGCATAACCTGAGGCTTGTAGCTCACATAGTCAAAAAATATTCCGATAATTCAAATGCAGATGATTTAATATCTATCGGCACAATCGGTCTTATAAAGGGAATAAACTCCTATAATTCAGATAAGAAAACAAAGCTTGCAACCTATGTGGCACGGTGTATTGAAAATGAAATTCTGATGTCTCTTCGTCACGATAAAAAGTACCAGAGCCAGCTTTCCCTTCAGGAACCCATCGGGTTTGACGGTGACGGGAATGAGGTTTCCCTGATGGATGTTCTGCCGGGAGAAAGCGAGGATATTTGCGAACGCCTTGACAGGGAAAATGTTATTGCAGGCGTTTACAGGAAAATAAAATCATCACTGGCAGGAAGGGAACGCCAGATTATACAAATGCGCTACGGACTTTGTGAAAATGTTCCCCTCACACAAAGAGAGGTTGCCCGCACTCTCGGCATAAGCCGTTCCTATGTTTCAAGGATAGAGAAGCGGGCACTTGAAAAGCTTCAGTAATTCTTAGCCTGACGGTGCCAATTTGAACCCGCCTTAAATGGCGAAATTTAGGTATCTTTTGGCTTGTCGTCTTTGAAAGGCGCCAGCC
>JAXJXW010000069.1:0-1286 GCA_036307325.1 Clostridia bacterium
ACGCCAGAGGTCATGAAATTGATAATATGCGTGCGGCAGCTCTCGGCGATTTGGCAAACGGTGCAGGGGGAGTGGTATCTGTTGAATCACTGCTCCAGTTTGTTGTGCCTAAAAATGAGCTGGAAAAGCTTTGTATGGAGTTTAAGTACGGTGGCTCTACCGACTCTTCATCCCTTCCGGAAAAGCTGACTAAAATGGGATATACAAGAGTTGATACTGTATCGTGCGGCGGTCAGTTTGCCCTTCGCGGTGGAATTGTTGACATTTTTTCCCCTGACAGTATTCTTCCTATAAGAATGGAACTGTTCGGCGATGATATTGATTCCTTGAGAAGCTTTGACCCAAATAATCAGCTTAGCATAGAAAAGCTTGATAAAGCGTCAATAATTCCCGTGGGGAGTGAAAATGCCCGTGCAAGCATTCTTTCATATATTGATAGTGACTATTTGATTTTTGTTGATGAGCCTGCACGGATAAGTGAAGCTGCAAAAGCAGTACAGTGGGAGTTTGAAGAAAATATCAGGGCTATCGCGGACAAAGGAAACGAAATTCCCGAAAATCTGTTTAACGATTATGATGAAATAATAAAAGAAATAGAGAAAAGGAACTGTATTGGGCTTAGCTCCCTTAACGGAGGCTGCCCCGACTTCAAAGTGAACACCAAAAAGGATATTACCGCCAAAGGGCTAAGCAGCTACAGCGGAAATATTGAATTTCTTGTTGACGATATTGGGCGATGGAGAGAAGAAGGAAGCACAATAATTGTACTTGGCGGAAGCAGCGGGCGTGCAAGAAAAATAAAAGAAATGCTTGAAGAGCATAACATCCGTGCAGTATTTGCAGAAAAGCTTGAAAAGGTTTCAAAGGATTTTGTATATGTAACTTCGGGCAGTATAACCAAGGGCTTTGAATATCCCAAAGACGGACTTGTTGTAATAAGTGACAGAGAAATATTTTCAGAAGAAAAGAAGGTCAGAAGAAGCCGCAAGGAGGAAAACACGCAAAAAATTAAAAGTGCAGACCAGCTTCAGCTTGGGGATTTTGTTGTTCATCGCACTCACGGAATAGGTAAATATCTTGGGATTGTTCGCATGAAGGTCAATAATGTAAATAAGGATTATATTAAGCTTGCCTATCGTGGTGATGACTTTTTATATATTCCCGTGGGTCAGCTTGACGCCGTAAGCAAATACATGGGCGGGGAGAATACGGCGGTCAGGCTTAATAAGCTGGGTTCTCCCGAATGGGCGAACGCCAAACGCAAGGTTCGTCAGTCTGTTGAGGAT
>JAXJXW010000070.1:0-2238 GCA_036307325.1 Clostridia bacterium
CAGTATTATCCTGCATATTTATGGCAATTATTAAAAATGAAAGGTTCTTTTTAATTTTATGAACAAATAACATAGATAATGTAAACTTTTTGTATCTTCGGAAAAAAGTTTCTTTGAAACTATTGAAATTTTTTCTAAATGTGGTAATATATATCTTGAGCAAAAATCATTTTTTTTTAGGAGGTAATATCTATGAACATTAAACCGCTTGGCGACAGAGTCGTTATTAAAATGGTGGAAACAGAAGAAACCACAAAAAGCGGAATCGTTCTTCCGGGCACTGCAAAGGAAAAGCCGCAGTATGCTGAGGTTGTTGCTGTTGGCCCCGGCGGAGTTGTGGATGGTAAAGAAATTGTTATGGAGGTCAAGGTTGGCGACAAGGTAATCCTCAGCAAATATGCAGGAACCGAAGTTAAGCTTGACGGTGTTGAATATACAATTCTGCGCCAAAACGATATTCTTGCAAAGTTAGACTGATTATATAAGGAGTGATTTATAATGGCAAAGGATATTTTATTCGGTGAAGAAGCCCGCAAAGCACTTGAAAGCGGCGTAAACCAGCTTGCCGATACTGTAAAGGTTACACTTGGACCCAAGGGTAGAAATGTTGTTCTTGACAAAAAATTCGGTGCACCTCTCATCACAAATGACGGTGTTACAATTGCCAAGGAAATAGAGCTTGAGGATCCTTTTGAAAATATGGGTGCACAGCTTGTTCGTGAGGTTGCAACAAAAACAAATGATGTTGCAGGTGACGGTACAACAACCGCTACTCTTCTTGCACAGGCTCTTGTTCGTGAAGGACTTAAGAATGTTGCCGCAGGTGCTAACCCCATGGTTATCAGACGGGGTATTTCAAAGGCCGTTGATGCGGCAGTTGAATGCATTCAGAAGAATGCGAAGAAGGTAAACGGTAAAGACGACATTGCCCGTGTCGCCGCAATTTCAGCAGGTGATGAAGCAATCGGCCAGCTTATTGCAGACGCAATGGAAAAGGTTTCAAACGATGGCGTTATCACTATTGAAGAAGGTAAAACGGCTGAAACCTACAGTGAAGTTGTTGAAGGTATGCAGTTTGACCGCGGATACCTTTCTCCCTATATGGTAACAGATACTGAAAAGATGGAAGCAGTTCTTGATGATCCGTATATCCTTATCACAGATAAGAAGATTTCAAATATTCAGGATATTCTTCCCATTCTTGAACAGATTGTTCAGCAGGGCAAGAAGCTTCTCATCATTGCTGAAGATATTGAAGGCGAAGCACTTACAACACTTATTGTAAATAAGCTTCGCGGCACATTTACATGTGTTGCCGTTAAGGCTCCCGGCTTTGGTGACAGAAGAAAGGCAATGCTTCAGGATATTGCTATCCTCACCGGCGGTACAGTTATCAGTGAAGAGCTTGGTCTTGAGCTTAAGGACGCAGATTTCTCACAGTTGGGTCGCTGCCGTCAGGCAAAGATTATGAAAGAGGCTACAATTATTGTAGACGGTCTTGGTGATTCAAAGCTTATTAAGGACAGAGTTAGCCAGATTCGCTCAGAAATTGAAAATACAACCAGCGATTTTGACCGTGAAAAGCTTCAGGAACGCCTTGCAAAGCTTGCAGGCGGTGTTGCGGTAATCAAGGTTGGCGCAGCTACAGAAACAGAAATGAAGGAAATGAAGCTTCGTATAGAGGATGCTCTTGCAGCAACCCGTGCAGCAGTTGAAGAGGGTATTGTTCCCGGCGGCGGCACAAGCTTTATTATCGCTACGAAAGATGTTAAGAATCTTACCGAAACTCTTACAGGCGATGAAAAAACAGGTGCGTCTATTGTTCTTAAGGCTATTGAAGAGCCTGTTAAGCAGATTTGTGCTAATGCAGGTATTGAAGGCGCAGTTGTTGTTGAGAAAATCAAGAATTCAGAAGTGGGTATCGGTTACAACGCTCTCACCGATGAATATGTTGATATGATGAAGACGGGTATTGTTGACCCTGCCAAGGTTACAAGAAGCGCACTTCAGAATGCGGCAAGCGTTGCAAGCATGGTGCTTACAACCGAAAGCGTTGTTGCAGATAAGCCCAAGGAGGATGCAGGCGCAGCAGCGGCGGCTCAGGCGGCAGCTATGGGCGGCGGAATGTATTAAAAAACAAAGTTTGCGCGGTGCAAATAAAATCATAAGGGATGTAAAAACAGAGAAGCTATTTTTACATCCCTTATGTTAGTTTACCGGAATACAAAAGGATAGATA
>JAXJXW010000071.1:0-4451 GCA_036307325.1 Clostridia bacterium
ATCAGCTCAAATAACGGAGCTTTATTTCGTGTGCCAAAAAAACGGTATTTTTTCCCTGAAACAAAACAAAGACCTCAATAAATGAGATCTTTGTCTATTTCAGGGAATTATTTTACATCCCCATTTCGTTGTGGTTGCCTATTTACAGGGGTTTTCAGATATTTTTGCACAGAAAATGAGCCACAACGGAGGTTTTCCGGGGTGGCTCTTCCTTTGTTTTTTCCCTTTTTCAATTTTGAAAAAGGGTTCATATGATTATAAAAGGGTTCATATTCGACCTTTTCATGTGTGGAAAAACATCAAGCGGAATCGCAACGCTTCTAACCAACGAGGGTGTGCCGACACCTGCCGGAAAGAGCGTGTGGCAAGCAAGCACAATTTTAAGTATGCTTCAAAACGAAAAATACAGAGGTGCAGCCCTTTTGCAGAAGCACTTCACAGTTGACTTCTTAACCAAAAAAATGAAGGTTAACGAAGGTGAAGTTCCACAATACTACATCGAGAACAGCCACGAGGCAATTATTAACCCGGCAGAGTTTGAATGGGTTCAAGCGGAGATTGCAAGACGAAAGAAACTCGGTAAAGCCTACAGCGGAAAGAGCGTTTTTTCCACCAAGCTGATATGTGCCGATTGCGGTGAGTTTTTCGGTTCAAAGGTATGGCAGTCAAACACCAAATACCGAAAAACCATATGGCAATGCAACGGCAAATTCAAATCCGATGAGAAATGCACCACACCGCACATTTCCGAGGAAGAAATCAAGGCTCGGTTCATTCAGGCATACAACCGCCTTACCTATGACCGGGAGAGTCTTTTGGAAGACTGCACTTTAATCCTTGATGCGGTTTCGGACTGCACCGAAATTGACGAGAAGCTCAAGACCTTATACGAAGAGGTCGATGTGGTTGTGGAGCTTACGAGACGATGCGTTGAAGAGAACTGTCAAGAAGCACTAAATCAAGAGGAATACCTCAAGCGATACAACAGCCTTGTTGAAAGGTACGATGGCTTGAAAAAGCGAATTGCAACCCTCGAAACCCAAAAGCAAGAAAAGCAATTCAAGGGTTCTTACATTTCCGGCTTGATGTTTGAAATCACAGAGTACGAAACAGCCATTACAGAGTTCGATGAGCAGATGTGGATGTTGGCAATCGACAGCGTTTTAATACATCACGATGGAAGGATGGTTTTCCGCTTCCGAAACGGAGCAGAAATCGAAGCATAAAAAATGACCGTGGACTTTATGCAAGTTCACGGTTTTTCTCTGTTTACTTGAAATTAACATACTTTTGTGGTAAAATATGTTCGTAAAATTGAATTTGTAGGTGGTAGCGAAAATGAAAATTAAAAATCCTATGTTGGTAGTAACAGATATTGACAAGTCTGTAGAATTTTATAAAAAAGTATTGGGTCTTCATGTGATTATGGATTTTGGTGCAAATAAGACTTTGGCAGGTGGTTTGGCTCTTCAAACAATCGAAAGTTGGAAAGAATTTATTGGCACAAGCAATGTTACATTCGGAAGCAACAGTTCTGAAGTATATTTTGAAGAGGATGACTTTGATAAGTTCGCTGTTAAATTGGAAAAGTGTAAAGTGGAATATGTGCATCCTATCAAAGAGCATTCATGGGGACAACGGGTGGTTAGAATCTATGACCCCGATAAACACATTATTGAGATTGGCGAAAACATGAAGGCTGTTTGTAAGCGTTTCTTGGATAGTGGTATGACCCCCGAAGCAGTTGCAAAGAGAATGGATGTGCCTATTAAATTTATAAACTCTTGTATGCGTTAAATAGGGGGTGCAAAATCACCCTATATGAAGTTTTTATTAAAATTGAGGGCATTTGCCAGAAAAAAGCACTTCTTCGGAAGTGCTTTTTCAACGAAATAAATCCTATTGGATTTGTGAAATGCCCTACGGGCGTGAAATATTGCTACGCAATGTGAAATACGCCTTGCGGCGTGTGGATTTATTTTATTTCACAGAAAACGAAGTTTTCTATTTCACAATTTACAAAGTAAATTATTTCACATTTGCCATAAGGCAAATATTTCACTTTAACAACCGGTAAAAATCCCATGTTAAAAATTGACAGGAATATTATCATATGGTACAAGAAAATAGGATAATGAGTATAATCCATATATCCCCTTAAAAGGGTCTGTTTAAAAACAACTAAAGTTTTTAAACAGACCCATAATTATTTTTTAATATAAGCGAAAATAAGCTCCTTGAAAAAATCGGAACATCCTTTTTTATCAACGGAATTTTTTGCAACAATATCTGTTGAACCTATTGTTTCACCGTCTAAAGTTATAACAATTTCTCCTAATTTCTGACCTTTCTTTATGGGCGCTGATACATTTTCAGGCAAATTTATATGTGTTTTTACACTTTTTAAATTCTCTTTTTTCACTATAACGGCGGAGGCGTCCTCAGCTACACCCACAACATGATTTGATTTTCCGTCTTTTACGGCGATTTCTTCAACCTCAGAACCTTTTTCGCAAAAAGGAACTGCTCCGTAATTTGAAAAACCATAATTGAGAAGGGAAGAGGCGTCAGCAAATCTTTCCTTGCTTGTTGGAGCCGCAAGAATCACCGCAATAAGCTGCATACCGTCACGCTTGGCGGTTGCACTTATACAACATTTTGCCATAGAAGTAGAGCCGGTTTTTAAACCGTTTGCCCCTTTGTAAAATCTAATCAGTTTATTGGTATTTGCAAGCTGAAATTTTCCGTCACGAAGTGAATCCATCCATATATTTGTATATTTAAAAATATCGGTATGCTTTAAAAGCTCACGGCTCATAACTGCAATATCATAAGCACTGGATACATGACCTTCGGCGTCAAGACCGTTGCAGTTTACAAAATGAGTGTCTTTCATTCCAAGCTCCTTAGCCCTTATGTTCATTCTGTCAACAAACGCTTCTACCGTTCCGCATAAATGCTCTGCAACGGAAACACATGCATCATTTGCGCTTGCAACGGCTATTCCTTTCAGCAAGTCATTCATACTCATTTGCTCGTTTGTATCAAGGAAAATTGTGCTGCCGCCCATGCTTTTTGCTCTTTCACTGGCGGTCACAATTGTATCATATTTAACATCACCGCGCTCTATTGCTTCCATTACAAGAAGCATTGTCATAATTTTTGTGATACTTGCAGGGGGAAGCGATTGGTGAATGTTGTGCTCATAAAGAACGGCTCCCGTAGATGCTTCTGTAAGGATTGCAGCCTGCGATGTTAAACCGAGTGTATTTTCAGCATATGAACATATAGAAACAGAACATATTAAAATAGCAGATATAATAATACAATAGATTTTTTTCATAATTTATTGCTCCTTGCAAAATCAATTTGTGCATAGTAAATTATATGAAAATAAATCCATATTTTATGCTTTAATTTATTGACTTAATTTGTAGCATATGATATAAATAAAAAGAGGTGATTCATATGAAAAATTTGGTGATAAATCTATTGGAGGAAAAGACTGAACATGGCTTTATGCCAACACTTACAACATATATTCTTGACGGCGAAGGAAACCGCCCTGCCGTTATTGTAATTCCCGGCGGAGGTTATGGCGGATTATCCTCCCGTGAGGGCGAGAGAATTGCCATATCTTACAACGCCGCAGGCTTCCATGCTTTTGTGCTTAACTATGCCGTTGCACCCCACAGACATCCGCTTCCTATATTAAATGCGGCAAAGGCCATTGAAACTGTGCGTGAAAATTCTGAAAAATGGCATGTTTCTAAAGATAAAATAGCCGTATGCGGATTTTCGGCAGGCGGTCATCTTTCTGCATCTATCAGTACATTGTGGAATGACAAGGAAATCTTCGGTGAAGATGAGGAGAAAAATTTGCTTCACAAGCCAAATGCCTCAATTCTTTGCTACCCTGTAATTACAAGTGAAGAGAATAAACAAAATAAAGGTAGCTTTGTAAATTTAATTGGTGATGAAGATGAAAGTAATCCCCTTTATAAAAAGCTTTCTCTTGAAAACGCAGTTGATGGTAATACCGCTCCTGCTTTCTTGTTCCATACATTTTACGATCAAATTGTTTCAGTTGAAAACAGTTTATGTTATGCGTCAGCACTCAAAAAGAATGATGTTCCATTTGAATTACATATTTTCCCTCATGGAGAACATGGGCTTGCACTTGTTTCCGATGAAACAATCTGGTCTGTAAATAAATTTAACCGTGATTATCCCTGGGTAAAGCTTTCAATTGACTGGCTTAATGAATTATTTGGGTGTTTTAATTGATGAAAAATATTTGTTATATATTCGGAGCAAGTGGGGAAGGGCTTTCCTATAAATTTCAAAAAGGAAAAAACGACTTAATCATAGCCGCCGACGGCGGCTATGATTATCTTGTAAAGAACAAAATACAGCCCGATATAGTTATGGGTGATTTTGATTCCTCTGAA
>JAXJXW010000072.1:0-7043 GCA_036307325.1 Clostridia bacterium
ACAGGTGGATTTACTGACTGTATGCTTCAAAACGGGGCAAAAAAAGTATTTGCAGTGGATGTGGGCTACGGTCAGCTTGCGTGGAAGCTCAGAACTGACGAAAGAGTTGTAAATATGGAGCGCACCAATATACGCTTCGTAACACCTGAAGCAATAGGCGAGCCACTTGATTTCGCCTCTATTGATGTTGCATTTATCTCCCTTAAGCTGGTTTTGCCCGTTGCACATTCCCTTCTTCGGGAAAACGGCTCATTGGTTGCCCTTATAAAGCCGCAGTTTGAGGCAGGCCGTGACAAAATAGGAAAAAAGGGTGTAGTTCGTGATGCAGGTGTCCATAAAGAAGTGATAAACGAAATCACGCAATTTGCAATGCAGACGGGCTTTGAGGTGCTCGGTCTTGATTTTTCGCCCATAAGAGGCCCTGAAGGAAATATAGAATACCTTATGTACGCATGTAAAAAATCAGATTTTGAAGCTCGCGATTTTAGTGAATTTATTGATAATATGGTTGATACAAGTCACATTGAGGCCAGATAATTATTAGTGAGGTTATGAATTTGGAAACACTGAAGGATAAAAGTCTTTTAATTCTTAAACTGCTTATTGCAGGGTTTATAATAGGTGCTCCGTCGGTGCTTTGGCTGATGGGGGAGGAGGCCGCAGTATATTTTACATTTACCGTATTCTCCCTTTTGTCAGCACTGCGGATTTACGCAAACGGAAAACTGTGGGTTTCACCTCTTAATTACAGTATGACGGCACTTCTTATTTACGCCGCTTTACTGTCACTTTTTGCAAAAAACCATGAGGGAAATCTCATTTACATATGCTCCCTTGCAATTGCACTTCTTTTTATTACCGTATTTTTTGATTATCTCCGTGAAAACACTCAGGAAAGCATGGATAGGCGGCTGAAGTATATGCTGGTTGCGTCGGGCGCTGCGGTGTGCTGTGTGAATTTCATTTATTGGTTTTTTGTTGCACTTCCCGTGGGTGATAAATTTTTGTTTAATCTTGGCTTTGGGAGTAATGATTTGCTGGCAATATTTATTTTTGCGGGAATATGGAGTGCCGTAATGCTGTTTAACGGTGCTTCAGCTGCGGTGAAAAGAATATTGGTTATACTTATGCTGCCGATGATTGCCGCATGGATAATGGCGTCAAGTGCCGTTTCATATGTATTTGCGGGAGTAATCATAGTAGGATTTATTGTATATAAAAAGGCAAAAATTGCATTTATTCCTGCGGCGATTTTATGCAGTGCAGTGCTTTTGATTGTTTTATACGGCTTTTTTGACACTTCCGCCTTTAATGACGCTTTTTTATGCGGAATACACAAGCCCTTCGGCGTGGGCGGCGGAGGCTTTCTTTCAGGGCAGGAGATGTATGCATCCAGATTTTATGACGGCGTTACAAGCCTGGGTCTGCTTGCAAATGTTGTGTCATCTTCGGGCATTTTCGGTTTTATAATTCTTTTAATTCTGTTTTTAAGAGAAATGTATCTGCTCATAAAGAAACAGTTATTTTTCTCCTTTGTTTCTCTTTTGACTTTCTGTATTGTATTATTTGTTCCTTTTACGGACTTTGCTGCGGCAATTCTTTTTGCGTCAGGCACAATGGCATATAATGAATTTATTTGCAATGGGCACATTTCTCTTCAGCTTAATGAAAAGAAAAGGGCGCACATTTGTATTGCCCTTACGGCGGCAGGTATTATTTCGGCAACGCTTATGTGCCATGCTCTTATAAGAATGAATGGTGACAGGCAGTACAATAACAAAAATTACAGTAAAGCACAGGACCTTTACACCATTGCGGCAAATATAAACATTACAGATGCAAAAAGCTGCAGAGGTATTGTAAGCTGCATGCTTGATATGGGGTTAACAGATGAACAAAAGGCACTTGAATATTCCGCAAAAGCAGGTAAACGGGAAAAAAACAATGTAACCAATATGGTGCAGACGGCTTTAATAATGCATAAAGGGGAAAGATATAAGGAAAGTGCTCAAATATGGAAGGAACTTATTCTCAAGGCTCCTCATAATGATAATTATAAGGTAATGTATGCTGAAACTCTTTATGAAATTGTGCAAAGCAATGAAAGAGGCAGTAAGGAAACAAAAGACGCTTACCGAGAAATTGTAAATATATCCGAAAAAACGGCTGACCTTGATGCGAAAAAGGAAATAAACGATCTGGCAGATAAGGCGCAGGAATTTAATAAAGGGGTTCTTATCAATGAAGGAGAGGCTATCAATTAAGGATATAATTTTCTTTGCAGTTATAATATTGATGGCAATAGGGTGTCTGGCAGGGAAAATGGTGATAGACCGAGAGACGGAAAGCTCAGAAACTGCAGATATGAAGGTTGGTTTTCATATAAAGGGTGAAGTAAATAAAAGCGGTTATTATGAGCTTGAATTCGGGAGCCGAATAAAAGACGCAATTGAAAAAGCAGGCGGTGCTACCCAAAATGCCGACATTGACAAAGTAAACCTTGCCGAAAGGATTATAGACGGGCAGGAAATTTACATACCTGCTATTTCCAAGAATGCCGCAGATACAGAAAAGGCAAAGATAAACATAAACACGGCAGATATATACACCCTTTGCTCACTGAAGGGTATCGGAGAGGCAATTGCCGGGGAAATCATTGAATACAGAGACAAAAAAGGCGGCTTTAAATCAACCTCAGAGCTGAAGAAGATAAGCGGAATCGGAAGCGAAAAATATGAAGAAATAAAGAATTTCGTAACGGTGAAGTAAAATTTCATCCCCTTGCTGAATATATTTATTTACAGTGGGGGGATTTTTGTGAGAGATTTTTTAATAGCCAAAAATGCAGGGGGCGGGATTTTTACGCCGTCTGTGCGGGTTGAGGATTGTGAAAATATTAAAATTGCATATGTAAAGGATAATTTGCGTAGTGCAGGGAAGCTTTATGATATTGCAGAGGGAAAGACAGTTCTTCTGGATAAGGGGTGTCTAAGAAAATGCGGTGCATATAAGAAATGCACGGAGTATTCCCAAGAGCTTTTTTTGCCTGTTCTTGACAAAATCGTTTCATCCGTTGCAAAAAAATACTTTACTGCTTTGCCGATTGAAGAAATTTATATAAAGGCTGACCCTATCTGCGGAGCAGGGATAATTTATGCAATAAGAAAGCTTGCAAGGCTTTTCACCGTTGTGTCGCCCATAGAAACTGTGGGCAAAATGTATGACGAGCTTTATTTTAACCATGGTTGCGTAATAAGGCACATTCCGTCATTTAATAATGGTGATTGGGAAAATGCCATGGTGATTAAGTGTGATGGGGAGGAAGAGCTTCCCCCATGGATAAGCTGCCCTGTTATTTCTCTTGACGGGCGCACCCTTTCGGCGGAAAAAACCTTTTCGGCAAAGGATATGCATATAACAGATGAAAACACAAGGGAAATTGAAAGGCTCCTTGGGGTAAAGTCGGGTGCGCCTCTTTACACTGCTTTGGAAAGTACTCCTTGTGAGAATGCGGAGGTTTACATCAGCGAAAAATGCAGTGAAATATTTACCCTTGACATAGGAGAAATTTAATATTATAATATGTAGGCAGATTTTTTTCTGCTCCTTATCAGCCCATGGATAAGGATTTAAAATTTTGTGGGAAGAAAGGCAATGGGGATTACCATGGCAAAGCAGGTATTGCTTACAAGCGAGGGCTTGAAAAAGCTTCAGGAGGAGCTTGAAAATTTAAAAACTGTTCGCAGAAAAGAAAATACGGAGGCAATAAAACGAGCACTTTCTTTTGGCGACCTTTCAGAAAACAGTGAATATGACGAAGCAAAAAATGAGCAGGCAGAGATAGAGGCAAGAATAGTTGAGATTGAAAACATGCTCAACAATGCAAAGGTTATTGATGAAGATAATATTGCAACAGATGTTGTTTCAATAGGCTCTAAGGTTAAGGTTGAGGATATGGAGGATTCTTCTGTTGAGGAATACTATATCGTAGGTTCAACCGAGGCTGACCCCATGAAGGGTAAAATATCCGATGAATCTCCTGTGGGTGCTGCACTTCTAGGCCATAAAATTGATGAGGTTGTAGCAGTCGAAGCTCCCGGAGGAAGGCTTGAATATAAAATAGTTAATATTTCAAAATAATTGAATGCAAAAACAAGGGGCGCAGTGTAAAAATGTTATAACTGCGCCCTTTATCTGTGCATATTTTTAACTTTCAGGTTACTTGTGAATGCAAAATGAATAAAGTGTTAATTATAGGAGTTTTTTCTTGTTTTTTTAAAATTTACTGCTTATAATATCACTATCAGTCTTGAAAAGGAGAAGATTTATGAGTAAAAGAGTAGTGGCGTTTATGGCGGCAGTTTGCTGTATATTTACTGCATTATCCGCCTATGCAAATGATGACCATGCAGGCAATACAGTTACATTGTCCATACAGCAGGCGATAGATATGGCTGTAAAGGACAATCCGCAGCTTTTAAGCTATGACACGCAAATCGAGGACGCAGAGCGTCAGATTGAGCAGGCAAAAAAGGATGTGAGGGATTCAAAAGGTCCAATACCGCTTCCCTCAGGCATTGGTATTGTTGCACTGCGTAAGGGGTATTATGTAAATCAGTACACCATAGCAAAGGAAACTGCACAAATGAAAAAAGAGCAGGCTATCAATAACATTGCATATGATGTAACGGAAAAGTATTGCAATGTTAAGCTTCTTGAGGCACTGGTTGAAAATATGAAGAATTCTTATGAGCTTACACGCCAGAATGTGGATACGCTTCAGACTCAGTATGATCTTGGAATGGTTTCCGATTTGGATTTGAAAAATGCTGAGCTTTCTTTACATAAGGTTCAGTCAACCTTAAATGAGTACGAAAGAAATTTAGATATAGCACGAAAGAGCCTTCTTGTTGCACTTCAGATCGAAGATGAAAATACAAATCTTAATCTTACGGATTCAATAGAATACATGGAAGCAGATATAGATTTTGCAAAAGATGTAGAAAGTGCACTGGAAACAAGAGTGGATATGTATTCCTTGAAAAAGGTTTTGGAGCAGGCTCAGCTCTACCGTGACGCAACGAAAGTATTAGGTGTTACCTCCTCCCAGTATTCAGCGGCCAATTCCACTGTTGTTCAAAGTGAGTACCAATACACCAACTCCAAAAAGCTTATGCGCCTTGCGCTCAATTCATATTACAATAACATACTTACATGCAAGGACACCCTTGATAATGCGAAAGAAAATTACGGGCTGAAGGAACAGGAATATAGTGTTAATAAGCTTAAATATGACCTTGGGCTTATAACGAGTAATGAGCTGTTTTCTTCAAGAACATCTGCGGATTCTGCTTCAATAGAGTATGAAAACGCAAAGCTCGCATACAAGCTCGCTTGTGAAAAGTACAGTTATGAAATAACACTTGGATTATAAATGGAGGTAGCGAAATGAAGAAAATTATAGCACTTATTATGGCTGCTGCAGTGACGCTTTCTTTTTCCGCCTGTGGAAAGAAAAAAGAAGTGGTAAAGGAAATTGCCGATGATGCGGTTAATGTCACTGTTGAAGAAGTAAAAGAAAGAACCATTGAAAATACTGTTACATATACGGGCGAAATTGCCGCATCTGAGTCCACCAGCGTTTCCTCAAAGGCATCGGGAACGGCAAAAGCCGTTTACAAAGAGGTGGGTGATTATGTTTCTGCAGGAGATGTTCTCCTTGTAATTGACGACACGGATTACCGCTTGGCTTACAATCAGGCAAAGGCAGCTTATGACAGTGCCGTGGCACAGTACAACTCAGTTACAAACGGTTCTGCACAGCAGACATCACTCCAGCTTGAAACTGCATTAAGAAGCGCAGAAATCGAGTACAATAATGCAGAGGTTAACTATAACAACAACAAGGTGCTTTATGAAAACGGCGCAATCAGTAAAACTGCCTATGACAGTGCAGTTACAAGATACGACAACGCAAAGCTTAATTTAAAGAGTGCAAGAGATAACTACAACCTTACAACAGGTGTTGTATTGAAGGAATCTGCCGAAAGTGCAAAGGCAAGCGTGAACAGTGCAAAGGCTGCTCTTGAAAATGCACAGAACGCCCTGTCAAATACAAGGGTTGTTGCCCCAATTTCAGGCTACATAGCAAGTAAAAACGCCAACCGCGGTCAGATGGTGGCTGCAGGCGTTGAGGTATATTCAATAAAGGCAACTGAAACCATACAGGCGAACATAAATGTAACGGAGTCTGTTATTCCGTATATTAAGGTAGGCACAAAGGCAACGGTAAGCATAAAATCTGCCGGTATTGATGAAATTGAGGGCACGGTAAGCATTGTTAATCCCACAAAGAGTGCACAAACCGGTATGTACAGTGTAAGTGTGGAAATTTTAAATGATGACAATAGCATAAAAGACGGTATGTTCGTAGATGTAACACTTGTACTTGATGAAGCAGAGAAAGCCCTTTCAATCCCTGCGGAAGCCGTTTTGGAGGACAGTGATTCCGCACTTTATGTTTATGTGGTATCAGGTGACACTGCCATTCGTAAGGATATTGAAACAGGCATTGTAAATGACGAATATGCACAGATTGTTTCAGGTCTTTCAGCGGGTGAACAGGTAGTTGTATCAGGCAGAGACTATATTACAGAGAAGAATAATAAAATAAGAGTTGTTAAGTAGAAAGGCGGACAGGAATGAAGATACATGAATTATCGGTAAAAAGACCTGTTGCCGTAACAATGGTCGTTTTAATTTTCATAGTTATCGGTGCATATACCCTTACAATGCTTCCCATGGAAGCAATGCCCGATATGGATCTTAAAATGGTTATTGTAATGACAACTTATTCAAATACAGGGTCAGAAGAAATAGAAAATATTATTACTAAAAATGTTGAATCCGCCGTGGCGTCGGTTTCGGGGCTTGACACACTGCAGAGCCAATCCAGTGAAGGCATGTCGCTGGTCATGGCGCAGTTTACCAACAGTACCGACATTGATGAAGCGGTAAGCTCCATTGAAAACAATATAGATATG
>JAXJXW010000073.1:0-4119 GCA_036307325.1 Clostridia bacterium
GATACATATGAATATTTAAAAAAAGGCGTTTAAAAGCACAATTCCGGTGCTTGCAGGCTCTATGCAGTATGTGGCAGTGGGGCTGATAACAAGCGGAGCGTCGCTTTTGCCCGTAGCCTTTACAACGCTTATGGTAAATGCCCGCCATTTATTTTACGGCATTTCAATGATTGATAAATACAAGGGCACAGGGCTTAAAAAGCCGTATTTAATTTTCAGCCTTACTGATGAAACCTATTCAATCGTATGCAGCAGTGAAAAAAATCCAAGGTTTTATTTTTTGGTATCGCTTTTTTATATGGTGCTGGTTCAGTGTGTGGTCAAATAAAATTGCGCCAATGGGGGAGAGGTTATGTCAAAATTTACGAAAACAGCTATAATAAACGCTTTTATGAAGCTTTTGGCAGAGAAATCCTTTGACGATATTTCGGTAAAGAATATTGTAAATGAATGCGGTATAAACAGAAATACATTTTATTATCATTTTTCGGATATATATGCCCTGGTTGATGAAATACTGCAAAATGAAATGACTAAAATAGTAACGGAGCATCAACCCTATAATTCCTGGAACGAAGGCTTTTTATGTGCGGCGGATTTTGCCCTTAAAAATAAAAAGGCAATTTTTAATCTGCATAATTCCGCAAAGAGCTATCAGCTCCAAAAATATTTTCAAAGGGTTATATATGATGTGGTGGCAAACTTTGTGGAGCTTGAGGCAAAAAATATCAATATATCGGATAATGATAAGGCGTTTGTTGCAGAGTTTTACACCTTTGCCCTGCAGGGGTTTATAAACAAGTGGCTGGACTATGGAATGAAAGAAGATTTTGAAGATATTTTAAGCAAAACAAGCCTTCTTTTTCAAAGCAATATAAAACAGGTGCTTGACCTTTTAAATAAATAATTTTCAGTCAAAAACAGGAATATGCATAATTTTTGTGCATATGCCTGTTTTTGACCGTGTACGGGCTAAGAGAAAAATGCTATAATTTATCTGTATATCCCATAAAAAGGAAGGTTTAAAAATTGGCAAAGGAAAATAAATCATTTATGATGAAAGTAGCCACCTTTATAGTGGATAAAAGAAATATCCTGTTGCTTTTATACGCCGCTATGATAATATTCTCGCTTATATCCCAAAACTGGGTGAGGGTATGTGATGATTTAACGGCATATCTGCCTGAAAACACCCAGACAAGGCAGGGGCTTACCATAATGGAGAATGAATTTGTGACCCTTGCAACAAGCCGCATCATGGTTGAAAATGTTACCTATGAAAAAGCAGAGGAAATTTGCGACATGCTGGAAGCATTAAAATCGGTAGACATGGTAACCTTTGATGACAGTGAAGAGCATTATAAAAACGGATGCGCCCTGTATGATGTAACGCTGAAATATGATGAGAATTCACAAAAGGTTCCTGAAGGCTATGGAGAAATACGGGAAGCCCTTTCGGAGTATGATTTCTATGCCTCCGAAAGCGTTGACAATACCTCCTCATCGCTTGAAAGCGAAATGACGGTAATCCTTGCCATAGCGGCAACTATAATTGTGGCGGTGCTTTTACTGACATCAAAAACATATATGGAAGTGCCCGTTTTGCTGATAACCTTTGTTGCAGGTATTCTCCTTAACAAGGGTACAAATTACTGGTTCGGAGAAATATCCTTTGTGTCTAACTCTGTCACGGCGGTGCTCCAGCTTGCGCTTTCTATAGACTATGCAATTATAATGATACATCATTACAGTGAAGAACGGGAGCTGTACAATCAACGGGAAGCAGTTATCAATGCACTTTCAAAATCAATAATTGAAATTTCCTCAAGCTCCCTTACAACAGTATCGGGATTGATAGCACTTATGTTTATGCAGTTTAAGATTGGCTTTGACATGGGGCTATGCCTTATTAAATCCATCGGCTTCAGCCTTTTGTGTGTGTTTACTCTCATGCCGTGCCTTCTTATGATTTTTGGAAAATATATTGACAAAACACATCACAAAAGCCTGATTCCCGATATTTCTTCTGCGGGGAAGCTTGTATATAAGCTCAGAATGCTTGTTCCGCCCATATTTGCGGCAGTGCTTGTTGTTGCCTTTTTTCTTTCCTCCAACTGTAATTATACATATAATGCCAATTCATCTAAAACAAGCCGTCAAAACGAAACACAAATTGCAAATGAAACAATTGAAGAGTGCTTCGGCTCAAAAAATATGGCGGCACTCGTGATTCCCGCAGGGAGCTATGACAAGGAAAAGAGACTTATAAACGAGCTTTTGTCTTATGACGAGGTGAATTCAATCACTTCTCTTTCAAGCACTGAGGCAAAGGATGGATATGTTCTTACGGATAAGCTCACACCAAGACAATTTTCTGAAATGATGGATATTGACATTGAAATGTCAAAGATGCTTTATACGCTTTATGCCACGGATAATGAGGAATACAGCAGGCTGATTACAAACTTAAATGATTTCGGCGTTCCCATAATTGATATGTTCATGTTTGCATACGACCTTAAAAATGATGGCTATATAAAGCTTGATGATGAGCTTTCAGAGGAATTTGACGATTTGTATTTGCAGCTGAACACGGCAAAAAAACAACTTGTGGGTGAAAATTATTCAAGAATGCTGGTATATCTCAACTTGCCCAAGGAGGGCGAAGAAACTTTCAGCTTTGTGGAAAAGGTAAATGAAACAGCTCATAAATATTATAAAAATTCATATTTTGTGGGTGACTCTACAAGCTGCTATGATTTGGCAAAATCCTTTGAAACAGATAATATTATCGTTTCCGTGCTATCCATATTGTTCGTGCTTTTAATTTTGTTCTTTACCTTTAAAAATGCAGGACTGCCTGCACTTTTGATTTTGGTTATACAGGGAAGTATATGGCTTAATTTTTCATTTTCATATATCACACGCAGTAATATGTTCTTCTTAAGCTACCTGATTGTAAGCTCTATCCAGATGGGTGCAAATATTGATTACGCAATTGTTATTTCAAACCGATATATGGAGCTTAAAAAGGAAAACAATATTAAACAAGCTATGAGCAAGGCGCTTAGCTTTGCATTCCCAACGGTAATCACCTCAGGCAGTATATTGGCAGCGGCAGGCTTTTTAATCGGCAAGCTTTCAACGGAGCCGTCTATTGTTTCCATTGGTATAACACTGTGCAGGGGAACGCTTATTTCAATGTTTTTGGTTATGCTTGTGCTTCCGGAGATACTTCTTTTCGGCGATACAATTGTTGAAAAAACGGGAGTTACTATTAAACATCCCGACATTGTACGAAAAGAAACGGGAAGATTTGTTGTAAACGGGCGCGTTCGGGGGAGAATTAACGGGTTTGTAGATGCTGAAATACACGGAGTTATCCGAGGCGATATGGAGGCTATTGTAAATATTAACAATGTTTCATCAGGCGAAAAGGGAGATGAATTAAGTGATGACTGCAGTGAAAATGAAGAATAAATTGATTGCCCTTTTGCTTTCTGTTTTGTATATGACACTAATTTTTGCACCGAACATAGAAGCAAAGGGTGATGCGGTGACAATAAGCAGTGCCAAGGACTATTTTAACCTCGTAAAAGATTGTAAAACAGACACATTTTCCCGTGGAAAAACCGTTATTCTGTTAAATGATATTGACCTTTCCCATACGGATTTTAAAAGCATTCCCACCTTCGGGGGAACCTTTAAGGGCAACGGACATAAAATAACGGGGGTAAATATTTCTTCAAAAGGCTCTTACCTGGGGCTTTTCAGATATTTACAGAAGGGTGCTTTTGTTGAAAATCTTGATGTAGAGGGTATTATATCACCAAAGGGAAGTCAAAAATATATAGGCGGTATAGCAGGAGAAAATAGCGGGATAATCAAAAACTGTTCGTTTGACGGCAGTGTATCGGGAAAATCGGCGGTAGGCGGTATATGCGGCATTGTTACAAGCAGCGGAAGCGTAATCGGGTGCCGCTTTGAAGGAAGTGCCGTTTCCGATAATTATACGGGCGGAATTGCAGGGCAAAACTATGGAATTATAGAAAGCTGTGTAAATAAGGGAAGCATTAACACAACAGGCGAAGAGGAGTCAAAATCAATTCAGGATATTGA
>JAXJXW010000074.1:0-7650 GCA_036307325.1 Clostridia bacterium
ATTGTAAGTATTGTTGTGTGCAGCAGGTCAACGGCGGTAACAGTTCCCTCATCTCCTCCGGCTGAAATATAATCACCCGTAGAAAAACGAGGCGAAATCAAAAGCAGTATGCCGCCGGCAACATTGTTGAGAGAATCCTTCAGCGCAACCGATACGCCAACGGCTATAGCTGAAAAAGATGCAACAATACCGGTTGTTGATATGCCGATTGCAGTCAGTGCTAAAATAACTACAAATAAATGCAGTATTATGTTAACCGCCTTATGAATAAAACCAATCAGTGAGGGGTCCAGCTTGCTTTTTTTAAGTGAGCGTTTGAATATTCTTTGCCAGTACACAATTAAGACATGACCTATAATGAGAATTAAAGCCATTTTTATAAACGGAGCAGAATACGCCCATATTTCAGATAATGTCATCTATATGGCCTCCTTTGAATTCTTCGTATAATATATTTACATTATAGTCTCAAAAACAAAAAAATTCAATGCTATTATATTAAAAAGTTGAAAATGCACTTACGCTTATGGTATACTGTAAAATATAAAAGGAGTAGGGAATTATGAAAAAAACAGAAACTAAAACAATTGTGAAAATTGCCACAGCAGTTTTCGTTGTATTTTTGGCTATAAATTACTGGCCAAATATTTCGGGAATAATCAGAAAAATACTGTCTGCTGCAATGCCGCTTTTAATCGGATGTGTGATTGCCTATCCGCTTAATATTTTAATGAGTTTTTATGAACGCCATTTTTTTGTCAAGTCAAAAAAGAGGTTTTTTACCAAGGCTCGCACGCCTCTTTGTCTTTTACTTGCCGTTCTTACCTTGATTACAATTATTGCTTTGGTAATTGCGCTTATTGTTCCGCAGCTTGTAAACTGCTCAAGGCTTCTTATAAATGAGGTGCCGGGAGCCGTTGAAAATCTTTTTAACAGAATCAAGGAAACAAAAATTCTCTCCACCGATATTATGGACAAGCTTGCTTCCGTTAACTGGCAGTCAAAAATTCAGGAAATTACGGGTAAGCTTTTTTCGGGAATAAGCAATCTTGCAAGCATCGTTATCACAACGGTAACCTCTCTTGTATCAGGAATAGCAACTGCGTTTGTGGCAATTATTTTTGGAATTTATCTCCTCTTGGGAAAGTACAGGCTTATGTCACAGTGCAAGCGTATTATGAGGTGCTTTATAAGTGAGGAAAAATGTGCAAAAATCAAGCATGTGCTTGAAGTTGTAGACAACAGCTTCCGCCATTTTATTGTAGGGCAGTGTGCCGAAGCTGTTATTCTCGGTATTCTTTGCGCTATCGGAATGTTAATTCTCAGACTTCCGTATGCTCCTATGATTGGTGCAGTGGTTGCATTTACTGCACTTATTCCCATTGTGGGAGCATTTATCGGTGGAATAGTGGGAGTATTGCTTATTGCAATGGAATCACCCATGCAAGCTCTTATTTTTCTTATTTTCCTGATTGTACTTCAGCAGGTGGAAGGAAATCTCATATACCCAAGAGTGGTAGGATCATCTATAGGGCTTCCGGGAATATGGGTGCTTGCTGCCGTTACTGTGGGCGGCGGTGTTTTTGGAATTTTTGGCATGCTGCTTGCAGTTCCCCTTGCTGCCTCTTGCTATAGCCTGCTCCGTGAACATATAAGTATAAAATCAAAAAATAATTGACATTTCCTATTTTCCTTGATATTATATTATCAAGGAACACATAAGAATGTGCATTTATCATATAATAAATGGAGAGTGAATATTATGTCAGGAAGTGCAATAATGGATAGAAAAATTATAAGTGTAACCGGCAAAAGACAGATAACCATTCCGCAGAAGTTTTATAGTGTTCTTGGAATGGGAAAAGAAATTGAGTGTGAGCTTGCCGACAATGCAATTATTTTAAGACCATTCAGAAATGATGGTAGTTTTGCAACGGAGATATTAAAGGATTTGGTTGCACAGGGGTATAGTGGCGATGAGCTTATTCATGCATTTGAAAACCAGCAGAAGAATATTACAAAAGCAATAAGTGATTTGAGCACCCAAGCTGACGATATAGCTTATGGCAGAAAAAAAGGTGCAAGTGTAGAAGAGGTTTTTGGAGAGGAATAAAAAATGTATAAGGTTTTAATTGCTCCTCCGGCTGAAAGATACTTTAAGAAAATAAAAGATAAGAACTTGAAATTGAAATTCAAGGAGGCTATGTCAGTTATAGGGGAAAATCCGTATATAGCTGAGGAAAAAAGAGGTGATTTATCCGGATTCAGATCTTTAGATGTAAGATACAATGGGGTAAATTACGAAATAGCATACAAAATTTACGAAATAGAAGACAAACAAGTTGTTGTAATTCTTGCAGGAACAAGAGAAAATTTTTATGAAGAACTAAAAAGAATTGCAAAGCAGTATAAAGATTGAAGGTAAGCAAGAAAAGCGTAGTAAAAACCACAAAAAAGCTGCAGTAAAAGGATTTTTTTAAATCCTTTTACTGCAGCTCTTTTAAGGGGATAGGAAAAATTGTTCAAATTGGAATCGTCAGGCTATTAGTACACCGAGAGGCGAAGTTTTTTCATAGCAAGAAAATATTAAATAAATAGATTTCTCATGAAAATACATTATCTTATTTTCTTGCGGTCCGGACTATTTTAACATCCCCTTACTTTTTATTCAAATAATGGTGTGCTAAAATATCTTTCAGCCGTATCGGGAAGGATTGTGACCACGGTTTTCCCTTTGCCCAGCTTTTTTGCAAGCTTAAGGGCAGCGGCAACATTTGTGCCTGCGGATATTCCGCACATAAGCCCTTCCTTACGGGCAAGGTCTTTAGCCGTTTTAATGGCCTCTTCATCTGTTACTATATAAATATTATCGTAAATTTCAAGGTCAAGATTTTTGGGAATAAGGCCGTCTCCAATACCCATTTGAAGATGAGTTCCAACCGTTCCCCCTGCGAGAATAGCGGCATTTTCAGGCTCCACCGCCCAAATTTCTATGTTGGGGTTGAGAGCCTTAAGCGTTGCACCGATTCCGCTGATTGTGCCACCTGTACCAATTCCCGAACAAAATCCGTGTATTGGCCCTGCAACCTGAGCAAGAATTTCCTGCCCCGTATGATACTTGTGAACCAAGGGATTATGGGGGTTTTCAAACTGTTGGGGGATATACACATTGGGGTTTTCTTCTTTTAATCTCAAAGCCGTTTCAAGACATTCATCAATGCATTTTCCAATATCGCCGTCGTCATGGACAAGCCTTACCTCGGCTCCGTAATGCTCAACCAGCTTTCGCCGTTCAACACTGACGGAATCGGGCATAACAATTATTGTTCTGTAACCGCGGACCGCACCTATCAGCGCAAGCCCGATTCCCTGGTTGCCGCTTGTAGGTTCAACAATAACGGTATCCTTATTTATAAGCCCTTCTTTTTCCGCCGCAACAATCATATTATAAGCAGTTCTCGTCTTTATGGAACCGCCCACATTTAATCCTTCAAATTTAACAAGCACCTCGGCACTGTCCTCATCAACCATTTTTGTCAGCCTGATGAGGGGAGTATTTCCGATTGCTTCCAGTATATTATTACAAATCATAATGATTCTCCCATAAAAAACTTTCTTACACTATTTTATGCATGACGATTCAAATATGCAATATTCACAGTAAATGATTTTACCATATAAGGCAAAATAAATCAATACAGACGGGAAAATTTTGTCACAAGTGTTATTTTATTTTCGTCAGCCAGCTTTTTTGCCTTATCAAATGCAAAGTCAAGAGCTTCCTTGCTATGGCAGTCAGAGGATAAAATGCCCCGCATATTATGCTCTTTAAAAATCTTTAAAATAGAGGGAGCAGGGTAGGGGGTTGTGCGTAAACCGCGGGCAATAGCACCTGTGTTTATTTCAAACACCTTTCCCGTAAGAGATAGCTTTTCCACCGCTTCCCGTGCATAAGCTATGTATTCGCTGCCTTGGGGAAATAGCCTGTCGCCTTCATTATATTTTGTAATTAAATCAAAATGACCGATTATATGGGCACCTGTTTTGTTTATAACATCTCCCACAAGGGAGTAATACGCCTTTATAAGCTCTGCCGCATTACCGTTGAAAACTTCATTGAGTATATATAGGAACCTTTCTTCACTCTCGTCAATGGGATAATAAATTCCGTTTTTCTCCACATAGTGTACAGAGCCTATGAGAAAATCATAATCATTTTCATCTGCTTCGGAAAAATAATCAACCTCAAGCCCGCAATAAATTTTTATTTTATCACTGTATTTATCTTTAAGACGGGAGATTTCTGCTCTATACTGCCGTGTTTTCTCTTTGCTCATGCAATAGCTTTCATCAAAGGGGGTGTAGGCATGCCCTGAAAAGCCAAGCTCCTCAAATCCCTTCCGGATAGCTTCAATAACCATTTCCTCGGCAGTGTTATTGCCGTCACAAAATGTTGTGTGAGTATGAAAATTAACCCGTGGAATCACTTTGTCATCTTCTCCTGCTTAACCTTTTTATCTATTACATGTCTGGAGGCAAGCTCAGATATAATCTCATCCTGGGAAATACCCATTTCAACCATAAGCACCATAATGTGATACGCAAGGTCGGCAATTTCGTAAATGGTTTCCTTCTTATCATTTGCTTTGCCGGCAATGATTACCTCAGTTGATTCTTCGCCCACCTTTTTAAGGATTTTATCAATACCCTTTTCAAAAAGATATGTTGTATAAGAGCCTTCCTTCTTTTCTGTTTTTCTGCCCTTAAGCATATTCATAAGTGCAGACACGGAAAAACCTTCAAGCTCATTGTTTTCGTAAACAGGTTCAAAAAAGCAGGAGTCACTGCCTGTATGGCATGCGGGCCCGTCTTTTTTTACAGTGACAGTAAGGGCATCTTTATCGCAGTCTGCAGTAATATTTACTATGTGCTGATAATTTCCTGAGGTTTCACCCTTGAGCCAAAGCTTTTGCCTTGAACGGCTGAAAAAGCAGGTAAGCCCCTTTTCCATTGAAATCTGGAGGCTTTCCTTGTTCATATATGCAAGTGTAAGCACCTTTTTTGTATCTGCGTCAACAACAATGGCAGGTATTAAGCCCTTTTCGTCAAATTTAAGCTCATCTACGGATAACATTTATTTCTCCTCCTATAATCTCACTATAATGTCATTTTTGTGAAGAAGCTCTTTAAGGTCATTTATCTTAACTTCTCCGAAATGGAAAATTGATGCGGCAAGTCCGGCATCAATGGTGGGAAGCTTTTTAAAAAGCTCCACAAAATCCTCGGCACTTCCTGCACCGCCTGAGGCAATTACAGGCACATTCACACTTTCAAGCACCGCCTGAAGCATGGGTATGTCAAAGCCGCCCTTTACACCGTCAGTATCAATGGAGTTTACCACAACCTCGCCTGCGCCCATGTCCACGCAGTGCTTTATCCAGTCAATGGCTTCCATGCCCGTGTTTTCTCTTCCGCCCTTTGCAAAAACTCTGAAAACGCCGTCAACTCGTTTGACATCTGCACTGATTACAACGCACTGGCTACCGTATTTTTTTGCCGCTTCTTCAATGAGTGCAGGGTTTGCAATTGCACCTGAATTTACGCTTACCTTGTCTGCGCCGCATTTCAGCACACGGTCAAAATCTGCAATGGAGCGTATTCCGCCGCCGACTGTGAGGGGAATAAAAATCTTTGAGGCTACCTCTTTTAAAATATCCGTAAAGAGGCGGCGCCCTTCGGCTGACGCAGTTATATCATAAAACACAAGCTCATCTGCCCCTGCATCACTGTAATAGCTCCCCAGCTCAACAGGGGAGGAAACATCGGAAAGAGACTCAAAATTTACGCCTTTTACAACCCTGCCGTCTCTGACATCAAGGCAGGGAATAATTCTTTTTGTTATCATTAAAAACGCCCCTCTCTGCAAATGCTTACGGCGTCTTCTATTTTAATTGCGCCTGTGTAATATGCTTTTCCGATAATTGCGCCGTATATATTAAGTGCCGCAAGCTTTTTAACCTCCTCAAGACTTGACACGCCGCCTGAGGCAATAATGTTCATGTTAAAGCTTGCGGAAAGGCTCTTATACAGCTCTGTATTAGTGCCCTGCATTGCACCGTCCTTTGAAATATCGGTACATATGAGCGTTTTTACACCAAGCTCCTCCATAAGGGAACAAAAATCGGTGTATCTGTACTGAGATTTTTCAGTCCAGCCCTTAATGGCAACAAAACCGTCTTTAATGTCAACGCCCACAACTATTTTTTCACCGAAGGCGTCAAGGGCTTCTTTCAGAAAGACTTTGTCTGAAACTGCCGCAGTGCCTAGTATAACACGGTCAACACCTGCGTTTACATATGCTTCTATAACCTCGGTGGAACGAATACCGCCGCCGATTTCGGCACTGAGTGAGGTTGCTTCAACAATTCTTTTTACCGTTTCAAGATTGGGCGTTGTTCCGTTTTTAGCCCCTTCAAGGTCAACAATGTGAATGTGGGTTGCACCCCGGCTTTCAAAATCCTTGGCAATTTCTTCGGGAAAATCACTGTAAACCGTCTTTTTATTATAATCGCCCTTTAAAAGACGAACGCACTTTCCCTCATACAAATCTATTGCGGGAAGAATTATCATTTCTCGTCACCGCCTGTCTTAATTTCGCCAAATGCCTTTAAAATTGAAAGCCCCGTTTTTCCGCTTTTTTCAGGGTGGAACTGGCATCCGAATACATTTCCTCTTTGAACTGCCGCCGTAAGAAAAACGCCGTACTCTGCCGTGGCAATCACGCTGTCCTCACAATCTGCGCCATAGTACGAATGCACAAAATAAACGCAGTCACCCTCCTTCAAATATTTAAAAATCGGGCTTTTCTTCTCAGTGAACCGAAGGGCGTTCCAGCCTATATGGGGAATCTTGTATTCAGGAGAGACAACATTGGAAATAGGTACTATGCTTCCCTTTACAAGTCCAAGCCCCTTATGCTCGCCGTATTCATAGCTTTTTTCAAACAAAAGCTGCATACCCAGGCATATGCCCAGTATGGGCTTGCCCTTCTCGGCTTCGCTTATTAAAACCCTGTCAAGTCCGCAAAGGGAAAGGCTTTCCATTGCATCGCCGAATGCGCCCACGCCCGGTAAAATAATTTTTTCCGCAGCTTCTATTTGCTTTTTGTCCTTTGTAACGCAATTTTCTATCCCAAGAGCGTCAAGTGAACTTTTCAGCGAATATAAATTGCCAACACCGTAGTCTATTATTGCTATCATTTTAGAGAACTCCCTTGGTTGAAGGAATTACATCCTTCTTCTGCTCATCAATTTTTACCGCCTGCTTAAGTGCGCGGGCAAAAGCCTTGAAGCTTCCTTCGATTATGTGGTGGGAATTTGTGCCGTCAAGCTGCTTTATGTGAAGGGTAAGGTTTGCCTTTCTTACAAAAGCAAGATAAAATTCCTCCGTAAGCTCCGTATCGAATGTGCCCACCTTTTGTGAGGGAATAGACATGGAATAGGAAAGATGAGCTCTGCCCGAAATATCAACGGAGGCAAGAATAAGTGCTTCATCCATGGGAAGGAGCATGCTTCCGTAGCGTGTGATTCCACGCATATCCCCCAGAGCTTCTGAAAACGCCTCGCCAAGACATATTGCAATGTCCTCACA
>JAXJXW010000075.1:0-3202 GCA_036307325.1 Clostridia bacterium
ATATTGAGGATATTGTTGAAGAGTTAAAGGCCGTAAAAAATGAAACCGAGCTTAAAAACATCAAAAATGCGTATATCAAGGAAAATACGGCTCTGATTAAAAGCTTTTATGAAATATATAATTCGGATAACATAACTGAATTTGATGTTGTGCAAATAATAGAAAAACACAGAAAAGCTCTTGAAGGATATATTTATCCCTCATTTCAGACTATTGCGGCGTATGGTGCAAATGGTGCCATGATGCACTATGCGCCTTCGGAAAATAACTGTGCAAAAATTAAAAAAGAGGGAATGCTTCTTATAGATACCGGCGGACAGTATTGGGAGGGAACAACCGATACTACCCGTACCCTTATTATGGGAGAGATTACAAGGGAAGAGGCACATAATTACACGCTTGTTCTAAAGGCTAATCTGGCACTGTCAGGCGCTGTTTTTAAAAAGGGGCTTGCAGGGAGAGATGTGGATATTCTTCCTCGCTCGGTTTTATATAAGGAGGGGCTTGATTACAGATGCGGAACGGGTCACGGAGTGGGTTATTTATTATGTGTCCATGAAGGACCTCAAAGAATCTCTCCCTTATGTAACACCCCTTTAGCAGAGGGAATGACCGTCACTGACGAGCCGGGCGTGTATACTGAGGGAAGGTACGGAATACGCATTGAAAACCACTTGGCGGTAAAGCATGTTATGAAAACCGAATACGGTGACTTCCTTGGTTTTGATGTTCTGAATTATTGCCCCATAGGAACAAAAGGTCTTGAAAAAGAAATTCTGTCAGAAAAAGAAATTGAAATAATAAATGAGTATAATGATAAATGTATTGAGATTGTAGGGCAGTATTTAACGAAAGAGGAATTACAATGGCTGAAAATTTATACAACACATATTTGACCGAAGAAAAAAATTTTCAAAAAAAGATGCAGTTTTTAATTATTGCCGATAAGATGAAGACGGTGTACCGTCAAACGCTTCTTGCCGACAAATCACGCAGGGAAACAGATGCGGAGCATTCGTGGCATTTGGCACTTATGGCGATTGTGCTTTCAGATTATGCCCCTGAAGGTACGGACATTGACAAATCAGTCAGAATGGCACTTGTTCATGACATGGTTGAAATTTATGCAGGTGATACCTTTTGCTATGATATAAATGCAGGCAAAGATAAAAGAAAGCGGGAGCTGGAGGCGGCTGACAGGCTTTTTTCCATACTTCCCAAGGAGGAGGGGGAAGAGTATAAATCACTTTGGCTGGAATTTGATGCAGAAGAAACCCGTGAAGCGAAATTTACCGCCGCACTTGACAGACTCCAGCCTCTTATAAATAACTTTCTTACAGATGGGCATACTTGGAGAAAGGGAAATGTCCCCCGTGAAATGGTTGAAAAGAGGGTTGCTCTTATAAGCGAAGCCATACCTGCGGCAAAAAGCTTAGTGTATGAAATACTTGACGATTCCGAAAGAAAGGGATATTTTAGAAAATAAAGCAAAAAATTGTACTGTTTTTTGATAAATTTTTCTTATGCTATTGAAAAAAGACGGAAAATGGTGTAGAATGGATAATATTTTGACAGTGGTGGTGTATTTATGTATTTATCAGAAAAATATTCATCGGTGAGCCCTTCTTCTACTCTTGCTATTGACTCTAAATTTAAAGAAATGAAGGCTCGCGGAGAAGATGTTGTGGGATTTGGCGCAGGGGAGCCTGATTTTGACACCCCGAAGCATATCCGCGACGCTGCAATTAAGGCAATAAATGACGGATTTACCCGTTATACACCGGCTTCGGGAACTGTTGAATTAAAACAGGCAGTCGTAGATAAATTTAAGAGAGACAACGGACTTGACTATGAAACTGCAGATATAGTTATTTCAAACGGTGCAAAGCATTCTCTCGTAAATGCCCTTGGAGCTATTTTAAATCCCGGTGATGAGGTTATTATTCCTACTCCCTGCTGGGTAAGCTATCCTGAAATGGTAAAAATAAACGGCGGCGTTCCGGTTCTTGTTAAAGCAGAGGAAAAGGACAATTTTATTGTAACTGCACAGAAAATCAGAGACGCCGTTACAGATAAGACCCGTGCGGTAATAATCAATACCCCTTCCAATCCCACGGGAATGATTTATTCATCACAAGAGCTTAAGGATATTGCAGACCTTTGTGTTGAAAAAAATATTTATGTTATTTCTGACGAAATTTACGAACATCTTATTTACGGTGATAAGAAGCATGTTTCCATTGCTTCATTTGGTGAGGATATAAAAAATCTTACGATTGTTGTAAACGGCGTAAGCAAAACATATGCCATGACAGGCTGGAGAATCGGTTATACGGCTTCTCCTCGTGCTATTGCAAAGGTCATGAGCAATGTTCAAAGCCATGCTACAAGCAACCCCAACTCAATTGCTCAGAAAGCGGCATTGGCAGCACTTACAGGTCCTATGGATGAGGCATTTGCAATGCGTGAGGAGTTTGAAAAGAGAAGAAATTACATGGTTGAACGCATCAATTCCATTGAAAATATTTCATGCCTTATGCCTGACGGTGCATTTTATGTAATGATGAATATTTCAAAGCTTATAGGAAAGAGCTATGAAGGCATTAAAATTAACGGCAGTGATGATTTTGCAAATCTTTTCCTTGAAAAGTCTAAGGTTGCAGTTGTTCCGTGCAGCGGATTTGACAGTGACATTCATGTACGCTGGAGTTATGCAACAAGTATGGAAAATATAAAAGAAGGTCTTGACAGACTTGAAAAATTTGTTTCAAAAATTAAATAAGTTATTATAAAAAAGAGTTGTAAAAATTCATCAGAATTTTTACAACTCTTTTTAAGGGGATAGGAAAAATCGTTCATAGCAAGAAAATATTAAATAAATTTTTTAATTTATTAAAAAACTCACATTTCAAATTAAAATTTAATTCTATTTTTATGTGAGTATACTCATTATTCTATTTGGAAGTGATAAGTATAATGCAAGTGTTGTTGTTGGATATACTTCGGGCGGAAAATTGGTTTTTTATGATATGATTGATTTGAATCCCGCAAATTTTATAATAAAAAATCGAAATAAAATATCGGCTGAGGAACACGGGAAATTTGAAAATCAATCTGATAATCAAAATCCTATGAGACTCTCAACCGATGAGGACAGCATATCACAAAATGATAATGCTGTCAATACATATTCTATGCAAGA
>JAXJXW010000076.1:0-16725 GCA_036307325.1 Clostridia bacterium
ATATATTACAGTGATGCAGGAAAAGGGACTTGAACCCTCACGATATTGCTATCACATGGACCTGAACCATGCGCGTCTGCCAATTCCGCCATATCCGCAAGTCTGCTTGCCCTTCGCAGAACTTAAGCAACCAGCTCAAATATTATATAATGAATTTGCAGTAAAATCAAGATTTTTTTTTGTATTTTTTTATTTTTATTTTACAACTTATCCAATTGTTTCACAACAATAAAAACATAAGGCGGTGTAAAAAACGATTTTTTACACCGCCTATATTTTATTCAGCGTCTGCCTTAGACTTTTCAATTACCTTTTGCGCCACATTTTCGGGAGCCTCCTCATAACGCTCAAACTTAAATGTGAACGAGCCTCTTGCCTGAGTCATACTGCGTAAATCCGTTGCATATTTAAACATTTCTCCCATGGGAACCTCTGCAATTACCTGTCCTACCGAATCTTCCACAGTTGACATGCCAATAATTCTGCCTCTGCGCTTATTTATATCACCTATAATATCGCCCATAAGGTCCTCAGGCATAAGTACTTCAAGATGGCCTATAGGTTCAAGAAGAACGGGGCTTGCCATCTTAAGACCCTCTTTATATGCTATTGAAGCCGCAACCTTAAACGCCATTTCCGAAGAATCTACGGGGTGATAAGAGCCGTCAACCAAAACCGCCTTCAGCCCCACAACGGGATAGCCTGCAAGCACGCCCTTTGCACAGCATTCACGCAAGCCCTTTTCAACTGCGGGGAAATAGTTTTTCGGAACTGCACCGCCGAAAATGTTTTCTTCAAAAATCATATCCTCACCGTCATGGTGGCTGAATTCAATCCACACATCACCGAACTGACCGTGACCGCCTGACTGCTTTTTATGCCTTCCCTGAACCTTAACCGATTTTCTGATTGTTTCACGATAGGCAACCTTGGGTGCTTCAAGCTTAACACTTACACCGAATTTTGCCTTCAGTTTACTTGATATAACATCGAGATGAAGCTCACCCAAGCCTGAAATAATAAGCTCTTTCGTTTCCTTATTATTTGTAAGGGTAACTGTGGGATCCTCCTCCATAAGCTTTGCAAGCCCTGAGCTTATTTTTTCTTCATCGCCCTTTGCCTCCGCCTTAATTGCCATGGAAATAACCGTTGGCGGAAATTCTATGGTTTCCGTATTATCATTTTTTGCGCCGCTTTGAAGGGTATCTCCCGTCAAGGTACATGAAAGCTTTGTGGCAACGCCTATATCACCTGCATGAAGCTCCGGCGTTTCAATCTGCTTTTTGCCGCGCATAATATAAAGCTTTCCTATTCTTTCACTACTGTCACGAGTTACATTTGTAACCGTACTGTCAGCCTTCAGCACGCCGCTTTTTACACGAATCATGGATATTTTTCCGTAAGAATCCGCAAGGGTTTTAAATACAATTGCATTAAGCGCAGAGGAGTCCGTGTTTTCTTCATAAACCTCAGCAGGGGAAGGAAGATACTTCAGCATTGCGTCCATCAGCGAACGAACCGCAAAGGTCTTCCCCGTGGAGAATCCGCCGTAAACGGGAACAACAAGCCCCTTCTTAACACTGCCCTTTAAAACAGAGCGCATTTCATCGTCAGTGATGGTGTCTCCTGCAAAATATCTTTCAAGGAGCTCGTCACTTGAAAGGGCAACCGCCTCCACAAGAGCATCATGGTATTTATCATAGCTCTGCTTCATATGCTCCGGAATGGGTATTTCCGTCTCAACATCATTTGAAACGGTATACGCCTTACCGCTTACCACATTAACATAGCCTTTTATTTCCTTACCTTCCTTAATGGGAATTCTGAAAACTGCCGCTGCGGCGCCGAATTTATCATGAATTTGATCTACCACCTTATCAAAATCGGCATTTTCATCATCCATGAAGTTAATGAACATCATTTTTGCCAGAGAATGCTCATCTGCATATTTCCATGCTTTTTCAGTTCCCACCTGAACACCGTTTTTGGCGTTTATAACAATAAGTGCACTTTCAACGGCATGGAGCGCACCGTTTACCTCACCGGCAAAATCAAAATACCCCGGTGTATCAATAAGATTTATTTTTGAATTTGCTATTTTAACCGTATGCCATTCACAAGGTGCAAGGCTTAAATTGACGGATATTTTTCTTTTTATTTCCTCAGGGTCATAGTCACATGCCGTTGTTCCCTCAGATATTTTTCCAAATCTTTCAGTTACGCCTGCTTTATGTAAAACTGCTTCCGCAAGAGAGGTCTTTCCTGCTCCCCCATGACCCAGAATCACAATATTTCTTATGCTTTCTGCTGTAAATGTATTCATTTTTCCGTCCTCCGTTCAGGTATTTGTTAAGGAATTAACCTTTCTTATATTTTACTATATTTGTCCTAAGATATATACCATTATATTATACAATTTTTTATTTTTCTTTTTTGTTATTTTGCACAAATATTTTTAATATTATGCAGCATTTTTAGTAATTTTAAACATTTATATTTTTTTGTTTTCAGTCAATTTATTTTTTTGGATTGACTTTTCTTCCTTTTTTTGCTATTATATCGGTATATGAATAAAAAGGGCGGTCAATTATGATTCTTACAGTTGATGTGGGCAATACGAATATTGTTCTCGGCGGTTTTGTTAAAGGTAAGCTTGCATTTGTTTCAAGAATGGCAACCGATACACATATGACAAACTGCGAATATGCTGTAAAAATAAGAGAGATACTTGCGCTTTACGGAATTGAAAAGCAATCGGTTAAGGGTGCTATTATATCCTCTGTTGTTCCCCCTGTTACAAACCCCATGAAAAGTGCAATCAATATGGTGTACGGTGTAAAGGCACTTGTTGTAGGACCGGGAATTAAAACGGGGATAAACCTTATGGTGGACAACCCTGCCCAGGTGGGCGCAGATTTAATCTGTGCGTGCGTTGCGGCATATAATCTCTATACTCCGCCCGTTCTTGTAACCGATATGGGTACTGCAACGAAAATGCTTGTAGTTGACGAGCATGCCGCATTCAGAGGAGTTTCAATTATTCCCGGAGTTGAAATATCTCTTAAGGCACTTGCGGGAACGGCGGCACAGCTTCCGCAAATCGGGCTTGATGCACCTGAAAAGGTTATTGCAAAAAACACAGTTGAGTGCATGCGTTCAGGTATTGTTTTCGGCAATGCCGCACTTGTAGACGGAATGATTGACCGAATCCACGAGGAGCTTGGGCGTGAAACCACCCTTGTTGCAACAGGAGGTCTTTCAAAAATAATTATCCCCCATTGCAAGCATTCAATAATTATTGATGAATCCCTTGTTTTAAGCGGCTTATACATTATGTATAAGAAAAACACTTGAGATAAATTTATAAAATATATATGCGGCGCTGCATCTTATTAGAGTGGTAGCCGTGCGTTGCTTTTTGCAGCGCGAGGAGGTTTTTTTATGAACACAAGAAGCACAGCAACACGCAGCATTGTAATGTGCGCGCTATTGTCGGCAATGGTTCTTGTATTTCAGTACATGGGCTCATTTATCAAGTTTGGCCCGTTCTCTGTTTCCCTGGTGCTTGTTCCCATTGTTATTGGGGCGGCAGTTTGTGGCACTGCGGCAGCAGCTTGGCTTGGCTTTGTTTTTGGTCTTGCCGTGCTGATTTCAGGCGATGCCGCAGCGTTTATGGTTGTAAGTCCTCTTGGTACTGTTTTAACGGTTCTTGTAAAAGGTACTTTGTGCGGACTGGCAGCAGGACTGATATACAGTGCACTTAAAAAGCATTCGGAATACGGCGCAGTTATCTGCTCTGCCGTTATTTGTCCCATTGTGAATACAGGCGTTTTCCTTATTGGCTGCTCTCTGTTTTTTATGAACCTCATAAACGATTGGGCGAAGGCTGCAGGATTCGATGGCAATACAGGTCTTTATATGATTGTGGGATTGGTTGGATTTAATTTCTTATTTGAAATGCTTGTCAATGTTCTTTTAAGCCCTATTATTCTCAGGCTTTTAAAAATTAAAAACAGCTAATTTACTACTACGCTAAAACAAAGAGAGGTAAAAACGGCACACCATTTTTACCTCTCTTAATTCTATCTTTATAAATCACAGAAGGAATATTCCATGTTCCATGCATTTTTTACGCATTTCATCAGGCCATACGGAAACCTGAACCTCACCGATGTGAGCCTTTTCCAGCATCTGCATACAAAGGCGTGACTGCCCGATACCGCCCCCGATTGTAAGAGGAAGGGTGTTATCTGCAATCATCTTGTGATAGCTGTAACACATTCTGTCAGTGGCATCTGCCTTTTCAAGCTGACTTTTAAGTGACTGAGCATCAACCCTGATGCCCATGGAAGAAAGCTCAAAAGCACGGCCCAGAACATCATTCCAAACCATTATATCACCGTTCAGCGACCAATCGTCATAATCGGGCGCACGGCCGTCGTGCTTAACGCCGCTTTTTAACAAATCACCAATCTGCATAATGAAAACTGTTTTATGCTCACGGGTTATTCTGTCTTCACGCTCACGGGGTGAAAGCTCAGGATACATATCCTCAAGCTCCTGAGTAGTTATAAAAAACACATCTCTCACAATTGTTTTGTTAAGCTGAGGGAATGTAAGGCAAAGGGCATTTTGTGTATCTGCCGCCGCCTTTACAATTTTTTTCACAATGGCTTTAAGAAAATCAATATTTCTTTCATCAGGAGTTATTACACGCTCCCAATCCCATTGGTCTACAAAAAGAGAATGAAGGTTATCAAGGTCATCATCACGGCGAACTGCGTTCATATCCGCATATAAGCCTTCATCAGGCTGATACCCGTAGCGGTGAAGTGCAAGCCTTTTCCACTTTGCAAGAGACTGGACAATTTCAGCCGTTTCACCCGTTTCCTTCATTTCAAATTCAACTTTTCTTTCCACGCCGTTAAGGTCATCATTTATACCGCTTGCCTTCGTTACAATAACCGGTGCGGTAACTCGGTCAAGATTAAGCTCTGCCGCAAGCATCTGCTGAAAATTGTCTTTAACAATTTTTATTGCACGCTGTGTTTCACGCAGAGAAAGCTTATCTTTATAATTTTCAGGCAAAATCAAACTTCTCATTCTTTCCCCCACCTTCGCCGAGGTATTTCCCCGACATTTTTTACTACAATATTGTAACGCCAAAGCAGGATTTTGTCAATATTTGAAAAGGGATTTTTAATATGAAAATTTCATCTGAAGAATTTGCGAAAAAAATTATAAATATTCTTAATGAAAATGGCTATGAGGCATTCTTTGTCGGGGGCTGTGTCCGTGATAGGCTGCTGGATAAGGAAATACACGATTATGACATAGCAACAAGTGCTCCTCCCCAAAGGGTCATGGAAGTATTATTCCCTATTAAAACACACTCCACGGCAATCAAACATGGTACAATTACGGCAGTGCAGGAGGAAAACACCGCAGAGATAACGACCTACAGGCTTGAAGGCAATTATACGGATAACAGGCACCCCGAAAGCCTGGTATTTACAGACAAGCTCTCCCTTGACCTTGCAAGACGGGATTTCACCATAAATGCAATGGCATATCACCCGAACACAGGCATTGTGGACCCTTTCGGCGGTAAATATGACCTGAAAAGAGGAATCCTTCGCTGCGTAGGTAACCCTTATGAAAGATTTGGAGAGGACTCCCTTCGCATTATGCGTGCTTTGCGGTTTCTGGCGTCATTAGGGTTTACTGCGGAAAAAAACACCAAAGAAGCAATTTTTGCCCAAAAGCACCTTTTAAACAATATTTCACGGGAAAGAATAAAATCAGAGCTTAAGCGGATTATATGTTCTTCATACCCTGATTCTGTTTTAAAGGAATATGAAGAGGTAATTTTATGTGCACTTAAAATTGAGGGCACGGGCAAGATATATACCGGTCTTTCGGGCATACCCGTAGAAGAAGCCATGCGCTTTGCCCTTCTTCTTCATAAAACAAAAAATCCTCTTGAAATTATGCGTGGCTTAAAATGCGAAAAAAAGCTTACAGAGGAATGCCTTTCTCTTATTGAGGACATTTCTTTTTATCCTCAAAATAAAACCCATATGGCACAGTATTTGATAAATCACGGCAGTGCACACGCCCGCAAGGTGCTTGCTCTTAAGCTGGTTCTCGGCGGTAAAAGTGCAGATGTCTTCGGCTCGTTTTTGAAAGAGCTTGAAGAAAACAGTCCGTTTTTTTCTCTCAATGACTTAGATATAAAGGCTCTTGACCTCACTGAAAATTTTTCAGTCCGCAGCAGAGAGCTGGGAGCTGTTCTTCATTATCTTTTACTTCAGGCGGCAAGCGGAAATGTACGAAACACTAAATCCCACCTTCTAAAGGCTGCCGAAAGCTACATAAAAGAAAACCTCCGTTCATAGAATTCTATGTGGGAGGTGATTTTTTTTGCACACAAATGCGGGAACTCTTTTAAAAAATACCCTGCTTCTTTCTGTAAGCAGTATCGCTATACGATTTATAGGGCTTTTATTTCAGATATATCTTGCGAAAAATGTGGGTGCAGAGGGGCTTGGAATTTTTGGGCTAATATCCTCCGCATACACCATTTTCGTAACAGTCAGCATATCGGGAATGCGGTTTTCTCTCACACGCCTTGTTGCAGAGGAAGAGGGGCTGGGCAATCCCTATCCCAAAAGGCTTGTAAGCACGGGTCTATTTTATGCCTTAAGCTTTGGCTTAATTTCATTTTTTCTCCTTTTCAATTTATCAAGCTTTATAGCTCAAAAATGGATTTGTACCGATTATGCAAGGCTACCCCTTAAAATACTTTCCTTTTCACTTCCCTTTATTTCAATTTCAGCCGTGTTTGACGGATATTTTTCAGCCAAGCAAAAAATACTGCGCCTTGTGATTTTGCAGCTTCTTGACCAGCTTTTAAGAATAGGCACAACTGTTTTTTGTTTTTCAAAGGTAAGGGGTGCAATAAACCACCCCTGCGATGTGCTTTCCCTTTCCTCTTTATGTGGTGAAGTCTTTTGCGCTCTTGCCGTTCTTTGGCTATACACCCTGGAGGCACGGAAAAAAACCGATAAAGCTCCGCACAATAAAAATATTCCCCGTCTCTTAAAAACGGCAATGCCTTTGGCAATAAGCGCATATATGCGTACGGGGCTTTCCTCATTGGGGCATATAATTATACCCTATGGGCTTCGCCGTTCAGGGATGGGAGGAAGCGGTGCATTTATTACCTACGGCATAATTCATCAGATGTCATTTCCCGTGTTGCTTTTTCCCATTGCCGTTTTATCAGCCTTTGGGGAAATTCTTGTACCAAGGATTACAAAAGCCCAGGTGGAAGGTCAAAAACATGAAATAAGCCATATTTCTAACCGTGCCCTCAGGCTTGCGCTCATATTCAGCTTTGCGATTTGCGGCTTCATGTTTTTCTTCGGGTATTATTTGGGTGAAGCGTTTTATAAAAGTGCCGAAGCAGGGCTTTATATCAGGCTTCTTGCACCGCTTATTCCCGTTATTTATTGCGACTGTGTGACAGACGGATGCCTGAAGGGGCTTGGGCAGCAGCTTCATTCCATGATACTGAATGTGCTGGAGGCACTGTTAAATGTTCTTCTTCTTTTATTTCTTCTGCCCCGCATTGCCATAGTGGGCTACATATTAACCGTATATATAAAGGAAAGCTTCAACACATTTTTCAGTCTCCGCAGGCTTAGCCGTGTAACAAAGCTTGACTCTCAGTTTTTCACAATAATAGCCCTTTTAAGTGCCGCCGCAGGCTCCTTTGTCATAACAACCTTCGTTTTTAAAGAGCCTGTTTTGCAAGCGGTGTTTTACTTCGTTTTTTACAGTGCCCTTATCTACATAATAAACGATTCCTCCCGTAATGATATAAAGTGGCTTATTTCTCTTGTTAGAGGAAGCACTGCAAGGCGCACCGCCAATGACTGTGATTGTTTGTAAGAATAAAAAAAGAACCTCTGTTTGAGATTCTTTTTGTTTTAGGGGCTTTTGCATTCCCCGACTTTTTTATTTAGCTAAGCACATATACACGGCATTTTCTTCTTCCGAACTGTATACATTCAGAGCGTGTTCTGAAGCAAAGGTCAACTCTGTTTCCTTTAATTGCTCCGCCTGTGTCTCCTGCTACCGCATAGCCGTAGCTCCAGCTTCCGTCAAGGGCTTCAACATAAACTCTTGAACCCAGAGGAATTACCTTCGGGTCAACTGCTATAACACCCTTATCAAGGGGAATGCCTGTTGCCGTCTGACCGCCGTAGCCGCCGTTTTCCTCAGGTGAAAGGTCATATGCCGTTGCGTTACACTCAATCACATATTTGTAGTCAAGTGCCGCACCACCGGAAGCAGGCTGAGCAGATGCCGCATCTCTGTATTCAACAATCTTATCTACGCTGTTTTTTGTTACAACTTCACTTACTGTCTTGCGTGAAATTTCCGTACCATTTTTATAGGTGATTTCGTAAGAAACAACCTTCTCCCCTGTCTGCCCCTCGCGAACAGTAACCGTCTCTCCCGGCTGAAGGGAATTGTTGAGCCTTTTTATGGTATTGTAGGGAACGGCCTGTGTTTCTTCTTTTGTTTCATAGGTTACGCCGTTAAGATAATTTTGTTCAATTTTATTCACAACATTTGTTGCTGAGTTATTCATCGAAACAATAAAGGCATTTGAATTAAAATACTCGCCCAAAGCGATTGCACGCGCTGAGGATTCATAGCTTGAATCACTGAAAGATGCCATAACTGAAGATGAACTTGAAATAAACATCGCAAATGCGGAAACGGCAGCTATAAATGCTCTCTGCTTTCTGTAAAGTTTCATTTTGTCTCACATCCTTTAACTTGCTCCATTATACGCATGTTTTAACAATTTGTCAAGCTTTTTCTTAAAATTTGTCACTTTTTTGTAATATTTAGTTAATTATTTTACATTATATTCACTCAAAACCGCTTTATTACTGGCTTTTTCAATAATTTATTTCTTTTTCTTTTTTAATTTTTCAGTTTGATTTGTAACATTTTTCGTAAAAATTAAAGCAAAAAATCACAAAATAAAGCCCCAAAATCTGAAAAATCAGGTTTTGGGGCACCATATTTTGTGATTTGAAGATTATTTAATTTTCTTTGCTTCCATATAGAAGCGTTTTTCATTTGCTTCACCCATTGAAAAGGTCTTTCTTGGTAAAGCACCGTCTTTTATAACGGTTTCAAAAAGCGCACTTTTTTCAGGCTTCGGAAGCAAGAAGCCAATACATCCTTGATTATTTGAAAGCTCTTCAACCACATCTGCACCGTGGATATAATCCACCTCTGCATGAACATCATCAAGATATTTCTGGAGGGTTCCCACGGCAAGAGGACTTGTGGCCCTTCCTATATAATAATCTGTTTTTTTGCCGCCCTTTACGGCAACTATGTGCTGGCCGCCGTTATTCTTTTCAGAGCATTCCAGCTTTTCGCAAAGGTTTTCAATAAAGCTTTCTTCATCGACGCCGAAAACAACACGGTGGATAGGCTCAAACTCAAGCACCCGGTCATGGATATTTTCAAGCTCAACAAGGCAGAATCTTGCAGGATGTACTTTCTTTTCCTCCTCGGTAAGCCCTTTCTTTATGTTTTCCCAGCAGGTTTTTGCCGTTGCAAGGGAGTGATTTCCGTCACCCACTGCAAAAACAAGCCCGTCAGGAGCATTGGCGGCAAATTTTTCAACCCTTTCAAAAAGCTTGTCTGCCTGTTCTCCCTGAATTAAATACCCTGCCAGATGTCCTCCGTTTTCCATAAGCTCAAAATCATAAATCTTTTCGCCTTTTTCAATGGTTTCAACAAGGGTACATTCCTTATCATCGGCAAGTAAAAGCACATGGGGAAGCTCCAGGGGAGCATTCTGCCTTATTTTTACACGGGGAGGTATTCTCTCAAGAACGGTGCCCTCTGTGGCTCTTATGTGGCTTTTTGAGCCTTTATTGAAATCATACTCCTCAAGGTCAATTGCGCCTACAACGCCCTTTCTTACCCTGCCTCCGGAAAGGGTGCGTTCCACATAAATGAAGCAGTTTTTATATTCCTTGAAAAGTCCGTTTTCAAGATATGACTCCATTGTGCGGTTTATTTTGTCTATCCTTGCGTCACCTTCCGAAAGGAACGCCTCAGGATATACGAGATTGAGGGTGCTTGGTGCCTCCCCCACAAATTCAGAAACCCTGTTCCAGTATTCCGGCTGGGATGTGTATTGGTCACAGGCGACAACGCTCCACCTGCTAAAGTCATCAATCTGCGGAAGCAGTACATTTGCTTTATTAAATATTGCCATAGTTCATCTATCCTTTCACTGCATTTCATCATATTCGTAAAGTGCAATCCCACTTACAATAACCCCTGCCGTTTCAGTTCTTAAAATTCTTGTTCCCAGCGTTACGGGTGTTATTGAATTTTTAACCGCAAGCTCTACCTCGCTTTTTTCAAATCCACCCTCAGGGCCAATCATTATTGCAATCGTTTCGGGCTTCTTTCCCTGAAGAGCTTTTTTTATGGAGCATTCCTTCTCCTCTTCATAGGGAATTATTGCCACATCTGCTTTTTTTGCCTCCTGAATTGCCTCTTCAAAGGAAAGAACCTCCCCCACCTGAGGAAGAATTCCCCTTTTGCTTTGCTTTGCCGCCTCGTAGGCAATGCGGCGAAGCCTTTCAAGCTTCTGGGGCTTGTCAAGCTTTGCAACGGTACGCACACTATCCACGGGAACAATTTTTGCCACGCCGATTTCCGTTGCCTTCTGCACAATTGTTTCAAGCTTTGGGTTTTTGGGAACGCCCTGATAAATTGTAATCCTTACCTTTGGCTCTGTGGGAGCGCAATATTTTTTTGTTATGCGTGCCGTAACGCTTTTTGCGTCAAAGCACTCCAGAACAGCATCATAAAACATGCCCTCTCCGTCGCAAAGGGTTACCTCATCACCCTTTTTCATTCTCAGCACACGGCTTATATGTGCCTCTTCGTCACCGGTTATGATTACGGAAGAACCATTTATCATGTCCTTGGTTATATAAAAGTTTGCCATTGTTTTCTCCCCTGCGTATCAGATGGTGCTTTTAATGCTATACCAGTCATTTTCACGGCGGATTTCCTGTACTTTAAACCCATTTTCTTCAATAGCCGCCTTCACCTCTTCAAAACGCATTTCAATTATTCCGCTTGCTATAAAGGTTCCGCCCTTCTTTATGTATCGGTGAACATCTTTTGAAAGGGGAATTATAACATCTGCAACTATATTTGCCACAACTATGTCAAAAGGTCCGCTTTCTTCGGTAGACCTTTTAAAATCCTCATCAGTTAAAATATTTCCTGCGAAAACGCTGTATCGGTCGTCACCTATAGAATTGAGTGCGGCGTTTTCCATTGCAATTTTTTTGCAGTTGGGGTCAATGTCTACCGCCCTGGCTTCATCTGCACCCAGCATAAGGGAAATAATTGAAAGAATGCCGCTGCCGCATCCCAAATCAAGGAGCTTATCGCCTTTTTTAACCGTCTCATCAAGAAATTCCACGCACATGCGTGTTGTCTCATGCTGACCGCTTCCAAAGGTAAGACCGGGGTCAATGTTAAATACAATTTTCCCTTCCTCGTTATCTGCTTTTTCCCATTGGGGCTTTATCACTATACGGTCGCCTACATATATGGGCTTAAAATACTGCTTCCAGGTGTTTTCCCAATCTTCTTCCCTGATGGAGTCGGAGGAAACGGAAAGAGTTCCGTATTCATCGGCGGCGTCAAAGGCCTTAAGCTCTCCAAGCACCGTTTTCAGATTTTCCAGCGTTTTAAGTCCTTCATCATTATTCTCCACATAGATTTTAACACGGGTTTCACCCATCATTTTTTCACGCAGTTCTTCATCAACATAATCCCAATACTGCTTATTATTTTCAAGGAAGCTTTCAAAATCGTCTTTATCTTCTATTTCAACTCCCGTTATGCCAATATCCATCAGCTTTGCACATACAGGCTCAATTCCTGCCGCCGTTGTAAAAATGCTTACTTCAAACCATTCCATTGCATTTCTCCTTATTTGAAATAATCCCTCAGCTTATCGGTAAAGCGTTTGCGTTGATTATAGTTCTTTTCATTGCTCTCATCTGCAAATTCCTGCAATAATTCCCGCTGACGAGCCGTGAGATTTTTGGGAACTTCAACTATAACTCTTACATATTGGTCACCCCGTGCGCCGCCCCTGATTGACGGAATGCCCTTGCCCTTTAAGCGGAATTTCGTTCCGTGTTGTGTTCCTTCCGGAAATCTTTGTGTTACGCTTCCGTCAATGGTGGGTATTTCAATTTCACACCCAAGAGCCGCCTGAACAAAGGTAATGGGCACATCCACATAAACATTGTTGCCTTCACGGGAGAACACCGAATTTTTCTTAATATAAACCGTAATAAGAAGGTCACCTGCAGGGCCGCCCTTAAGTCCTGCTTCACCCTGCCCTCTTACAGAAACTGTCTGCCCATGGTCAATGCCCTGGGGTATATTAACCTCAAGCTTGCGTGTTTTACGCACACTGCCCGAACCGTTGCAGACGGGGCACGGCTCCTTAATGGTCTGCCCTCTGCCGCCGCAGGCATTACAGGTAGTGCTTGAAGCGAACTGTCCAAAGGGGGTGTTCTGAACCGTACGCATCTGTCCTGTACCGTTACACTTACTGCACTTAACGGGGCTGGTTCCCTTTTTCGCACCGCTTCCCAGACACTCATTGCAGCTTTCGGAACGCATAATCGTAATTTCTTTTTTACATCCAAACGCCGCCTCCTCAAAGGTAAGCTCCACTGCCTGGCGTATATCACCGCCCCTTATCGGTCCGTTTCGTCTTGAAGAGCCGCCAAAGCCGCCGCCGAAGAAGCTTCCGAATATGTCTCCTAAATCCCCCATGTCAAAGCCGCCAAAGCCGCCGCCATATGCGCCTGCACCTGCATTGGGGTCAACGCCTGCATGGCCGAATTGGTCATACCTGCTTCTCTTTTCAGAATTACTGAGAATATCATACGCCTCTGCCGCTTCCTTAAATTTGTCAGCCGCTTCGGGATTATCCTTGTTAAGGTCAGGGTGATATTTCTTTGCAAGCTTTCTGTACGCTTTTTTTATTTCCTCATCTGTGGCACCCTTGTCTACACCGAGCACCTCATAATAATCTCTTTTATCTGCCATAAATACACCTCTAAATTAAAGCACTGTGGGGATGACTGTAAAGCCACCCCCGCCTGTGGCACAGGCTGCTTCTTTACAAAGGCGCCTGCGCCCTTAGCCTGACGGAGCCAATTTGAATCGTCAGACTAATTATTTATTGTCTGTGTTGTCGGTGAAATCAGCGTCATACACATTATCACCCTGCTGCTGAGCATTTTGCTGACCGCCCTGCTCTCCGTTGGGAGCCTGCTGCTGATAAAGCTTTGCGCTTATCTCGTAGAACTTCTGCTGAAGAGCCTCTGTTGCAGATTTAATCTGTGCACTGTCAGTACCCTTCAAAGCTTCCTTAACCTTATCAATTTCAGCTTGAACTGCAGCTTTATCGTTTTCGTCAACCTTATCGCCTAACTCACCGAGAGTTTTTTCGCTCTGGTAAACAAGCTGGTCTGCATTGTTTCTGGTTTCAATTTCTTCCTTGCGTGCCTTATCCTCTTCGGCATACTGCTCAGCCTCTTTAACTGCCTTGTCAATATCCTCGTCACTGAGGTTTGAAGAAGCCGTAATTGTAATCTTTTGTTCCTGGCCTGTGCCAAGGTCTTTTGCACTTACATTTACAATACCGTTTGCATCTATATCAAAGGTAACTTCAATCTGGGGTACACCGCGGGGAGCAGGAGCAATGCCTGTAAGCATGAAATTGCCGAGAGTTTTATTATCACGGGCCATTTCTCTTTCACCCTGAAGAACATGAATATCCACACTTGTCTGATTATCTGCGGCAGTTGAGAAAATCTGGCTTTTCTTTGTGGGAATGGTTGTATTTCTTTCAATAAGCTTTGTGCAAACGCCGCCCATTGTTTCAATACCCAGTGAAAGGGGTGTAACATCAAGAAGAACAATATCCTTAACATCTCCCCCAAGAACGCCTGCCTGAATAGCCGCCCCTACGGCAACGCATTCATCCGGGTTAATTCCCTTGTGAGGTTCCTTTCCGATAAGTTTCTGAACAGCCTCATTTACGGCAGGAATACGGCTTGAACCGCCTACCATGAGAACCTTGTCAATATCGTTTGTGGTAAGGCCTGCATCGCTGAGAGCTTTCTTTGTAGGAATAATAGTACGCTCTACAAGCTCTGAGGTAAGCTCATTGAACTTAGCTCTTGTAAGAGTTATGTCAAGATGCTTGGGGCCTGTTGCGTCAGCCGTGATGAAAGGAAGGTTGATGTTACTTGTTGTAACGCCTGAAAGCTCAATTTTCGCTTTTTCTGCCGCTTCCTTAAGACGCTGCATAGCCATACGGTCTCCCGAAAGGTCAATGCCGTTTTCCTTTTTAAATTCACTTACAAGATATTCTATAATCTTTTCATCAAAATCGTCGCCGCCAAGTCTTGTATCACCGTTTGTTGCAAGAACCTCAAACACGCCGTCACCAATGTCAAGAATAGATACATCAAAGGTACCGCCGCCAAGGTCATAAACCATAACCTTCTGGTCGTTTTCTTTATCCATTCCGTATGCAAATGCAGCAGCTGTAGGCTCGTTTATAATACGAAGAACCTCAAGACCTGCGATTTTACCGGCGTCTTTTGTTGCCTGACGCTGAGAGTCACTGAAATATGCAGGAACGGTAATTACTGCCTGGCTAACCTTTTCCCCAAGGTAGCTTTCAGCATCTGCCTTAAGCTTTGAAAGCACCATTGCGCTGATTTCAGGGGGTGTATAGCTCTTATCATCTATGCTTACCTTATAGTTTGTTCCCATTTCTCTCTTGATTGAGATAACCGTTCTGTCAGGATTTGTAACTGCCTGACGCTTTGCAACCTGTCCGATAAGTCTTTCACCTGTTTTTGTGAAAGCAACAACGGAAGGGGTTGTTCTTGCACCCTCGGCATTTGCTATAACGGTAGGCTCTCCGCCTTCCATAACTGCAACACATGAGTTTGTTGTACCAAGGTCAATACCAATAATTTTTGCCATAATAAATTCCTCCAATAAATTATAATCAGTTAGCAACCTTTACCATACTGTGACGGACTATGCGGTCGCCTATGCGATAGCCCTTCTGGAATTCTTCTGCCACAATGCTTTCGCCCAAATTTTCATCTTCAACATGCATTACCGCATTGTGAAGCAAGGGATCGAAAGCTTCGCCCACCGCCTTAATTTCCTCAACACCCAGCGATGACAGGCATTCGTCCATTTGTTTTTTTACCATTAAAACGCCTTCATAAAAGCCGCCCTTTTCCTCTGCCGAAGCTAATGCCCTTTCAAGATTATCGGCAACGGCAAGAAACTTTTCAACCACAACGGCCTTTGCCTCAGGGTAAATGCTCTCTTTTTCCTTAATGGTGCGCTTTCTGTAATTATCATATTCAGCCAGCGTACGCATATACTTTTCATTTAAGTCCTTGCACTTTTTTTCAAGCTCGCTTTCAGCGGCTTCTTCTTCAGCGGCTTCACCTTCAGGAGATTGTGTTTCTTGAACTTCTTCCTTTATTTCTTCCTCCGCCGCTTCGTTTATTTTTTCATCTGTTTTCTTCGTCATTTACATCATCCTTTCAAAATCGGTGTTCAAACTAAAGCATCTTGTTTAATATCTCTGTAAGCTTATCATTTATAAGCTCCAGCGATGAAACAACCCGTGCATAGTTCATTCGCTTAGGCCCTATTATTCCGATTTTACCGTGAAGCTTGTCACCCACACGGTAATTTGCAACAACAAGGCTGGTATCGTTTAATTCTTCAACACCGTTTTCACTGCCGATTTTTATGCTTATATTTTCCTCCTTGTTTTCATCAAGAATACCAAGCATCTTTGTCACATTTTCCTTGTGGTCAATAAATGATAAAAACTTTCTTGCCCTTTCAATATTTTCAAACTCCGGATTGTTAAGTATATTTGACGCACCGCCTATATATACCCTGCTCCCCGAATTTTCAAGGCATTCAAGCACAAATTGCATAACGGTTTTTAAAAAGTCACCATACTGCGCCATGGCCTCATATATGAGCATTAGCCGTGCAGGAGTAAAATCATCGGCACAAAGCCCCGAAAGCTGGTTTGACAAAAACTCTGAAATTGAATCAACAACCTCATAGTCAATATCCTCACTCACATTCATTTTTCGGTTGCGCACAATACCCGTATCGGTAACAACCACAATAAGCACAAGCCCATGCTCAATAAGCATCATTTTCACATTGCGGACCCTGCTCCTCTGCGCTCCGGGCAGCTCTACAATGGCGGGATAATTCGTTGTTTTTGATATTATATCGGAAATTTCCGATATAACATTTTCAAGCTGACCGAATTTTCTGTCCATGCTTGACTGAAGGGAATTTATCTCCTCAATTGTTAAGCTGTAACGATTCATAAGGGAATCAACATAAAATCTGTACCCGGCTTCTGAGGGAATTCTCCCTGCCGAGGTGTGAGGCTTGTCAAGAAAACCCATTTCCTCAAGGTCTGCCATTTCATTCCTTATGGTTGCGGCACTCAACCCCAAATCGTGATTTTTCGCAATATTGCGTGAGCCTACGGGC
>JAXJXW010000077.1:0-10969 GCA_036307325.1 Clostridia bacterium
ACTCTCTCTGTGGTGATTTGACAGATATTGCCCGTGACGGGCTTGTTGCACGAAATAAGGGCGAGGAAAGCTTATTGATAACAAATGTATAAAAAAGCGGGCGATTACAGATGCGCCCGCTTTTGGTCTGTGCATTTTTCTGAAGCCCAAGGGGCAAAAGAAAAATAGTGCAGAATTGGTGAACTGAGCCGTGGCATTGCCACGGGTTACCCGAAGGTGGAGGCATAAGAGAGCCGAACCAATGCGCCTTATGCTTGTTAAATTTCCGCACAACTGTCTTTTCGGGATTTGCAAGGCGTTAAGCCTTGCTTCCCCCTGCAAAAACAGCTGAACGAAAATTTTCCGTTGCATAAGGTCGCAGAGTTATAAAAGAGCAAATTTTTTGCAAGAAAAGGCAAAAGCGGAGTTAATAGTTGTAACTATTAACGAGCATTTTAACATATTATTGCGGAAAATTTGCCTTTTAGAACCGCATGGGGCTCGGTTCCCTTATGCCTATTAGTACACCGAGAGGCGAAGTTCGCCGATAGCTATAGGCATTAAATAAAGAGGAAATTTGCTCAAATAGCAAATTTCCACCTCTAAGTGCACTTTATTTATTTCTTATTACAACCTAAGATGATTTTGAAAAAATCATACATACACATGCCTATAGCGGTCTGTGCATTTTTCTGCCGCTGCCTTCTTTTAGAAGTTTTTCCAGCTCTTCCTTTGAGTATTTATACACGCTGTCACAAAAGTGGCAGGTTATCTCCGCCTTCCCGTCTTCGTTGATAATTTTCTCAAGCTCCTCCTTGCCAATGCTTATAAGCGCTTTGTCAGTTCTTTCACGGGAGCAGTCACACACATATTTCGGCATTTCCTTATCGAAATATTCTATTTCATAGCCCTTAAGAAGTGCCTCAACAATATCCTCAGGCGTTTTCCCGTTTTCCAGCATCTTTGTTACAGAGGATATTGCCGCAACCGTTTTTTCAACATTGTCAATATCTTCATCATACGCACCGGGAAGCACCTGAAGTATAAATCCCCCTGCTGCCTTTACAGTATAGTCAACATCAATTAAAACGCCCAGAGCAACCGCCGTGGGAATTTGCTCACTGTTTGCATAATAAAAAGTAATATCCTCGGCTATTTCACCGTTTACAAGAGGAACCTGCCCCACATAAGGCTCTTTCAAGCCCAAATCACGCACAATGCTGAGCATGCCGTCTTTCCCCACGGCTCCGCCAACATCAAGCTTGCCTTTATCGTTAAGGGGAAGGTCAACAAGAGGATTATCCACATAACCCTTAACCTCACAATTTCCGTTTCCCACTGCGAGCACACGCCCGATAGGCCCTCCTCCGTTAAATTGAAGAGTGACGGAATCCTCTCGTGATTTCTGCATACTGCCCATAATTGCCGCACCGGTAAGTGCCCTGCCCAGTGCCGCTGCAGCCGTAGGCATCATTTTATGAATTTTTTGTGCTTTGGCGCAGAGCTGTGTTGTATCTGCCGCAATAACTCTTATTGCGCCGTTTGTTGTTATTGCATTTACCAAATAATCAGCCATATTAAGCTCCTTCCGCTTATTTTCCAGCAACATCAATTATTAAAATTATTTACATTAAATATTCTGTCTATTATAAATCCGCAATATAAAATCACGGGAGAATTTACAATGGTAATTATAACAGTTCCCACACCTATCCCCGTTAGTTTTCCTGTTAATGCGAAGGAAAGAACAAGGGAAAAAGCAAGCATGGTAATATCATTTACAAATTTGACTTTTTCTTTCTTTATATTCCATTTTTCGGCTATTTGCGTAACGGCAAGCTCATACACCTGAAGCGGAAGCGTTGTTCTGAAAAAAAAGGCAATGGCAAGCCCTAGTATAAGCTCTCCTACTATAAAGGAGATTATCCGCACAATCATAGCTTCATAAGGTGCATTACCGCCAAGCACATTAAGCCAAAGATCAATAAAAATACCTGATAATAATGCGGTTACAAATGAAAGTAAATAGGAAAATTTAAACCGCCTGAGAATTATGCACAATATAACAAGAAGTGCCGCCTGCCACAAATATTCACAAGTTCCCTGAGTAAAAATAGGGTATTTACCTTGCAGAGCACTGCTCCAGATATATGCAGGCGCGGCAATCATGGAAAGCCCGAAATCCGCTTTTGTGCACAAGGCAATGCCCAAAGGACAGAAAACAACCCCCATAATCCACGAAAAAATATTCATTATTTTTTTCTTGTTCATAACATATCACCCAAATAATTCTACTGCGGTTTTACACTAAAAAACAGGGTTTTCGGCAGTTGCCAAACCCCCTGTTTTTTATTGCATGAATATCAAACTTACTTAAGTTCAACCTTTGCGCCAACTTCTTCAAGAGAAGCCTTAATCTTTTCAGCCTCTTCCTTAGCAACGCCTTCCTTAAGAGTTGTGGGAGCACCGTCAACTGCTTCCTTAGCTTCCTTAAGGCCAAGACCTGTGATTTCACGAACAACCTTTATAACCTTGATCTTTTCAGCACCTGCTTCTGCAAGTACAACATCAAAGTCTGTCTTTTCAGCGGCAGCAGCACCTGCATCACCTGCAGCCGCAACAACTGCAACGGGAGCTGCAGCGCTTACGCCGAATTCTTCCTCCATAGCCTTTACAAGCTCAGCTACCTCGAGGAGCTTTAATTCTTTAATTTCAGCAATAATTGTTTCAATCTTACTCATTGTTTTTACCTCCTATATTGGATAATAAATTTTTTATTCTTCTGTGGGAGCGTCATTCGCTTCCTCTGCTGCTTCTGCAGCTTCTGCTTCGGGAGCTTCTGCTTCTGCAGGAGCTTCAGGAGCTTTTTCCACTGTGATTTCAGCAGGCTCTACCCCGTTATCAACAAGCGCTTGCAATGTGCGAGCAAGGTTGCTGACAGGTGCGTTCAAGCTGCCGAGCAATTTTGCAAGAAGAGTTTCGCGGTTCGGAGTTGCTGCGAGCTGCTTAACCTCTTCAAGGCTAATTACCTTTCCATCTAAAAATCCTGCTTTGATTTCAAGCTGCTCATTTTCCTTTGCAAAGTCTGCAAGAACCTTTGCCGGTGTAACTTCATCTGTCATGCTGATAGCGAGAGATGTAGGTCCGTTAAGGATGGGGTCAAGCTCATCAAAGCCAACTTCTTTTGCAGCAAAGCGTGTAAGAGTGTTTTTAACAACCTTATATTCAACACCTGCTTCACGAAGCTTGTTACGAAGCTGTGTATCCTGCTCAACACTAAGGCCGCAGTAGTCAACCAAAACGCCGGAAACTGCGCTTTTCATTTGCTCTGCAAGAGCAGAAACAACCTGCTTCTTTTCTTCGAGAATTTTCTGACTTGGCATATTCTCACCTCACTATAAAAAATAAAAGGGATTCTTTGCCCATAGACACAAAGAATCCCGCTATTGTTTCAGGAATACTTCCTCGGCAGGGCTTACGGTTGCCTGCTGTCTATGGAATATAAACTAATGCACTTACATAGTACACTAATTTTTACGATTTGTCAACAATTAGTTGATTTTTGACGCATTTATTTTTACGCCGGGGCCCATTGTGCTTGCAACTGCAAGGCTTCTTACATACTGACCCTTTGCTGTTGCAGGCTTAGCCTTAAGGATAGCACCCATAAGAACATCAAAGTTCTCCTTAAGCTTTTCAGGACCGAAGGATGCCTTTCCGATGGGGCAGTGGATAATATTTGTCTTATCAAGACGATATTCAATCTTACCTGCTTTAACATCGTTTACAGCCTTTGTAATGTCCATGCTTACTGTGCCTGCCTTGGGGTTAGGCATTAAGCCCTTAGGTCCGAGGATTCTTGCGATACGACCAACAACACCCATCATATCAGGAGTTGCAATTACAACATCGAAATCAAGCCAATTTTCCTTCTGAACCTTTTCAACCAATTCTTCAGCGCCTACATAATCAGCGCCTGCATTCTGCGCATCTGTTGCCTTTTCGCCCTTGGCAAAAACAAGAACGCGAACCTTCTTGCCTGTACCGTGGGGAAGAACAACAGCACCTCTAACCTGCTGGTCTGCGTGACGAGAGTCAACACCGAGCTTTGCGTGAAATTCGATGGTTTCATCAAACTTTGCGCTTGCAGTCTTTACAACAAGGTCAAGAGCTTCCGCAGGGTCATACTGCTTACCGGCTTCAATAAGCTTTGCACCGGCTACATATTTCTTACCATGTTTCATACTGTTACCTCCTTGTGGTTCATCGGGATCTCTCCCTCCCACATACTTTAATTATTCCTCTACCGTTACGCCCATGCTTCTGGCAGTACCGGCGATCATGCTCATAGCAGCTTCAAGGCTTGCTGCGTTAAGATCGGGCATCTTCTGCTGAGCAATCTGCTCAAGGTCAGCCTTCTTAAGCTGAGCAACTTTGGTCTTGTTCGGCACACCGCTTCCGCTTTCAATCTTGCAAGCTTTCTTAATAAGAACTGCAGCCGGCGGAGTCTTTGTGATGAAGCTGAATGACCTGTCCGCATAAACGGTAATAACAACAGGGATAATTAAACCTGCGTCTTTAGCTGTTCTCTCGTTAAATTCCTTTGTGAACTGCACAATGTTTACACCGTGCTGACCGAGAGCCGGACCTACCGGAGGAGCCGGAGTAGCCTTACCTGCGGGGATTTGTAATTTGATATAACCTGAGATTTTCTGAGCCATGGTTTGCACCTCCTTAGAGAAAAGAATGTGGTGTTAGCGGATTATATCCTCCCACCTGTATAACAAGCCTTGCGGCCTATTAACCTTAATTTTATTCAAGCGGCTCTACCTGATAGAAATCAAATTCCACCTGCATTTCACGGCCGCCGAACATTGTTACCATAACGCTTACTTTGCGTTTTTCATGATTGATTTCAAGCACTTCACCCATAAAGCCTTCCATGCTCCCGTCAGCAATGCGAACCGTATCGCCGACATTTATGGGAAGATCAGCCTTTACTTCTTCCACGCCGAGGCGTTCAACCTCACCGTCTGAAAGGGGCACAGGCTTACTTCCGGGGCCTACAAACCCCGTACAGCCTCGTGTGTTTCTTACAACATACCAGCTTTCATCAGTCATTTTCATTTTAATAAATACATAACCGGGATAAATTTTTCTTGAAACAGTCTTTTTTACACCTTGCTCGTTTTCCTCAACCGCCTCTTCCATAGGAATGCGCACATCGCCGATCAAATCGCCGAGGCCGCGGTTTTCAACAGTTTTCTCAATACTGTCTTTTACTTTATTTTCATATCCCGAATAAGTATGAGCAACATACCACTTAAATTCAGCACTCATAATAAATCAGGCGCAGCGCCCTTCCTCCTTATTTCAAATTAACCGAGAACAAGCTTGCTGAGTGAAATAAAGAGTGTATCGAGTCCGAAAATAACAAGACCGATGATTACAAGGGCAACTATAACAATGGCAGTATTGTTTAAAAGCTGCTTCTTGCTGGGCCAAACTACTTTCTTGAATTCAGATTTGGTAGCTCTTACAGATTTTGCAATTTTTGCAAAAATGCCTTCTTTTTTAGCTGTTTCTCCCATTTATTTCACCCTCTATTACTTAGATTCTTTATGCAATGTATGCTTGCGGCAGAAAGGACAATACTTATTCATTTCAAGTCTGTCAGGATCGTTTTTCTTGTTTTTCATAGTATTGTAATTACGCTGCTTGCACTCTGTGCATGCCAATGTTATCTTAACTCTCATAATTGCGCCTCCTGAGAAAAATTTACCTCACTTTTTCTGCACGTAAAAAAAACCTACACAAACGAGGTACAAACAATATACCACAAAACGACACTTGTGTCAACCGTTATTTTTAATATTTTTACGAAATATTTCTATTCGTTATTATATTTCACATTATCCAAATTCTTTTCCGTGCCAAGTACGGTTATCTTGCCATCCTTTGTTACATACAAATAATATGTAATTTCGTCTATTGCTTCATTTGAGCTTTCCCAGCTTCTCATATAAGCAATATCAATACTGCAGTTTCCTTCTCCGATACCCTGCACGGTAAATTTATATGTTCCGCCCCTGCCCACAAGTCCTTCATTATTTTCATCAGGGATATATTCATCCTTTACCTTAAGCTTATCGGAATCGGCAGTAATTACCATCCACTGATAGCCTGTGGTGGGATTACCCTCTAAATTTATCTCAAGACTGTCAAGCTCTGCGTCTGACAAATCAAGCTTAAATAAGCCCTCGCTATATTCAAGCTCAACTGTGGGATACTGCATTGCATAAGATGCCACCTGATATAAATCAAAGTACAGCACCAAGGAATTATCTGTCAGATAGAATTTTACATTGTCTGCTTCATCATCTATCAGCTCTGCCGTTTCTTTAGAAAATCCTTCGTAATTCTCTTCAAAGAATTTTACAAAAACATCATAGACCATTGTATGACGCTCATCATCATTCCCTTCTACAACATCGGAAAGTGCAAGTTCCTTTTCATTTGCCATATCAAAGGTTCTTGACTCTCTTGTTGTAGTAGGATGGGCACCGCCCAGATCATAGAATCCATAATTTGTAACAGAAAGAATATTTTTTCTGTCAGTCTGCACACCGTATGAAAGGTTGAACTCCATGGGATGATAATCCAATCCCCTTGCCTCAAGCATAAGAATTGCGTCCTCGGTGTTTGATTCTGCCTCCTGCACAAAACGCTCCGCATAGGCCTTGTATTGCGCATTTAGCTTAGCAATATATTCGTTTCCCTCAGGATTTTCTATAACAGGATAAGAATATGTTATGCACATAAGCGTTGTTCCGTTTTCGTTCTTTATATTCTTTTCTCCGGTTACGGCTTTTATTTTGTGCTGCCCCTTCTTAGTTGTAATAACCACCGTTTTAGTATCTTCAAACCACTTTACATTTGCACCGAAGGTCTCGGAAACGGCTCGAACAGGCACAAGCGTTCTTCCGTCTTTGATGACAGCCGGAGAATCAAGTGCCTCTGCATTTCCGTTGACGCACATATCGTAAGCCCCTATTTCAATAATAAGCTGATTATTTCCCCCTATTGCCGTTACAAATTGCTTTCCGTCATTCTCCTTATAGGTCACACTGCAGCCCAGAGATTCAAATATTGCCCGCATGGGAACAAGAGTCCTGCCGTTTTCAATAATAGGCTCAACATCAAATTCCATTTCCTGCCCATCCATTGTTACAGTAACCTCATCTGAGCTTGTCTCTGCAAATGCAGTCATAGTACTGCAAAGCATAATAACGGATAAAATAAAGCTAAATATTTTTTTCATTGCCCATTCCTTCTTTCTCACTTTGAATAATTTTCCTTGTTAACGAGGCTGTTTAAAAACTGAAGTTGTTTCTAAACAGCCCGTACAATTTGTGGATTTAAAAAATAGCAAGCCGAAAAATACTGCATTCTCACCATTTGGGTCAGACTATTTTTACTTCCATTCTATAAAATTATAACTGTCCATTATATCAAAAAACTTTGCAAGTCTTTCATACAACGGCTCACATTTTTCGCCGAATTTTTCTTTCAGCAGTTTTCCGATTTCAAAAATACTGCGCTCTCCGTCTGCACACAAAATTGAAAAACTCCCAAGCTCATCAAGATGTATATAGGTAACTTTTGGCTTAAAAAACAATTTTTGTGCAATACGGTTCATAATACCTTTATTTTCTATTTCAAGTGTGACAATACCTTCATCATCAGTTTTATATACAACCAGGCTATTAAGAACAGGTATTTTATCAAGATAGTTTTCACCGCTTGTTTTGCTTTTTTTCATAACTTATTTACCTGCATTGTTTCTCTTTTTAAGATACGAGAATTTAACAACAGTGAATATTGTTATTGCAAAAAGTACAACGGAAAGAATGTTTGAAACACCATCAGGCAAGCCGAGCACGCCTGAAATGTCAATAGCATTGCTTATGCCGAATATAGCAAACACTGCAAGAATAATACCAACAATACCCTCACCTGCAATCATACCTGAGCAGAAAAGAATACCGTCATTTATTATGCTTTTTTTGGTGCTTTCGTCTTTTTTCATTTTTTCAAATGCGAGACGAAGGAGACCGCCAACCATAATGCAAGCGTTAAGTTGTACAGGAAGGTACACACCTATTGCAAAAGGAAGTACGGGAATTCCAATAAGCTCAACAACAATTGCAATAAATACGCCAATGAAAACAAGTGTCCAAGGAAGGTTTGCATTCATAACGCCTTCTATAATCATTTTCATAAGAGTAGCCTGAGGAGCCGCAAGTTCTTCTGTACCAAATCCCCATGCAGCATCAAGAAGATAAAGTGTACCGCCAATTGCAAATGCAGATGCAATTACACCAATAACTTCACCAATCTGTTGTTTTTTAGGTGTTGCACCTAAAAGGAAGCCTGTCTTTAAATCCTGGGAGGTATCTCCGGAAATAGCGGAAATAATGCAAATAATTGAACCTATTGCAATAGAGGCCTGCATACCGGGCGAACCTGCCTCGCCGGTTAATTTGAGAATAAATGTTGCAATAAGCAGTGTTGCAATAGCCATGCCTGAAACAGGGTTGTTACTGCTGCCTACCAATCCAACCATTCGTGAAGAAACAGTTGCAAAAAAGAAACCAAATACAACAACGATTATTGCACCGATTAAGGAAACAGGAATTGCAGGAACAAGCCATACAAGGATTGTAAGCAAAGCAATTACTGCGATAACGAATTTCATATTTAAGCCCTTTTCGGTACGGAGTGTTGAATTTGAACCTGCAACAGATATTCCCTTCATAGCGTCTTTAAATGTTGATACAATAAGCGGAAGTGATTTAATAAGGCTTATAATACCACCTGCAGCAAGTGCACCGGCGCCTATATAGCGAATGTATGAACTCCAAATTGCACTTGCACCGCCCTTGGCAAACAAGTTTCCTATTGTATCTGTGGCGGGATACATAACAATATTTTCACCAAACAAAACTATAAGAGGTATAATCACAAGCCAACTGAGCACGCCGCCTGCAAACATATATGAAGCTATACGAGGACCGCAAATATATCCCACACTCATTACTGCGGGATAAATTTGAGTGCCTATTTCGCCTGCATAACCTTTTACTTTAAAAGATACCTCACCGGGCACAGCCTTTAAGCCGTCTATAATAAACTTAAACAGAGCCGCAAAGCCCATGCCTGCAAACACCGTGTCTGCATTTGCTCCGCCCTCTTCACCGGCAAGGAGAACCTCTGCACATGCAGTTCCCTCCGGATAAGGCAATACACCGTGTTCCTTAACAATAAGTGCATTACGAAGCGGTACCATAAAGAATACACCAAGAAGTCCGCCTATAAGGGCAATAAGGGTGATTTCAACAATACCGGGCTTGTCCATAATGCCATCTTGCGCCCACAAAAACAATGCGGGAATTGTAAATATTGCACCTGCGGCAACAGATTCACCGGCAGAACCAACAGTTTGTACAATGTTGCTTTCCAAAATTGAATTTTTACGCATAATCACTCTGATTACGCCCATGGAAATAACCGCCGCAGGAATAGATGCAGAAACTGTCATACCCACACGGAGTCCAAGGTATGCATTTGCGGCACCGAAAACAACAGCAAGGATAATTCCCATAACAATAGAGGTAACTGTAAGCTCAGGTGTTACCCTATCTGCCGGAATGTATGGCTTAAAATCATTATTTTTCATATTTTTCTCCTTCCGTAAATAGATATATGCTTAATATATTCTACAATAATTCTCAGTTTATTTCAATAGCAAAATATGAATAAATATAATTTATTTGTTTGAAGAGCTGTCATTTTCTGATAATTTGTCACGAAAAATAATTAGCTTTACTTCCCTGTCACATACCTTATCGCATTTCTGATAAGCATAGCAGCTTCGGCACGGGTAATTGTATCATCAGGCTTAAATTCCGTTTCTGTTTTGCCGTGCACTATTCCCATTTCCGCAAGCTCGTCAATAGTCTTTTCAGCCCAGTGTCCTACTGTATCGTTAAATTTTGCCATTAAAATTTCCTCCTTTAATTTCGGTAATAAATTTGTTTCAAATGCTTTTCTTGTATTGCCGCCGAAAAACTTTGTTCCGGGGCAGGTTTTTGCACTTTTTCCCTTTATATAATCGCCGAGATACTTGCCATCTGCAGTCCACCATGCATGATAAGTTACGCCGCTTTGTGCATCAAGAGAAAACCTTTCAAGCAGTGTACTTACTGCCGAAATAACGGCGTCTTTCTGCGCCGCCGTCATTTCTTCCTTGTCAAAGTTTCCCAGACATTCAATGCAAATGCCCTTTGCATTAGCTCCGTAAATACCTGCAGGAGCAGTATTTATGTCACGCCCCGTCATAATTTTGCCGTCGGGGAATATTGTAAAATTCTGCCCTATATCGCTCCATCCGTTTGTATTCATGTGGTATTTTTTCATGTTTGTCTGAAGCTCTGTGTGATTGCTTCCGTTAAAGCTTGAATAATCGGGCATATATGTGTGGTGAAGCTGCACTGTGGTTATTTTTCTTGTAACCTTTAAGCTTTGAATGTACTCTTTAAATTCATCCTTTGTAAAAAGCTTAAACACGCTCATTCTTTCTTCATCTCCTTCCCCATAATATGCTTCATAAAATCCCGTGTATTTCGTTCTCTTTACTTCATCTGTGCCGTCATGGTCATGCCAGAGAATATAGTCACCCTCATAGCCTATTGCAAGGACTGCGTGCTTTTCGCCCTTATACTGTCTCAGCGATACAAGCACAGGCATATTTGTACTTTGCAAATACGCCTTTACATTCTCAAACATTTCCCTGCTATTTTTTCCGAATATGCTTTTGAAGCTTTTGAATTTAATTGACCTTGCAATTTCGTCAAGGGAGAGAATATCCTCTCTTTTTTCCAGCTCCTTTGCAATTTCGGGAAATTCGCCGTAAGTATTGCATATATAT
>JAXJXW010000078.1:0-2685 GCA_036307325.1 Clostridia bacterium
CAGTGTTCCGATATAAGGCGCAAAGCACATGTTTCTTTCGCCCATGGTATCACGCACCATATCGTAAACCATGGTTACCAATTTTTCAGCAACAACCTGTTTTCTTTTTGGGTTTCTTACGGTTAAACCTCTTGTAAGCCAAAAGCACAAAAGCGTAATTACAAGCATTACAATCCAGCTGTTTACAATTGTTTCTGAAACGGGTATTCCCCCAAAAATAGGAATTTCAAAAACAATTGAAGGTCCTGTAACCGACACATTCATTTTACATCACCTCTTTTACCCGACAATGTTAATATAAATACTGCAATCCTTGGAAAGACAAGGGGAATTACAGCCGACCAAAAATATATAATATCAACCTTTGCGGCTATAAAAAGCATAACGCCTGTAAGGAGTATTCTTGAAGAATATGTCGCTCCCATATATGCCTTTGCCGAGCCTTCGCTTCTTGATGTGCTTTGTTTTACACAGTAAGCAAGATAAAAGAAGTTTGCACTTGCAAAGGCACAGCCGTAAAGTGTGCCGACGGCAATATTTACCTTTAAGGACATAAAGACGGAAAAAAGGATAAATTCAATTATACCTAAAATGAAAATTATTCCCGAAATTTTCCCTGCAGTTTTATAAACCGATTCGCTTTCCATAGGGTGTCCGCCTTTCAAAGAAATTAAGATTTGCTTTGCTTGTTTGAATTTTTATTGTCATGGTTAATTCTTCTGCAAAAATTCACAAAGGACATCACACCGCTGCCTGCGCCGCAGATTATCCCGATAACCATGACTGCATTTCCCAAATCAAAGGTTTTTTTCAGCCATGAGGCGATAAAAATCCAAATGAAGAAAGATACAACAACGCTTATTCCAAGCTGCGTAATTGATGAAAGAGCCTGTATCATCTTGCGGTCAGGTGCTCTCATGACTGGGTCCACTCAACAGGGCGGCAGCTTGTAATGCCGAAGTGATACAAAATTGCATCGGTAATTCTTCTTGATGCGTTTCCGTCACCGTAAGGATTTACGGCAACGCTCATGCGGTGATATTCCTCCTCGTCATTAAGAAGCTGAGAGGCGAGAGAGTATATAATATCCTCACTTGTGCCTGCAATTTTTACAGTACCTGCCTCAGCCGCTTCAGGCCTTTCCGTTTCTCCTCGTAAAACAAGCACCGGTTTTCCAAGTGCAGGTGCTTCCTCCTGAAGTCCGCCTGAATCTGTAAGAATGAGATAGGACTTATTCATAGCATTGTGAAGCACATCAACATCAAGAGGCTCAACAAGGTGAACCCGCGGTATATTTCCCAAAATTGAATGTGCAGTTTCCCTTACAACCGGATTAAGATGCACGGGATATACAACCTCAATATCGGGGAAATCCCTTACAAGGCGTGCTACGGCACGGCAAATGTTTTCAAGAGGAGCACCAAGATTTTCACGCCTGTGCGCCGTCATAAGAACTATTCGCTTATCCATATCAATCCCTTCAAGGGGAGTGTTTACAAATGAAAAATTCTTGTCAATTGTTGTTTTAAAGGCATCAATAACAGTATTTCCCGTTATAAAAATATTATCGGGGTTAATGCCCTCATTGATTAAATTGGCTTTATTGCTTTTTGTGGGTGAAAAATGCAGGTCCGCAATGGCGCCCGTAAGGCGGCGGTTCATTTCCTCCGGGAAGGGGAAATACTTATCATAGGTTCTGAGTCCTGCTTCCACATGACCTACCTTGATTTGGTTATAATATGCGGCAAGACCGCCTGCAAAGGTTGTGGTGGTATCGCCGTGAACAAGCACCATATCCGGCTTTTCAGCACGGAAAACCTCCTCAAGACCGTTAAGCGCCTTGGTGGTAATGCCCGCAAGAGTTTGCCTTTGAGTCATAATGTTCAAATCAAAATCGGGCTTAATCTTAAAAAGGTTAAGCACCATATCAAGCATTTCACGGTGCTGTGCAGTTACGCAAACCTTACAATCAATTGAAGGGCGTGATTTAAGCTCATAAATCAGCGGAGCCATCTTAATTGCTTCGGGGCGTGTGCCAAAAACTGTAAAAATCTTAATCATAAATCCTCCTATTTATCTTCCTTATCGGAAATCCATTCAAGAATTATAGGTGCAAGATACAAAAACGCAGACATTGCCACAAGTACAACAATAAATACCCAAAGGGAAACGGCACCTGTTGCAATCAGAGCAACTGCAGAAAGGCATAGTATCGAGCATAAAATATAGATTATTGTAACCGCCTGTTTCTGTGAAAAGCCTGCATCAACAAGACGGTGGTGAAGATGCTCTCTGTCGGGAGACATTATGGGTCTGCCGTTTTTAATACGGCGTATAATTGCCGAAAGAGTATCAAAAATCGGAAGCCCCAAAATAAGAAAAGGAGCTGCAATACTTATAACCGCATAGCCTTTAAACAGGCCTTGTACAGAGGTTGCCGCAAGCATAAAGCCTAAAAACAACGCTCCCGTATCGCCCATAAAGAGCTTTGCAGGGTTAAAATTATAAGGTAAAAATCCGAAGCATGCACCAACAAGGGCACTTGTTACGAAAGCAACAGCAGGCTCCCCGGCAATAAGTGCAATAGACAAAAGTGTAAGTGCGGATATGGAGGATACGCCGCATGCGAGACCGTCTAATCCGTCAAGCAGGTTCACTGCGTTTGAAATACCAACTATCCAAATC
>JAXJXW010000079.1:0-13197 GCA_036307325.1 Clostridia bacterium
ACAGGGAGGTTTGGCTGATGCGAAGTAAATTTGACGAACAACTGAATAAGCTTAACAGAGAGCTGATTGAGATGGGTGCCCTTTGCGAGCAAATAATTGCAATGGCAGCCAAGGCGCTTTCTGAGAAAAATTTAACCGCCAAAAATGATATTTCGGCAATTGACAGTGAAATTGACCAAAAAGAGCATGAGATTGAAGCCATGTGCTTAAAAATGATTTTACAGCAGCAGCCGGTTGCAAAGGATTTAAGGCAGATTTCTGCGGCTCTTAAAATGATTACAGACATGGAAAGAATAGGCGACCAGGCGTACGATATAGCTGAAATTATTTCCTTTTTAAAAAAGCACCCCGAAGAGGAATGCGCCTATATTTCACAAATGGCACAGGCGGCAATAAAAATGGTTACGGAAAGCGTAGACGCATATGTAAGGCAAGATTTATCACTTGCAAAAAAAATTATGGAATATGATGATGTTTTAGACGATTATTTTGTTAAGACGAGAGAAAGTCTTATTCGGATGATTGCACAAAACCCCAATAGCGGCGAATATGCCATAGACCTTCTGATGATAGCGAAATATTTTGAAAGAATCGGCGACCATGCCACAAACATTGCTGAATGGGTTGAGTTTTCCCTTACGGGAATTCACAAAGGAGAAGTTGAATTATGATAGTATGGTGTGTTGAAGATGATGCCAACATACGCGATATTGAAGTTTATACCCTTGCTTCAACAGGCTTTGAAGCACAGGGCTTTCCCGACGGGAAATCTTTTTTTGAAGCACTGGAGCATTGCGTCCCCGACCTTGTAATCCTTGACATTATGCTCCCCGACATGGATGGAACGCAAATTCTCAAGAAGCTTAAAGCAAATGACAAAACAAACGAGCTTCCCGTTATTATGGCAACTGCTAAGGGTATGGAATATGATAAAATCAAAAACCTTGACCTTGGGGCAGACGATTATCTTGTAAAGCCCTTCGGAATGCTTGAAATGGTATCACGCATAAAAGCAGTGCTTCGCAGATGCACACCAAAGCCAAATCAAAATCTTCTATGCATAAAGGGCGTTACATTAAATACAAAGGAACGCACCGTAACGGCAGATGGCAACCGCATTGTTCTTACATATAAGGAATTTGAGCTTTTAAAGCTTTTTATGGAGCATCCCGGCATGGTATTTACACGGGAGCAGCTTTTTAATGATATTTGGGGGCAGGACTTTGTGGGGGAATCACGCACCGTTGATATGCACATAAGAACGCTCAGGCAAAAAATATCTCCATATGAAGGTATAATAGAAACTGTGCGTAATGTTGGTTACAGAATGGGGGCAGACGAATGACAAAAAAGATTTTCCGTTCCATTCTTATTTCCTGTACGGCAATTCTTCTGGCGTCACTGTTTTTCATTGTGGGAATTTTATACAACTACTTTATGACCGTTCAGAGCAATCAGTTAAAATCGCAGCTTCATGTTGCGGCGCAGGGGGTTGAGCATGAAGGCGTCTCTTTCTTTGACGGGCTTACGGAGAAGGACTATAGATTAACGCTTATAGGTGAAAACGGAGATGTCCTTTGTGATACTGCCGCAGATTCCTCTTCCATGGAAAGTCATGCAGGCAGAAAGGAAGTCATGGAGGCACTTGAAACAGGCAGTGGAGAAAGCGTGAGGTTTTCCTCCACACTTCTTCAAAAAACAATTTATTACGCCATTCGCCTTTCAGACGGCAGCGTGCTGAGAATTTCCACCACTCAGTATTCTGTGGTAACACTTGTTTTGGGGATTCTGCAGCCTATTATTTTTATCTTTGTGCTTGCCGTTTGTTTATCTGCGTTTCTTGCGTCAAAAATGGCAAAAAAAATTGTGGCACCCCTTAACGAGCTTGATTTGGATAACCCCCTTGACAACGACACATATGACGAGCTTTCACCCTTCCTGGCGCGTATTGAAAAACAGCGCAGGGAAATAGCAAAGCAGTTTGAAAAGTTGAAAAGAAATCAGGAGGAATTTTCCGCCATTATTGCAAATATGAAAGAGGGCATTGTCCTTCTGGGGGCAAACGGCAAAATTCTTTCAATAAATAATACCGCAAAAAAAGTTTTTGCGGCAGACGATAACTGTGTAGGCAAGGATTTTTTAACGGTTGAACGGCGCAGTGAAATAATCCATGCTATTGAAAGTGCCTCCCGCGGCAAGGATTCAAGAGCCGTAATAACCCAAGACGGCAGGGTATATCAGGTGAGCGTAAGCGCAATAGAAAAGCAGTCGGACAAGTCAGGACTTGTTATACTGACCTTTGATGTAACCGACAGAACCTTTGCAGAGAGAACCCGCAGGGAGTTTACCGCCAATGTTTCGCACGAGCTGAAAACACCCCTTCAGTCTATAATGGGCAGTGCCGAGCTTATTGAAAGCGGTCTGGTAAAGGAGGAGGATATGCCGAGATTTGTAAAGAACATACAAGACGAGTCCTCTCGCCTTCTGACACTGATTGAAGACATTATTCGTCTTTCTCAGCTTGACGAGAAATCAGAAATGCCCTTTGAAAATACTGACCTGTTTGCGGTTGCCTCCGAGGTTATAAAAGAGCTTGAAGCTTCTGCACAAAAACACGGCGTCAGAATATCCCTGTCAGGAGAGAGCGTTCCCGTTTTCAGTGTTAAACGGCTTTTGCATGAAATTGTATTTAATCTTTGCGAAAACGCTATTAAATACAACAAAAAAGACGGCGATGTAAAAATCACCGTATCATCGGACAAGGAAAATGCCACTATCTCCGTTGCGGATAACGGCATAGGAATACTCCCTGAGCATCAAAGCAGAATTTTTGAAAGATTTTACAGGGTTGACAAAAGCCACTCCCGTGAAAACGGGTCTACGGGCTTGGGTCTTTCAATTGTAAAACACGCCGCAGAATATCTCGGCGCAAAAATCAAGCTTGACAGTGAATATGGGAAAGGCACGGTAATAACAATTAACTTCCCAATAAAAAATGGCTGAAACCATAGCGGAATCAGCCATTTTTTTATTTTCTCTTACACCGCAAAGCCCAGAAGCCTTACAACGCTTGTTATAACAAAGCAAATTACAATGCCGGTTACGGTTGGCACCAAAAAGGATATTGCAGTCCATTTCATACTTTGTGTTTCTTTTTTTATGGTCAGGCAGGTTGTGCTGCAGGGCCAGTGCATTAGAGAAAAAAGCATAACACAAAGTGCCGTCAGCCATGTCCAGCCGTTTTGAACAAGCAGCTCTCTGAGCTGCACAAAGCTTTCAAGCTCCGTAATGCTTGATGATGCGGTGTAGCTCATAATTATTATGGGCACAACAATTTCATTTGCAGGAAAGCCCAAAATAAATGCCATAAGTATATATCCGTCAAGACCGATTGCACGGGCAAAGGGATTCAAAAATTCCGCACAGTGGGCCATAAGCGTCATATGGCCAACGGTTATGTTTGCCATAATCCATATTAAAATCCCTGCAGGTGCGGCAACGCTTGCCGCCCTTCCAAGAACAAAAAGCGTTCTGTCAACTATTGACCGCACAATCACCTTCCCTATCTGGGGCTTCCGATAAGGGGGAAGCTCTAAGGTAAAAGAGGAGGGCATTCCCTTCAGGATGGTTTTTGACAATAGCTTTGACATCATCAGCGACATAAAAACGCCCAAAACAATCACGCCCACCAAAAGCATTGCCGATATTACCGATTTAAACGGCCCTGTAAAGAAGGGTGTGAAAAATATTGTTATCATGGCAATAAGTATGGGAAATCTGCCGTTACAAGGTGCAAAATTATTTGTGATTATGGCAATAAGCCTTTCACGGGGGGAATCAATTATACGGCAGCCTATAATCCCTGCGGCATTACACCCAAACCCCATACACATAGTAAGAGCCTGCTTTCCGCATGCGCAGGACTTCTTAAAAAAGTTATCCAGATTAAACGCTATTCTGGGAAGATAGCCCAAATCTTCAAGAAGTGTGAAAATCGGGAAAAATATTGCCATGGGTGGAAGCATCACCGCAACAACCCATGCCAGCGTTTTATACATTCCCTGCACCAGCACGCCCTCCAACCATTTTGGCGCGCCTATGTAATTAAAAAGCCATGTCAGTTTGTTCTGAAGGTAAAACAAAGCCTTTGAAAGCACCTGCGAAGGATAATTTGCCCCTGTAATCGTAAGCCAGAATACAATACCCAAAAGCGCAATCATTATGGGTATTCCAAACCTTTTTGAGGTTAATATTTTATCTATCCTTCTGTCTGACGAATCGTATTTTTCATTGGTAAAGCTTACCGCCTCGGTACATATTTTCTCGGACTCTTTAATAATTGAGGAAACGACATTGTCACGAAGCAGCTCCGAGTCAATACCCCTTGAACTGAGAAACTCACGCCCTTCATTAAGCTTTGCCATAATTTCTCCGTCGCTGGACAAGTCCGTATTCAGATATTTGTTTATTGCTTTTATAAGTGAATCGTCATTTTCCAGAAGCTTAAGGGCAAGCCATCTTTCGCTTATTTTTCCTGTAAATCTTTCTTTAAGTGTAGGTGCTATTATTGCAATAGCACCCTCTATTTGTTCATTATATATAATTTTTTTCGGCATTGGAATCACTTTTTCACATGCCACATCATGGATAATATCCGTAAGGCGATTTAAGCCCTTACCTGTTGCGGCGCTTGTTCCCACAACGGGAACACCCAGCAGTAAAGACAGCTTTTTCAGGTCAACTTCTATTCCCTTGCGCTCAGCCTCGTCTAATAGATTTACGCAGACAATTACCTTATCTGTTATTTCCGCCGTTTGAAAAACCAAATTCAGATTTCGTTCAAGACAGGTTGCATCTACCACTATTACGGCGGCGTCATGATTTGAAAAGCACAGAAAATCTCTTGCAACCTCTTCTTCTTCTGAATTTGCCATCAATGAATATGTGCCGGGAATGTCAACCAGAATAAACTGCTTACCACGGCATGCAAACCTGCCTGCGGCATTGGTAACGGTTTTTCCGGGCCAATTTCCCGTGTGCTGTTTCAGCCCTGTCAGGTTATTAAAAACCGTGCTTTTCCCCACATTCGGGTTTCCTCCCAAAGCTATGATTTTTTCATCCTCGGAGTTTTTGGGGAATTTTAAGTCTTCGCCCATTGCAAGCAAGCCCGTTGATTGTTTAGTTAATCCCATATTGACTTCCTCCAATTAAAATTATATATAAAAAGTAAATTGCATTTAAGCCATATTTACATTTTTTCTACCAAAATCAGCGAAGCGTCTTCCGACCTCAATGCAATAACCGATCCTCGTATAAAATATGCCACGGGGTCGCCCGACGGACTTTTACCCAGTGCGGTTATTTCAGTTCCGTTTATTAAGCCAAGGTCTAAAAATCTTCTTCTTATTGAGCCGTCAGCTATCAGCCTTCTTACCTTGCATTTATGACCTAAAGGCAATTTACTCAATGACATAACGCTTTGTGTTTGTTTTTTCATTGAAAAATCTCCTTTTAATACGAAAATACCTCCCTTGTCTAACATATGCTTTTAAGCCGGCATATGACACTTTACAAAATAAATACGGTCGGCGTAAAGCAATCTCTTTACACCGACCGTATTTTTATATGAATAATTCAATTATAAATACCACTAAACAACAGGTTGAAGCCACAATAAACAGATTTTCAGAATACCATGCCGCCAAAACCCCCGCAATAAGCGCCGCAAATCCCGCAATGGGGGAATTGGTTGATTCGTATATTGCCGGGAATGTCATCACCGCCAGCGTCACATACGGCACATAATACAAAAACGAGCGAATAAATGTATTTGTAATTTGCCTTCTTATAAGCGTGAGAGGCAAAACCCTTATGGCGTATGACACACCTGCCATAACCATTATGTAAATATATATGTTATGCTTCACTTTCGCTCTCCTCCTTCTTCAACGGGAATATAATGCTGACAACGGCAGAGATTAAAACTGTAAGTATAATTGTGCGGGTGCCGTCTGAAAGAGATGAAACAGGCGGAAAATGTGCAAACATATAGCTTGCCCCAAAGCTTACCGCTACAAGACCTCCGATAATTTTATTATTTTTTATGGGCGGGATAATTACTGCCAGAAACATTCCATACAGTGCAACGCTGAGCGCACTTACAATGCGTAGCGGTAGTATATTTCCCGCAATAATCCCCAGCATTGTTCCCGTTGCCCAATAGGGAATTGATGAAACCATTGCCCCATATGAATAAAACGGATTCAAATAGCCTTCCTGAGCAATTGATATGCCGAAAATTTCATCAGTAATATCAAATCCGATAAGCATTCTATGGTGCAGTGCCGTATTCGGATGAAGCTTTTGGCTAAGTGCACAGCTCATAAGAAAATACCGTGCATTGGTAATAAAGGTTATCAGCGCAACCTCAAAATACGAAGAATTTGCCGCCACTGAGACTATCCCTGCAAATTCACCTGCCGATGCGTTCTCAAGAAAGCTCAGCAAAAATCCTTGAAAAGGCGAAAGTCCTGCATCTTTAGCAGCAATTCCCAAAGAAAACGCCACGGCAAAATATCCCAATCCAATAGGTATTGCGTCACGCATGCCTTTTACAAAATAACGCCTGTTATCCTTAAAAGCTTTAAGCATTTTATAACCTCATTTACATTTATGTTATGTCAAACATACTTTATCATTATAATACTCGAATAAATAAAAATCAATTATTTTATTAGAAACAATGTATCACTGTTAGTTTACTTGATGCCTTTTTTGTGATAAAATTAAAAAAAATTTTTGTTTTGTCTGACTTTTTTTCAGTCTGAGTTGTCTAATAGACGTAAAGGCCTTACAAAATCGAAAGGAGGAGTAATATTGCAGCAACTGTTCGAACAGGAATACAGAAAGCACGAAAGAGCTTTGTTTTTGGTTGCTATTGGGTATTTGCATAATACAGAGGACGCAAAAGATGTGTTGCAGGATGCCGCACTGTCAGCGTATCAGGCATTTAGTAATCTTAAAAATAAAGAATATTTTAAAACATGGCTTACCCGCATTGTTATAAATAAATGCAAAAACTTTTTGAAAAGCAAACGCTACACCAACGAATTAACAGATAATCTGAATGTGTTTTACAGTATCCCGACAGATGAACTGGAGATAATGGATGCAATTTGTAAAATGAGTTCCAAATCATCAATATACATAACGCTCAAGTTTTATAATGATATGACTTATGATGAGATGGCGAAATTATTGAAGCTTCCCGCATCCACAGTAAAATACAGAACAAAAACCGCACTTGATGAATTAAAAAAACTTTTGGAAGGAGACGAAAAGTTATGAAAGATACTGAATTCAGGTTGCGCATGAAATCCCATAGCGAGAAAATGAAAAATTCCATAGAGGCTCCTTTCAATATTGACAAAGAAATTCAGGAAATGGAGAGATGTAAAATGAACAAAAAAATTGTATCGGGAAATTGGCTCAGGAAGGTTGCATACAGTGCAGCAGGCGTAGCTGCAGCATTTATTCTGATTTTTAACTGCATCCCAAACCTTGCGTATGCGGTAAGTGACATTCCCATATTGGGAACGGCCGTTAAGATTGTAACATTAGGCCGTTTTGAGGTTTACGAGGAGAACTACGAGGCAAAGGTTGTTACCCCTAAAATTGAAGGCCTTCTTGATAAAGAGCTTCAGGATAAGCTCAACAAGGAATTTGCCGAAAATGCCAATGCGGTCATTGCCGCGTTTGAAAAGGATGTAAAAGAACTGAGCGAGGAATATGGAGATAAGAATTTTCATATGGGAGTCGAGGCGAATTACATCGTCCGCACTGATAACGAAAACATACTTGCCATTGACAGTTATATAGTTAATTTTGCAGGCTCTTCTTCGACAACACACAGGTTTTACAACATTGATAAAAAAACAGGCACTCTTATAGAGCTCAATTCTCTGTTCAAAAAGAACGCAGATTATGTAACCCCCATAAGCGAATATATCATTGAGGAAATGCGGAAACAAAATAAAAACGGCTCCGGTTATTTCTGGATAGACCAAGAAGATTTCGAGAACTTTGAAAAAATCAAAAAAGACCAGAATTTCTTTATAAATGATAACGGCAATATTGTAATTTGCTTTGACAAATATGAGGTTGCTGCCGGAGCACAGGGGTGTCCCGAGTTTGAAATTCCGAAGGACATTATAGCAGACATTTTGAAATAGAACTTATTTGCGGGGCATTTCCCTGTGAACAGGTAATGGGCAAAATTTAATGGCATACCGTTTTTAATTGCGGTATGCCATTAAATTTTCCTACGATAAACTGTCACTAAAGGTGCAATATTTCTTTATTTTTCTCGTTTTTCCCTTGAAATGCACCTTTTTGAGTAGTATAATAATTTAAAATGACACAAACCTCGGAAAGGAATGCTTATATGAACATTTTTTCACCAATGCTTTTTACCGATTTAAAAAAATATAGTAAAGAGCAGTTCATTAAAGACATAATAGCGGGAATAATTGTTGCTGTAATTGCACTTCCCCTTTCAATAGCCCTTGCCATTGCATCGGGTGTTACCCCGGAGGCAGGTATTTATACCGCCATCATTGCAGGCTTTATTGCGGCACTTTTAGGTGGCAGCAGCGTGCAGATAACAGGTCCTACCGCAGCTTTTGCAACCATTGTTGCAGGCATAGTTGCACGCAACGGAATGGGCGGTCTTGCACTGGCAACGGTCATTGCGGGTATCTTTCTTATAATCATGGGGCTGTTTAAGCTGGGCGATTTAATAAGATTTATTCCGTTTACCATTACAACAGGCTTTACTGCCGGAATCGCCGTGACATTGCTTATCGGTCAATTAAAAGATTTTTGCGGCGTAACATACCAAAACGGCGAAGCCCCCATAGAAACCATTGAAAAGCTTGAGACTTTCATAGCCAACGCTTCAACCATCAATTTACAGGCAATTTTCGTAGGTCTCGTCTGCCTTTTAATACTTGGTCTGTGGCCTAAAATAAACGACAAAATCCCTGCTTCCCTCCTTGCAGTTGCAGTCAGCATAGCAATGGTACAGCTTTTAGGTCTTAAGGTCAACACAATCGGAAGTCTTTATGAGCTTAGTAATTCCCTGCCCTCATTTAAGCTTCCCGCTTTTACAATACACTCTCTTTCTTCAATTATTCCTGATGCTTTAACAATAGCAATCCTTGCGGCAATAGAGTCTCTTCTTTCCTGCGTTGTTGCAGACGGAATGATTTCAAAGCACCACCGTTCCAATACTGAGCTTATCGCCCAGGGTGCGGCAAATATCGGTTCTGCCCTTTTCGGAGGAATTCCCGCAACAGGCGCAATAGCAAGAACCGCCGCAAATATAAAAAGCGGCGGAAGAACACCCGTAACGGGCATTGTTCATAGTATAGTTCTTCTTTTGGTTCTTGTTGTTCTTATGCCTTATGCGGCATATATCCCCATGAGTGCTATCGCCGCCATATTGATAAATGTTGCTTACAACATGTGCCAGTGGCGTTCCTTTGTCCACCTTGTTAAATCATCGCCCAAAAGCGATATTATAGTGCTTGTGTTAACCTTCGTTCTCACCGTTGTGATCGACCTTGTTATAGCGATAGAAGTGGGTATTGTTGCCGCTTGCGTTCTTTTCCTTAAGAGAATGAGCGAGGAATCCCGTATCGAAAGCTGGAAATACGATAAAAGCGAGGATCACATGGATGTTCCCCTGCATATCAGCGTGTATGAATTAAACGGTCCCATGTTTTTCGCCGTTGCACGCCAGCTTCAGATGATAAAAACCAAGAATTTCACAAAATGCGTTATTTTGAGAATGCGCTCCGTGCCCTCTATTGATACAGATGCTCTCCGCCACATGGACAGCTTTGTAAAACGCTGTAAGGATAAGGGGATAACAGTTATATTCTCCCATGTTAACGAACAGCCTATGCGTGCAATCAAAAAGGCAGGGCTTTACCAGTATTTCGGCGAAGAAAACTTCTGCGCCAATATTGACGAAGCTATGGAGCGTGCTTCAAAGCTCAACGGGGAATAATTTTTTACTTTCCTGCGCTTTTGAGTACATTTGCCTGGTGGGTTGAATTTACAGTGCCGCTGCTGTGGCCTATAGAATTATAAAAATACAAATCGAAATGGCCGTCAGCGTTATTTCCCTTTACATAATCGTAATTTATTCCTGCGCCGTAGTTGTCACTTCGCCAGGAAACCCATGCCCCTCCGGGGGCTGACTCGTTCCCTGCATGGAGCATACCTGCCATGCTTGCGGCAATTTTTCTGCCACCATAAATTACAAGAACGCTTCTTTTATTCCAGTTGAAGGTTCCGCCCCATATTTTCTTCATTTTGGCAGTATCTTCAGCGGTCAGCGGTTCACAGTCTGCATGGCCCGACCCTACGGTTCTTCGCGCGTTAAAGCTTGCTCCCGTTGCCAGGTCAACAATTTTAAAGTCAGCATTTATAGGAAGCACATACTGCGCTTCGCTGAACCAATCAAGAAGCTCTCCGTATTTGTCAGACGGTGTTGGCTTCACGCCTATATGGTGAACGGGATATGTAAGCTTCATCCCCTGATATATGTAGCTTGATTCGGCCAATTTATTCGCATCAAGAAGCTCCTGCAAGGGAATTCCGCATTTTATTGCAATATCCCATAAGGTATCATTTTTTTGAACCGTATATGTAGAATAAGTGATGTAATTGCCCGTTCCCTGCGACGGAGCTGACGGTGTTGAGGTTGCTCCGCTTGCAGGGATTTTTACAACATCTCCGATGTTTAAAACGGAGCTCTCCGTCTTATTGTTGAGGCTGAGAATGCTTGAAAGGCTGACGCCGTATTTTTGTGATAAAAGCCAATAAGTGTCACCCTTTACGGCTATGTGTTCAATATAATTACCTGAGGGTTCCGGAATTTTCACAACATCGCCGATATTCAGCACCGTTGAGGAATTTGCACCGTTAGCCGCAAGCAAGGCGTTCAGGCTGACATTACAGCGCTGTGCAATCAGATAAAAAGTATCGCCCTTCTGGGCTTTGTATGTATTAGACGGCACTTTTATTACCTCCCCAACATTGAGAGATGTTTGTTCCGTAGCATTATTGGCACTCAGAATACTCGAAAGACTTGTTCCGAATTTTTGTGATATAATCCAGTAGGACTCCCCTTTTTGCACCGTGTAGCTGGTGCTTGCCAATGCAGTTACGGGAATCATGGCGGCGGCTGTTGCCGTCATAATTATTTTTCTTATTCTCATTTTATCAAAACCTTTCTTTCCGCAAATTTTTCTTTTCTCGGCGCATTGCTGCGGAAAAGGCAATGCACATATTGACCCCCTCGCCTATATATTCGACAAACAAGGCATAAAATCTTTTATGTATATTTTGGAACCGCATTCAATAAAAGTAAATTTTCAAACAGAGCAAAAATATGCTTGAAAAAGTATGCCCTGTTTGGTATCATAATATAAAGACGCATTTTGAAGGGATGTTTTTGCACAATGGATAAACAAACAGTTATTGTTATTGACTTCGGCGGACAGTATAATCAGCTTATTGCACGCCGTGTGCGTGAACACAATGTATATTGTGAAGTAATGGCTTATACTCGCACAATTGATGAAATTAAGGCTAAAAACCCGATTGGTATAATTTTTACGGGAGGACCTAACAGCGTATACGGTGAAGACGCACCACGCTGCTCCAAAGAAATTTTTGAGCTTGGCATTCCCGTTTTGGGCATATGCTACGGTGCTCAGCTTATGAGTCATATGCTTGGCGGCACAGTTAAAAGTGCTCAAACCCGTGAATACGGCAAAACAATTGTTAAGCTTGAAGAAAGCCCCTTGTTTGACGGTATTGAAAACAGCGGCGTATGTTGGATGAGCCACACGGACTATGTTTCCATGTTCCCGAAGGCTTCAGAATAATCGGTACAACAGAGGCGTGCCCCGTTGCGGCATATGGCAATGATGAAAAAAAGCTTTACGGAGTTCAGTTCCATCCCGAAGTAAACCACACCGTTTTCGGCGAAAAAATGCTGGGCAATTTCCTCAGCATCTGCGGTGCAAACGGCGATTGGAAAATGGAAAACTACGCAAAAAGCTATATAGATTTTGCAAAAGAAAAATACGCAGGCAAAAAGGTGCTCTGTGCACTTTCAGGCGGTGTTGACAGTTCTGTTGCGGCAGTTCTTCTCAGCCGTGCGGTGGGCAAAAATCTTACCTGTATCTTCCTTGACCACGGTCTTTTAAGAAAAGACGAGGGCGACCAGGTTGAAGAAATCTTCACAAAGCAATTTGATATTAACCTTATCCGTGTAAATTGCGAGGACAGATTTCTTTCAAAGCTTGCAGGTGTTACCGACCCTGAAAAGAAACGCCGCATAATCGGCGAAGAATTTATCCGCGTGTTTGAAGACGAAGCAAACAAAATCGGCGAGGTTGACTATCTTGTTCAGGGAACAATTTATCCCGATGTGGTTGAAAGCGGTGACGGCAAAAGCGCAACCATTAAAAGCCATCACAATGTAGGTGCACTTCCCGATGTTATAAAGTTTAAAGAAATTGTTGAACCACTTAGAATGTTGTTTAAAGATGAGGTCAGAAAACTGGGAACAGAGCTTGGTATTCCCGACGCCCTTGTGTGGCGTCAGCCCTTCCCCGGTCCCGGACTTGCCGTTCGCGTAATAGGTGACATTACCAAAGAAAAACTTGAAATCCTTCGTGACGCTGATGCAATTTTCCGTGAGGAAATTGCAAACGCCAAGCTTGACAGAGGTATAAACCAGTATTTCGCCGTAATTACAGACATGAAAAGCGTTGGTGTTATGGGTGACTTCAGGACATATGATTACACCCTTGCTCTCCGTGCCGTTACCACCACAGACTTCATGACGGCAGATTGGGCACGCATACCATATGATGTTCTTGAAAAGGTAAGCAATCGCATTGTAAACGAAGTAAAGCACATCAACCGTATTGTTTACGATATAACATCAAAACCCCCGGCAACAATCGAGTGGGAATAATTTGAAAAAGCCGAAAAACCCAGTGTTTACAAGGCTTTTCGGACTTCGCCCACTTCTTCTGATAAGGTTTTGATAAGAATGCCCTCCAATGCAATTATTCTGCGTTGCGAGTGGCTTGTGAGTAAAGAATAATTTCA
>JAXJXW010000080.1:0-19294 GCA_036307325.1 Clostridia bacterium
ATCCAGAGCTATTTTACCGATGCGGCAATAGACCAGGTTCTTGCCGATTTAATGAAAGAGTAAGACTATACCAAGGAATATGCAAGCAAGGTGCTTTATAACGGGGGATTAAAAATCTATCTTTCAATGGACACTGAAATACAGGAAATCCTTGACAGAGTTTATAATGATGAAAACACCTTCAAAAAGACAAGCGGAAGCGTTCAGCCTCAGTCCTCCATGGTTATAATGGATCCCTACACAGGGCAGGTTAAGGCGCTTATTGGCGGAAGAGGTAAGAAAGAGGCTAACAGAACTCTTAACCGTGCAACACAAACTCTTCGTCAGCCCGGCTCCACAATTAAGCCCTTGGCAGTTTATTCACCTGCCATTGAATATGGGCTTGTAAGTCCGTCAACCATTGTGAATGACTCCTCCTATACTGTTGGGGATTGGACTCCCAGAAATGATGACAGAAAATTTTTGGGCAGAATAACTGTTCGTGCGGCTTTAAGGGGAAGCCGAAATGTTCCTGCCGTTAAGATTTGCAACTATCTTACACCTGAGGCGGCATTTGACTTTGTTCAGAATAATTACCATATTTCAACACTTGTTGACTCCGAAACAAGAGGCGGAAAGGTGTATACCGACAAGGTTCTTTCGGCAATAGGCTTAGGCGGACTGACAGACGGTGTTTCCGTTCTTGAAATGTGCGCCGCATATGCCACCTTCCCCAACGGCGGTAAATATATTGAGCCTACTCTTTATACAAAGGTTCTTGACTCCGAAGGCAGAGTGCTTCTTGAGCACAAGGGGCAGGAGCAAATTGCAATCAGTGAAAGCACGGCGGATGACATGATAAGTATGCTGACTGACGCCGTAAACAGCGGTACAGGCGGAGCAGCAAGAATTTCCGGAATGCGTGTTGCAGGTAAAACAGGTACAACATCAAGTAACAACGACAGGTGGTTTGTGGGCTTTACCCCATACTATGTGGGTGCCGTTTGGTTTGGCTATGACCAGCCATCATCTCTCAGAGGATTCCCCTCAAACCCTGCGGCAGTGGCTTGGGGAAAGGTTATGAAAGAAATTCATAAGGACCTTCCCAACAAGGAATTTGTTACAAGCACTGACGATAAGTATTCTATAATGGTATGCGCCGCAAGCGGACTGCGTGCAACGCCTGCCTGCACAGAGCTTAAGTCGGAATTGTATGATAAGGATGATATACCGAAAAAGGTATGTACCATGCATCGGTATGCATTTAATAAAAATGAACTGACTTCAGGTTCAAGAGAGATTGTGGAAAAGAATGAAAATGTTGAGGGCTTTATAGACGGTGCCGTAGAAGACGAAATCGGGGAGGAACCATCCACAGTAGAAGGCGGCAGTTCAAATTCCCAAGACGGAGGCTCTCACCCAACAACAAATACTTCTCCGGGAGTCAGCTTGCCATCGAATACTAACGGCCATGAGTCAATATTGGTAGAATAAAAGGAGAAATGTCCGGTGGTTTTTAAAGAATTTATTGTGAAAAAGAAAAATACTGTTGCGGATATTATTATGACAGTTATGCTGTATGTTGCTGCGTGCTTCATCGGTTTGGTCATGCTTGTGACGCTTATGCCGTACAATATGATTGGAATAGCTCTTTTGATATTGCTGGGTGCGCTTTACGGTGCACGAATACTATCAGGAATGTTCAAAAAGGAATTTGAATATATAATCACCAATGACATTGTTGATGTTGATTTAATAATGAATAAGTCCAGGAGAAAACGGCTTATTTCGTTTACAATGGCAGATACGGAGATAATTGCATCTGTTAAAGACCCCATTTACTCCGAATACAGAAACAAGCAGTATGACAGAAGAATTTATGCCACAACGGGAAGGCAGGAAGCTATAGTTTACTTTGCAGTTGTTGAGAAACAGGGAAAAACCATTGTGTTTTTTGAGCCGCCTCACGAGGCACTGGAAATGCTTGAGCAATATTCCCGTTCAAAGGTTCACATTTACGAATAGGGCGTGAAAAAATGATATTTTTATCTGCGGAAGAAATCAGGGCGGCTGAAAAGCACGCAATGGAAAGGACAAGCTCTATGCAGCTTATAGGAAATGCTGCAAATGCTTGCTTTGAAGAATTAAAAACCTTTAATTCTGTACTGGTTTACTGCGGAAAAGGAAATAACGGCAGTGACGGTTACGCCACTGCCATTCTTTTAAGAAAAGCAGGGAAACGGGTATGTATAGTTCAGGTGGAGGAGCCGAAAACTCCCGAATGTGCGGCGCTTTGCTCAGCAGCCTGCGACATTGGGATTGAAATGCAGACAATAGGGAATAGCCCCAAGGGATTTGAATGCATTTTTGATGCAATTTTCGGAATAGGTATAAAGGGCACAGTAACGGGCAACCCGAAAATTGCAATTGAAGAAATAAACGCCGCTAACGCCTATGTTGTAAGTGCAGACATTCCGTCGGGAATGGATGCGGACACGGGTGAGGGTGTTTGTGTAAAGGCGGATAAAACAATTACCTTCACAGCCCCTAAAAAGGGCATGATTTACAACCAATGCGTAAATTCCTGCGGTGAGATAGTTATAAAAGAAGTGGGAATCCAATGCCCCAATACAGACGGAGTAGCTGTAATAACAAATGATTTAGCGAAAAAGCTTCTCCCGAAAAGGGAGAGGCTTTCCCATAAAGGCACTTACGGAACGGCGGTAATTATAGCCGGAAGCAAATTCATGGCAGGTGCGGCGGCTATGGCGGCACAAGCCGCACAGCGAAGCGGCTGCGGCATGGTAAAAATTATTGCCCCGTGGTCAATATGTGCTTCGCTGAATATAATGGTAAAAGAGGCTGTCATAATTTCCGTGCCTGAAAAAAGGGGAGTAATATCCCCAAGGCTGAATAAACAGGCTATTGCGGAAATATCAAAGGCAGACTCTGTATTGATAGGCTGCGGCATCGGAAAGGGACACCATGAAAAAATGATAGGTAATGTTTTAAAATATGCCCGTTGCCCCGTCATAATTGATGCCGACGGAATAAATGCACTCAGCGGACATTTGGATATTATAAAAAATAAGAATGTGCTTTTAACGCCACACCCCTTGGAATTTTCAAGAATCAGCTCCGTTTCGGTTCCTGAGCTTGAAAAAAACAGACCGGAATACGCAGATGTGTTTGTAAAACAAACACTCTGTAATGTGCTTTTGAAAGGAGCACGGACAGTTATTGTAAATAAAGATGGGAAGGCTTATGTTTCCCTAATATCAACCAGTGCTCTCGCAAAAGCAGGCTCAGGGGATGCGTTGGCAGGAATTTGCGCTTCCCTTGCAGCTCAGGGGCTTAATATATCAGACAGTGCCGTGCTGGCAGTTTATCTTCACGCTTTGGCAGGCACCATATGCGAAAGAAAGCTTGGCGCATATTCAACTACAAGCGGAGACCTTATTGAAAATATTTCTGAGGCGTTTAAAACGCTGACTTTTTCCTGATTTAAAAATAAATGTATGCAATAGGTTTTTTCGGTGCATAATGAAAATGTAGATAGCACAAAGCCGTATTACATACAGCTTACGGCTCATTGGAATAACTTACATTTGACCTTGTCGAAAAAATGATGTATAATGTATTTAGTATTCATTTTAGGAGGCGTGGCAAATGGGGAAAGACTTACAGCGCAGAATATCAATATCGCTTCCGTCATCACTTATTGAAGAGATAGATGATGCTGCGAAGAATGATAAATATTCACGCAGTGAAATTGTTGCGCTGGCAATGAGACAGTATCTGCGTGAAAGGCGCAGAATTGAACTAAAAAAAGAGATGGCAAGCGGATACCGGAACATGGGAAGCATCAATCTTTCTATTGCAGAGAAATCCTTTTTATCCGATGAATGTGCATATAAAATCTACGAGGATTTTTTATCGGAGAGTGAAAAATGTGATAGTAAAACGCGGTGATATTTTTTACGCTGATTTAAGCCCCGTTATAGGCTCGGAGCAGGGTGGAATAAGACCTGTTCTGGTAGTTCAGAATGATGTTGGAAACAAGTACAGCCCAACGGTTATTGCTGCGGCTATAACCAGTAAGATTAACAAGGCAAAGCTTCCGACACATATTGAAATAGATGCAAAGGAGTATGGGCTAAGCCGCGACAGCGTAATCCTGCTTGAGCAGGTTCGTACAATAGATAAACAGCGTTTAAGAGAAAAGATAGGCAGGCTTAACGAAATGGAAATGGATAAAGTGAATGAAGCTATTTCCATAAGCTTTGGCTTAGAATGAACGAGGAGTTGACTAATGATGAAAAAAAGAGTATCAATAATTATCGCAGGAGTGTTACTGCTTTTCGTCGCAGGCTCCCTTGCGGCACAGCCCGGAACCGACGGCGACCCGCTTGTAACAAAAAGCTATATTGACGGCGTGGTTTATCCTTATATAGACACGGCTTCAACCTTTAAGCTTGTTACTTTGAAGGCAGGTACTTCTGCCGTTTGCGATGCGGGAACAGAGCTTATTTTGAGAATGGGAAGCTGCAGTGTAGTCGGTACTGCAAGCGGGGGATTAAGCGATGTCACAATGGGATATGACCTTCCTTCGGGAACAGAGGTGCAAGGAAATCATTTGCTTGTAACTCCTGTTGGTGACGGGCGAGGCGTGAAGGCCTCCTCCGACTGCCTTATTCTTATAAAGGGATATTATACAGTAAAATAAAAACGGGCTACAGAAAAATGCACAGACCGCATAAAGCAAGAAAATAATAATAAAAAGATTATGGTAGAAATTCGTTTTATAACGAATTTCTACCATAAATGCTTTATCATATTTTCTTGCGGTCCGGACTATTTTAAAATCCCTGTTTTATTTTTTTAAAGATTTTAACAGAGCGTCAAATTCGGGGAAATGCTTTTTCACGGAAATCGGCATACCTTTTTCGTTTATGAAGCAGTGTGCCGATTTTCCCACACAAACAATTTTCTCCGTTTGTGTGTTTGTTATTTCATAGTAAAGCGTAAGCTTTACACCGTTATATTCTTCAACACCCAGGCTGATTTTTATTTCATCATCAAATGTTGTGGGAGCTTTGTATTCGCATTCCACAGAAACAACGGGGGAGGTAATGCCCATTTCCTCAAATTTTCTTAACCCATAGCCACATTCGTCAAGAAAATACAGCCGTGCCTCCTCCATAAATCTTATATAGTTTGAATGGTGGGTTATCCCCATTCTGTCTGTTTCGTAATAATTTATTTTGCGAATTAAATCATGCATTTTCCTATTTCCTTTGTTCAGTATATTTCTCCGCTAAGCTCTCCAAGGGTTGTTTCAGCCCAGCTGTAATTTGATAAATAGCTTCCCTTAAAAAGATGTGCATATTCTTTTTGCCCTGACAGATAATTGTATAAATCACAATCGACCTTGTCAACAACAATTCTGCGCTTTCCGTCTACGGACTCCATAATATCGGAAATCGCATACTCGCCGAGAATGTTTTTCAGCCTCAGCGCAACCTTGCGATACCTGGCAAGGGTTACGGAATTTGAAGGCTCCTCCGGCCATAGAAAGCTGATAGCCTCATCAGAGGAAACAAATCCTCCTCTGCGGTCAACAAGTATTGCGAAAAGCTCCTTTGCCTTCTGGCTTTTAAATGCAATGGGTCTGTTGCCCACAAAAACATCAAAATATCCGAAGGTACGGATTTTTACCGTGTTTTTGTTTTCTGCAGATTCAGCCTTTGAAGCTTCTTTTGTGTCCATGCGGTACATCATAACATAACGCACCGAATTTGTATCATCCTTTTGTGAACATATTACCTTTATTTTACGGGTGGTCTGTGTTTCTATGTCAAAATACACAAATTCAGCCTCACCGTTTTCAATAAATTCAAGTACGGCTTTATATGTAATCTTTTTACCGATAAAATCCTTAATCGGAGTTTTAACCTTCATTAAATTGAGCCATTCTTCTCTTGTATAACCGAAGAAATTACAAATATTATCACTGGCGTAAAGGGGAGTGACAAAATCATTTACAATTTCAAACGCCGCAATACCGTCGGTAAAATGCATGCAAAGCTCCTGCATATTCTGATTTATACGCCTGAGAGAGGCGTTTTCATTTTTCAGAAGAATTGCCTCGTCCTCACCTGATAGATTTCTGGCGCAGAAAAGCTTTACAGAGGAATCAACGGTGATGAAAATTCCCGTATATGTTTTCAGTGTGCCGTCAGTTGCCTTGGCATGGTAAATAATCTGATTGGGCGCAGAGCTATGCGGTGCGTCACTCTCCTTAAAAAACAAGTTGAAAAATTCGTGCACCGACTGTTTTTCACTGCCGCAAACACAGTCTTCAACCCATTTGTTTGTTGCTTCATGCATCTGCATGGGTACATTTTTCACCAAGTGAAAAACGGTTGAGCAGTCACTGCACAGACAGGAAACGGTGCGCTCTGTAAAATCATATTTGAAAATCATGTCATATACATCGGTAAGCGCCTTTAAATACCTGTCTAATTCTCTGGCTTTGTCCTGTTCATATCTTTGGGAAATATCAATGCACACGCTCTGATATTCTTCACTGCCGTTTTCATTCACACATTTTGTTACCCAACCGAAAACACGAATTTTACTGCCGTCACAGCGCATAATTGTTATTTCGCCGGCAATAGGTGCACCGCTTTGATAAACCTGCTCAAGATAGTGGGCAAACCTCCGCCTTTCTTCAAAAGGTATTAAAAAATAAATGTTGTTCCAATATAGGTCCGAATAATCTATTTCAGCACCTTTGATTTCATTTGCGCCTATCATTTCAAGCATCTGTCTGTTTATATAGGTTATATGCGGCTCTTTCTCACATGTGTATTTTACAAAACCGCAGGGAATCGTATCATTAAGATAAGTCAGATTACTGTTTTCCGATTTCATCTGCGTTATATCGGAAAGAGTGCTGTAGCCTTTCAGTACATCGCCGTCTTGTTGTGTAAATATGGTATCATTCACATATATAACAGTTCCACCCTTTATAACAAGCCTGTATCGGAGAGATTTCCGTTCACATGCGCCTGTGGAGAGGTTTTCCATAAATTCTTTATAAGAGGCCTTGTCCTTTTGATGCACAAAGGAAATATAACGGTCTTCATTTTCACTGAGAAGATCGCCTTCTTGTACGCCAAGCATATCACATAAATTACTGCTCGCATAGCTGATATGCCTGTTTTCGCCAAAAGTATATTCATGATAACCGCATATATTATTGCGGAGTATTTCTTCAATTTTATCCTTTATGTGCGCCATATGCCCTCCTGATATACTTTGGTTTTAAGTCAGTATAGCATAAAATTTTTCTAAAGTCAAAAGAACAATTTGTCTTATTTTGCGTTTCGCAGTGCGTTTTTTCTGATTTTTCCGCTTATGGTTTTCGGCAGTGTATTTGTAAACTCAATCAGTCTTATCCATTTGTATTCCGCAAGCTTTTTATTGCAGAAATCCTTGATTTCGTTTTCAAGCTCCTTTGTAGGCTCATACCCTTTATTAAGTACAATATATGCCTTGATTGCCTGACCTCGCAGAGGGTCGGGAACACCTACAACACAGCATTCCAAAACGGCACCGTGCTCCATTATTGTGTGCTCTACCTCATAGGGCCCCACTCTGAAGCCTCCAGTTTTTATGATGTCATCAAATCTGCCGTGGAACCAGAAATAGCCGTTTGAATCCATATATGCCGCATCACCCGTATGATATACTCCGCCACGCCATACATATTCATACTGACGGTCATTATCAAGATAATTACAGAAAATACCCGGTTGTTTACCGCTTTTCGGAGGAATTATTACCACCTCGCCCAGCTCGCCTACGGGAACCTTTTCGCCGTCTCTACCACGAAGCTCAATATTGTAAAACGGTGATACAACGCCCATTGAGCCTGCAATCGGCTTTGAGCCTTTAAAGTTAGCCGTTAAAAGGGTTGTTTCTGTCTGGCCGTAGCCCTCACAAAGCTCCAGACCTGTTTTTTCATAAAATAATTTAAAAACCTCAGGCGCAAGCATTTCCCCTGCAGTGCTTGCATGGCGAAGGGAAGGCATATCAATAATATCTTTTCTCACCAGATAACGGTAAATTGTGGGCGGAGCGCAGAAGGAGGTAACCTTGTAGCGGTTAATTATTGTTATAAGCTGTTTGGGGTCAAAGTTGTCAAAATCACATACCATTACGGCACTTCCCACAAGCCATTGACCGTAAATTTTGCCCCATGACGCCTTTGCCCAGCCTGTTTCCGCAACGGTGAAATGCAATCCGTCTTCCTCTGCCTGATGCCAGTATTTGGCGGTGACAATATGAGCCAGCGGATAAGAATAATCATGAATAACGCCTTTAGGGTCACCCGTTGTGCCGGATGTGAAATAAAGAAGCATGGGGTCTGACACTTTTGTTTCAACTCGCTCCAGCTTTTCCGATGCATTCTCCATTTCCGCTGAAAGGTTGGAAAAGCCGTCAGCCTCTTCTCGAACACTCCAGAGCTTGCAGTGGCTGCCTGATTCCCTGACAGCCTCTCTTATTTTTTGTGGAACATCATTCTGCGGCGTGCAAATAACGCCATTTACACTTGCCGCCTTGATTCTGTAGGCAATATCGCCAACTGTAAGCATATGTGTTGCGGGAATCATGGTAATGCCAAGCTTATGAAGCGCAGTGGCAACAAACCAATATTCATAATGCCTTTTTAAGATTACCATAATTCGGTCGCCGCGCTTAAAGCCTGCTTTTGAAATGACATTTGCAGTGCGGTTACTGTAATTTTTTATATCAAGAAATGTAAAGGCATGCTCTGCACCGTTGGAATCACACCAAACAAGTGCAGTCTTATTGGGTGATTGGTCGGCTAAAGCGTCAACAACATCATATCCGAAATTAAAATTCTGCGGATAGTCCAGGACAATGCTTTTAAGTGCGCCCGATTCATCAACAGTTTCCTTGCAATAGTTAAGATAAATGCTCATAATAACTCCTTTGTCAGTGCTTCGCACCAAATTGGCGAAAGCGGTCATACCTTTTTCCGATTAGGTCGGGATCCTTGGAAAGCTCTTCAAGCTCTTCAATTAAAAGAGCTTTGATTCGCTCGTAAAAAGGCGTTTGCCCAATATCGCTTTCGGACAGTATTCGCTCTGTAACCCCAAGGGCTTTTGCATCTTCAGCAGTGAGCTTCAGGCATGCAGCCGCCTCGTCGGCTTTGGCAGAATCCTTCCAAAGAATGCTTGCACAGCCTTCGGGAGAAATAACGGAATACACGGCATTTTTCAGCATCCACACACGATCGGCAACTGCAAGGGCAAGTGCACCGCCGCTTCCACCTTCGCCGATAAGTATTGATATTACGGGAACGGACAGGGTGCTCATTTCCATGAGATTTTCCGCAATTGCCTGCCCCTGACCTCTTTCTTCCGCGCCTATTCCGCAATATGCGCCTGATGTATCAATAAAGCACACAACAGGTCTGCCGAATTTCTCAGCCTGCTTCATAAGGCGCAGTGCCTTGCGATAACCCTCCGGATTAGGCGCACCGAAATTTCTCCGTGCCCTTTCTTTGGCAGTACGACCTTTTTCAATGGCTATAACGGTAACAGGCATTTCACCAAGCCTTCCGATACCGCCTACAATGGCAGGGTCGTCGGCAAAACGACGGTCACCACGCATTTCGTAAAAGCAGCTGAAAATATTTTTTATATAGTCAAGACCGGTAGGTCTTGTATTGTTTCGTGCTATTTTAACTCTATCATATGGAATTTCATTCATTTTCATAACCTCCGCTATGGAGCTTTAGTAGCTCAGATAACAGTTTTCTTTGCTTAAGACGGGAAACTATGCCGTCAACAAAACCATGCTCAAGCACAAATTCCGCCTTCTGGAATTCCTTTGGCAGAGATTTTCTGGTGGTTTGCTCTATAACCCGTGCTCCGGCAAAACCTATCATTGCGCCAGGCTCAGCAAGGATTATATCTGCCTCCATTGCAAAGCTTGCGGTAACTCCACCTGTGGTGGGGTCGGTCAGAACAGCAATATAAAGAAGCCCTGAATCACTGTGACGCTTTACTGCCGCACTGGTTTTAGCCATTTGCATAAGTGAAATAAGCCCTTCCTGCATTCTCGCTCCTCCTGACACAGTGAAGCCAATCACGGGGAGACGGTTTTCAGCGGCATATTCAAACAGTGCGGTTATTCTTTCACCCACTGCGCCGCCCATGCTCCCCATCATAAAATATGATTCCATTACAAACAGACAGCAGGGCTGATTTTCAATGGTTGCCGTACCGCATATAACGGCTTCATTCTCGCTGCTTACATTATGCACCATCTCAAGCTTTTCTCTGTAACCTGGGAAATGCAGCGGATTTGCAGTTTTAACATCGGAAAACATTTCCTTGAAGGAATTTTCATCAGTTATCAATCGTATGCGCTGACGAGCCTTCATTCTGAAATGATACCCGCAGGGACATACAAGGTCATTTGCCCAAAGACGGCTGAGGCTTATTGATTTATGACAATTTGGGCAGATTTTTTCCGGCTCCCCCGCATCCTGCTGAACGGGAGCAGCACTTCTGCCGCCTTCTTCAAGCTTGTTCTTTGGTTTCAAAAAATTTATTAAAGCCATACTATCACCTGTTTCCCATAAAAGTTAAATCATAATTTCCGCTTGTAAATCTTTCGTCCTCCACTATGTGAAGCTGTTCTTCAATGTTGGTTTCAATTCCGTCAATCACAAGCTCGCAAAGTGAAGCACTGAGCTTTCTCAGCGCTTCCTCTCTTGTTTTCGCCTGAACAATCAGCTTGCCCAGAAGGGAATCATAATATGGGTTTGCCGATGTACCTTCAATAAGGCAGGTATCAAAACGAACACAAGGCCCCCCGGGCACATGAAGCATCTTAAGGGTGCCGCAGCGCAGTGCGTTTATGCGGCATTCAATGGCAGAGCCTGTAAAGCGCACTTCCTGTTGTGTGAAGGAAAGGGGAATGCCTGCCGCAATTCTGATTTGCCACTTAACCAGGTCATAGCCTGTGAGCATTTCTGTTACGCAGTGCTCAACCTGAAGGCGTACATTCATTTCCATGAACCAAAAGTTTCCTTCACTGTCCAGCAAAAATTCAAGGGTGCCTGCACCCACATAGCCAATCTTTTTTACGGCGTCTGTTACGGCGTCAATTACCTTGCTTCGCATCTCTTCGCTGACGGCAGGGGAGGGCGATTCTTCTATAAGCTTTTGGTTATGCCTTTGCAGTGAGCAATCCCTGTCTCCAAGACAGACAACATTTCCGTATTCGTCGGCAAGTATCTGAAACTCCACATGCCTTGCGGGAAATATATATTTTTCAAGGTAAACGGAGCCGTCACCAAAGGCACTGACAGCCTCTGAGGTTGCCTGGTGATATGCCTCTTCAAGCTCATCGGGTGATTTTATAAGCCTGATTCCCCGCCCGCCGCCGCCTGCACTTGCCTTAAGCATAACGGGGTAGCCGATTTTTTCGGCGGCTTCAGAAGCTTCCTCAACGCTTAAAACCTCTTTTGTTCCCGGTATAACGGAAAGCTTTGTTCCTTTCACAAGCTCCTTTAAAAGTGCCTTATTGCTGAGCCTTTCCATATCTTCAGGGTCTGGCCCTATAAAACACAGCCCGTTTTTTTTGCAAAGTGATGTAAAATGTGCATTCTCAGACAAAAAACCGTATCCCGGATGAATTGCCTGAGCACCTGCCAGAATTGCGGCGCTGATTATTTGATTTTCATTCAGGTAGCTTTCGGAAACATCCGCCTTACCGATACAATAGCTCTGGTCGGCAAGTGCAACATGAAGCGCATTCTTGTCAGCCTCGGAATATACGGCAACGGTGGATATTCCCATTTCTTTGCACGCACGGATGATGCGTACGGCAATTTCTCCGCGGTTTGCAACAAGTATTTTAGAAAACATAATTTAAGCTCCTACTACGGCAAACGAAAACTCAGCGGAAACGCAGAGTCTTCCTTCAACAGTTACTTTTCCTTCAGCAAAATAAAAGGGATGCTTTGCTTTCTTTATAAAGCACTCTGTCTCAGCGGTGTCTCCCGGTTTGACAGGCGAACGGAATTTAACATTGTTAAGCCCTGTATATACGGGGAGTTCCCCCTCCTTAAGTGAATCTGTAAGAAGAACACAGGCAGACTGTGCCAGTATTTCACAAAGAATCACGCCCGGAACAATGGGATTGCCCGGAAAGTGCCCCCTTAAAAAGAAGGCATCCTCTTTAATTTTGAAGTATCCGTATGCATAGCCGTCTTTATTATATACCTCATCCAGAAGAAGCATATCGTCACGATGGGGTATTATCTTCATTATTTCTTCTCTGTTCATAAGCTTACCTCTTAATTCTGAACAGCTCTGTTCCGTATTCAACAACCTGACCGTTTGTAACACATATATGAGAAATAACGCCGCCTTCTTCTGCGGAAATTTCATTCATAAGCTTCATTGCCTCAATAATGCAAAGCGTTGCTCCCTTTTCAACACGGTCGCCAATGGAAACATATGGCTTTACATTTTCCGCAGGGGAAGCATAAAATACACCCACAATGGGCGATTTAACGCTGATATAGTCCTCATCTCCCTTATCGGCTTGCTTTTCGGGAACATCCATAGCCGCCGTCTCCGAAGCATAGGTAGCTTGCACACCTGAAGGAACGCTGCGTTCCAAACGAACAACCTTGTTGTCCTCTGTAATTTCAAGCCCTGTAAGACCTAATTCTTTCATTAAGCCTGCATATTTTCTAATATCTGTTTCTTTCATATTCACACCTTCCTAAATGCCAGACAAGCGTTATGACCGCCAAACCCCAAGGAATTTGAAAGTGCCAAATCTATGCTTGCGTTTACTGCTTTGTTAGGTACATAATTCAAATCGCATTCTTCATCAGGCTCAAGAAGATTGATTGTGGGCGGAATAATTCCTTCACGGAGCGCAAGAATGCAAGCCATAGCTTCAATCGCACCTGCCGCACCCAGCATGTGGCCTATCATTGATTTGGTTGAGCTTACATATGCCTTATATGCGGCCTCCTCTCCCAATGCTGATTTTATTGCAATGGTTTCGGTAAGGTCATTCATATGTGTGCCTGTGCCGTGAGCATTTATATAAACAGTTTCATCGTTCTTATAGCCTGCCTCTCTGAGAGCCTGACGCATAGCCTGTGCGCCCCCAAGTGCTTCGGGGTGGGGAGCAGTGATATGATAGGCATCGCACGAGGAGCCATAGCCGCAAACCTCGGCGTAAATTTTTGCGCCTCTTTGTACTGCGTGCTCATACTCCTCCAAAACAAGCGCAACAGACCCTTCGCCGATTACAAAGCCGCCTCTGCGCTTATCAAAAGGCAAAGAAGCTTCATTGGGGTTTTCTGAGGTTGAAAGAGCCTTCATGTTTACAAAGCCTGCAACCGCACTGGGACAAACAGATGCCTCCGCACCGCCTGTTATTACGGCGTCAGCATATCCGTGTCGGATAAGACGAAGAGCCTCTCCGATAGCGTTTGAGCCTGATGCACAAGCCGTTACGGCAGGCATAGCACTGCCCCGACATTTATGACGAATGGCAATCATTCCTGCCGCCATGTTTGAAATCATCATAGGCACGAAAAGGGGAGAAACCCGTCTGGGACCTTTTTCCATAAGCTTTGTATGCTCTGCTTCAAAGGTATTGATACCGCCGATACCCGTTCCGAAATAAACGGAAAATTTTTCAGGGTCTATATTATTTTCTATTCCGCTGTCATCAAATGCCTGCTGAGCTGCCCCAACGGCAAACTGTGCATAGCGGTCAGTTCTTAAAATCTCATTTTTTTCAAGATACTTTGCAGGGTCAAAATCCTTAACCTCTGCGGCAAGCTTTGCCTTATAAAGTGATGTATCAAAAAGTGTAATAGGCGATATTGCGTTTTTGCCTGCCTTAAGATTTTCCCAAGCCTCGGAAACACTGTTACCCACGGGGGAAACAGCACCCATTCCCGTTACAACAACTCTTCTGTTTTCAGTCATAATCATCCTCCATTACATTGCCATGCCGCCGTCAACACGCAGCACTTCACCGGTTATATAATCAGAGCATATGAGAAACGCCGCAGCATCGGCAATGTCGCCAGGCTTTCCCATTCTGCCAAGTGGAATTATACCAAGAAGGGGGTTATCCTCCTGGGTTTTTGTCATATCTGTACTTATAAATCCGGGAGCAATGGCATTACACCTGATATTGCGTGAAGCAAGCTCCCGTGCAATAGATTTTGTAAGGCCTACAAGCCCTGCCTTTGATGCTGAATAATTGCTTTGCCCTGCATTTCCCATAAGACCTGCAACAGATGTTATATTTACAATGCTTCCTTCGCGGTTACGCAAAAAAATGGGGGAGCAATGACGAATCATATTAAAAGCCCCTTTTAAATTTGTATCAATAACCTTGTCAAAGTCCTCCTCTTTCATGGTCATTGCAAGTGCATCACGGGTTATTCCTGCATTATTTACCAGAATATGAACAGAGCCAAAATCCTTTTTCACAAGCTCAACAGTTTCCTTTACCAAGGAAAAATCGGCAACATCACAAAGATATGCATTTGCCTTTACGCCGTAATCCTTTTCGCATTTTTCGCACACTGCGTCTGCGGCGGATTTATTTCCTGCATAAATTGCGGCAATATTTGCCCCGAGAGATGCAAGCTTGTAAGCAATGGCTTCGCCAATTCCTCTTGATGCTCCCGTAACAATAGCGGTTTTTCCGTTTAGCATGGCTTTACCTCCGATAAAATTTCTTCCATAGATGCCGTTGAATATACGGTCAAATTCTCATCTGTTCTCTTTGCCATATTTGAAAGAGTATTTCCCGGTCCTATTTCAATTATTGTGTCAATTCCGCAAGCAATCATATTTCTTATTATGCTTTCCCATTTAACACTGCTTGAAATTTGCTGAGATAAAAGCTCAACCGCACTTCTATCATATTCACAAGCTGTAATATTTGAATAAAGAGGGATAGAAGGCTTACTTATATTACATTTTTCAAGCTCTTCTTTAAATGCGGCTGAAGCTTCATGCATAAAGGGGGAGTGGAAAGCACCCTTAACCTTAAGGGGTACTGCCCGCCCGCCTGCTTCCTTTACCGAGCTTAAGAAATCCTGCATATTATCTGCAAGCCCTGAAACCGTTGTTTGACCGGGACAGTTATAATTAACAGGATAAATTTGAGAAAACTGTGAACAAAGCTCTTCAACCTTTTCAGAGGAAAGCTTTAATACTGCTGCCATAAAGGTATCATGCTTCACAGCCTCCTTCTGCATAAGCTCCCCCCGTTTACATACCGCCCTGAAGCCCGTTTCCATGTCGAATACGCCTGCATATGTTGCGGCAACAACCTCTCCGAGAGAGAAACCCGCAACTGCGGAGGGCAATATGCCGTTTTCCGTTAAAACGGAGGCGGCAGCATACTCATAAGCAAAAAGACAAGGCTGTGTGTTTTTTGTTATTTTCAATTCCTCCTCGGAAGAATTGAAGCACTGTGATGAGGTTTCGGGGCGAATACTGTCACAAGTATCAAAAACTGCTTTAGCTGCAGGATATTTTTCGTATAAATCCTTGCCCATTCCGCAGAACTGGTCGCCCTGCCCCGAAAAAACAAATGCTATTTTACCCATAATGATGATTTTTTAAGGACAAATTCCGCTTCGTCCATAACCTCCTTAATTATTTCTGCGGCAGGCTGCTCTTTGTTTACCATTGCCGCAATCTGCCCCGAAAGGAAACAACCTTTTTCAACATCTCCGTCAACAACTGCACGGCGCAGTGCTCCTGAAGCCATACTGTCAAGCTCTTCATCAGAAACGCCGCCGTATTCGGCTTTAGAATATTCGCGGGCAAATATGGTACGCAGACTGCGCACGGGATGCCCCAATCGCTTGCCTGTTACCATTGTGCAAAGGTCGGTTGCTTTTAATATTTTCTCCTTGTAGGTGGGGTGAATATTGCATTCATTTGCACTTAAAAAGCGTGTTCCCATCTGAATTGCACATGCCCCAAGTGTTACTGCCGCCGCAAAGCCTCTGCCGTCTCCGATACCCCCTGCCGCAATGACAGGAAGATCGGTTGCATCGCATATTTGCGGTACAAGTACCATTGTGGTAAGCTCGCCCACATGTCCACCGCTTTCGCCGCCTTCCGCTATCAGGGCATTCACCCCGAGACGGGTCATTTTTTTAGCCATGGCAACGGAGGCCACTACAGGGATTATTTTAATATCTGCTTCTTTCCATTTTTCTATATATTTTGAAGGGTTACCTGCACCTGTGGTAACAACGGCAACCTTTTCTTCATAAACTACGCGCGCAACCTCGTCACAGAACGGACTCAAAAGCATTATGTTCACGCCAAAGGGCTTGTCTGTCAGCGACTTGGCAATTTGGATTTGCTCACGAACATAATCTCCCGAAGCATTTCCTGCGGCAATAATGCCGAGACCGCCGCCGTTTGATACGGCAGCGGCAAGTCTCCCGTCTGCAATCCATGCCATACCGCCCTGAAATATAGGGTATTCAATATTTAGAAGTTCACAAATTTCAGACTTAATCATAATTTCTCCCAATTTAGTTCTTGCTTTGGATAAATGCGTCAAGGTCAGCAAGAGTTTCTACCTTCTTGTCCAGTTCGATTTCAATGCCAAGCTCATCTTCAAGCTCCATGATAAGCTCAACAGCATCAAGAGAATCAATACCAAGTTCTGTAAAAGTGCTTTCAGGTTTGATAGCGGACAACTCGCAGTCTGTGCGTTCCGCAACGATTTTTGCAATAGCGTCAAAATACATAATTAAATCCTCCAATAAATTTTATTCAGGTATTTTACCTGTTGGCGTTATTATATCAAGCCGCCGTTCAGCAACTGTTCCATCAGCGTTCCCACGGCGTTCCTACAGAAAATAAGACAAAAAAAGACGGGCTGCAGAAAAATGTGCAGACCGCATAAAGCATCCAATCATTATAAAAAATCATGGTAGAAATTCGTTTTATAACAAATTTCTACCATAAATGCTTTACCCTATTTTCTTGCGGTCCGGACTATTTTAACATCCCATTCGCTAAACCATATTTTTTACAGAATGACAAAACCATTCAATTATCAAAGTCGCAGCAATCACAATATTTTTAGCTCCCGGCTTTGATATATTCTTTGCAAGATCCTCAAATAAATTTTCCAGTTCATCATCACCAGGCGTTATTGACACATATGACTCAGGCGGCTGAGATGCCCATTGATTCAGGGCATTGCATTCCAATATTCTTCTCCTAACGACAAGGGTACAAATTCCAAAATTTTTGCTCCTGCATTATTATCGCTGATATTTGTGGTTATAACGGGGTAGCCGCTGCTATTTTTCTTGAGCAGCATTCTTTTCATACCAATTTCCGGTTGTTCATAATCATCGGAATCGGTAACGAAAAGCGCAGTTATTTCGTTATTATGATCAACCTCCACGCCCCAAAGGGTTATAATATGCGTCACGCCGTATGTAGGAGTACTGTGGATAATACCTATGGATTGTCCATCCTGCATGTAATATATAATGTCCCGCTTGAAGGCAGCATAATTACCTGCCGAAAATCTCATTGTGAGATTGTTTTTCTTAAATATATCGTAGAAAAATCCGCCCCTTGGATCCCATTTAAAAAAGCTTGGTGTATTAACCTTGCCCATGGTATTTACTTCATAGCCGTTTATGAAAAAATCGTTCAAAAGGTCGGCATTATACGCATAATCAGGACTTTCAAAATACTGCCTGAACAGATTATAAATACCGCTTTCTGACTGCCCATTATAAGAAAATCTAAGCTCTTCCAGCTGCTCAATCTTGGCATTCTTTTCGGGGGTGATTTCTCCATCGGTTAAATTTTTCAGATACAAATCTATATTATCTTTGTTTTGATCAAGCCACCAATGCAGTTGATTTGCGCTTACTGCTCCATAGCACATGTTCCTGTCTGCGCCGTCATCTTGGGGAATACTCTTATTTACATCATACCATCCACTGCCTTTATTCGGTTCGGCAAACAAAAATGAGTAGTTTGGATTTGTAATATCAACCTCTTTTTCAAATTCAGATAACTGCGGCGCATTTATTCCTTTTGTCCATATTACTGCACGAGGTTCATTTTTTTCCGTTTTGTAGGTTATTACATTTGGGTTTTTATTTGTTTTCAGATTATTTGCAATTTCCTCAACCTTTTTATCAAGCTCGGAAATTGCCTTAATATCAATGACCTCCACATTTGAAACAGCTTCTATATTGTCAAGTCCATCCCAAACCATTACCTTTACCATATCCACTTCTTCGGGAATATTGAACTCCTCTGTTGCGGTCTGATACTTTCTGACCTCCACATCCACACATCTGTTGTCAATATATTTGGCTATTATAATATAACAAAAATCAGGCATAGAGGTCAGCTTTACAGTACCTGTTGAATAATTGCCGTGTTTTTGTATTGTGGTGGTTGTAGTCGGTACGGCGTTATCTGCTTTTGATGAAATTGTACATATATTAAAAAGCATTACAAAAAGCACAGCCAAAATACAAGGGAGCTTTTTCATTTTGGAACCTCCGTTTCAATTATGTTATTTTGCTCAAGCCAGCACTCTGCGAATTTTCTCGTACACTTGATATTTCTCGGAGAAAAACCGGACATATCCGGAAATGCATCTTTTAAGTCTTTCGCCATGCGGTCAATGACCTTAGCACCCCTGCATTCTTCCTCCTGCTTTTAAAGATGTTTCTGCTTAGTTTCTTTTCCTTCAATATACTCATTCAATATTTCTACTACTTGATAATCGTTATTTCAATTTCTTCGGCAAACACAGAAACATTTGTCAAACACAATAGAGGGCTTAAAATCAATGATAAAACTTTTTTCATACCTAATCTTATTTCTTTTATTATTTTTTATATTAACTGCCGGGGCAGAGAATATCAGCTTTAATCTTGTGCTAAATTAAATATTTTGATATGTTTTTTCTTTTGTGCGTATTCTAAGGTTTTGGAAGCTCCGCCCCAACCGTACTGAACATAGCAGATAATAAAAATTGTACACCTCTTGAATTGGTTTTGCAATAAAAAGTGTGATTATACAACCTATTAGCCTGACGGTGCCAATTTGAACCCGCCTTAAATGGCGAAATTTAGGTATCTTTTGGCTTGTCGTCTTTGAAAGGCGTCAGCCTTTCTGCATCCTTCGCACCAAAATATCCTCAA
>JAXJXW010000081.1:0-4103 GCA_036307325.1 Clostridia bacterium
CAGTGATAACGAGATCATGCGCTTCTGTCAGAGCTTTATGACCGAGCTTCAGAAGTACATCGGCGCAGATACCGACGTTCCCGCAGGCGACCTTGGCGTAGGCGCTCGTGAAATCGGTTATATGTTCGGTCAGTATAAGAGACTCAGAAATGAGTTCACAGGCGTTCTTACCGGTAAGGGTCTTACATACGGCGGTTCACTTGCCCGCAAGGAAGCTACAGGTTACGGCCTTTGCTATTTCACAGATGAAATGCTTAAGGATAACGGTAAGAGCTTTGAAGGAAAAACAGTTGTTATTTCAGGTTCAGGTAATGTTGCTATCTACGCAACAGAAAAGGCAACAGAGCTTGGCGGCAAGGTAGTTGCTCTTTCCGACTCCAACGGTTATGTATATGACAGTGAGGGTATTGACCTTGATGCGGTTAAGGAAATCAAAGAGGTTAAGCGCGGCAGAATTAAGGATTATTTAAACTACCGCCCCAACGCAAAATATGTTGATAAGGGCTGTATCTGGGAGGTTAAGTGTGATATAGCACTTCCCTGTGCAACACAGAACGAAATCAACGAAGAAAGCGCAAAGAAGCTTGTTAGTAACGGTTGCTTCGCAGTTGCAGAAGGTGCAAACATGCCTTCAACTCCCGAAGCTATTGAAGTGTTCCAGTCAAACGGCGTTCTCTTTGGACCTGCAAAGGCTGCAAACGCAGGCGGTGTTGCTACCAGTGCTCTTGAAATGAGCCAGAACTCAATGCGTTACAGCTGGACCTTTGAAGAGGTTGATGCAAAACTTAAGGACATCATGAAGAATATCTATAAGAATTCCAGCGATGCTGCTAAGGAATATGGCATGGAAGGCAATCTCGTAGCAGGTGCAAACATTGCAGGCTTTAAGAAGGTTGCAGATTCAATGCTTGCATACGGAGTGTGCTAAATCATGAACAAATACGAGCAGAAGGCCTGTGAGTATTTCCGCAGAGGATATAACTGTGCTCAGGCGGTTTATGCCGCTTTTGCAGATAAGCTGGGCATATCCGAAGAGCAGGCGCTTCGTCGTTCGTCAGCTTTTGGCGGCGGAATGGGGCGTATGCGTGAGGTGTGCGGAGCCGTAAGTGCTATGGTAATGGTGATTGGTGAGCTTTACGGGTATACCGATGCGGAGGATAATGTGGCAAAGAAAGAGCTTTACGGATATGTTCAGAAGGTGTGCGATTCCTTTAAGGATGAGTATAAAACGATTATATGTAAAGAACTTTTGAATGTAAAAGGTGAAAGTGCTTTTTCTCCCACGCCCACAGAAAGAACGGCAAAGTTTTACAAGGAGCGTCCCTGTCTGGGCTTTGTGGTAAGTGCGGCGGGAATATTGTCCGACTTTATTGAAAATAAAGAAAAAATGGCTTAAAAAAAGTCCGGATTGCTATAAGGCATATAGCGGTCCGGGCTTTTTTCATTTTCTTTTGTTGACAAAAGAGCAAGTGTGTATTATAATGTCTTGGTATGAAAAGTATGAAAAGTATAACTGCGAGGTGGTGGCATGCCCAAAGGAAAGCATGTGCTTAGCCTGCCGAAGGGCAAATATGTTTTCGGCACGGCAAAGGTTGGTGAAAAAGGGCAGATAGTAATTCCCAAAGAGGCGCGGCAGGTTTTTGATATAAAGCCCGGCGATAATTTGCTGATTTTCGGAGACGAAAACAGCGGAATAGTTGTCACAAAAACAGATGTTATAAATGATGTGGCAATAAAAATTTTAGAAAAAACAAAGGAGTAAGGCACATGGATTGCAAAAATATTTATTCTCAGCTTGGCATATGCGACAGGGTCTATAACTTCGGCGAAAAAATACTCAAAGAGCTTGAGGATAAGTTTGAACAAATTGACAAAACGGCAGAATATAATCAGATGAAGGTTATTGCGGCACTTCAAAAAAACAGAGTAAATGCGGCAAATTTCATGGCGACAACTGGCTATGGCTATAATGATGAGGGTAGGGATAATCTTGAACGGGTTTATGCGGATTGCTTCCATACCGAGGCGGCGCTTGTCCGCCCGCAGATAACCTGCGGCACGCATGCGCTTGCAGTTGCACTCAGTGCAAATCTTCGCCCCGGAGATGAGCTTTTGTCACCTGTGGGTAAGCCCTATGATACCCTTGAAGAGGTAATCGGCATAAGGGATTCAGTATGCTCGCTTAAGGAGTACGGCGTTTCTTACCGCCAGGTAGATCTACTCCCCGGTGATAATTTTGACTATGATGGAATAAGAAAGGCAATAAACGAAAGGACAAAGCTTGTTACAATACAGCGTTCCAAAGGCTATCAGACCCGTGAAACCTTCTCTGTAAAGAAAATTGGCGAGCTTATAAAATTTGTAAAGGAAATAAAAAGCGATGTAATCTGCATGGTTGATAACTGCTACGGTGAATTTGTTGAAACCATTGAACCGTCAGATGTGGGCGCCGATATGATAGTAGGCTCACTTATAAAAAATCCGGGCGGCGGTCTTGCCCCTATCGGCGGATATATATGCGGTAAAAAGGAATGCGTGGAAAGGTGTGCATATCGTCTTTCCGCACCGGGACTGGGGCAGGAGGTTGGCGCAAATTTAGGCGTTATCCAGTCAATGTATCAGGGATTTTTCCTTGCGCCCACCGTTGTTGCAGGTGCTGTAAAGGGTGCCATTTTCGCCGCAAGAATGTATGAAAAGCTTGGCTTCAGGGTTGTTCCCTCAGGCAGTGAAAGCAGGCATGACATAATTCAGTCCATTGAGCTTGGCTCTCCCGAAAGAATGATAGCCTTTTGCAAGGGTATTCAGGCGGCAGCTCCCGTTGACAGTCATGTAACGCCGGAACCATGGCCCATGCCCGGGTATGACAGTGATGTTATTATGGCGGCAGGTGCGTTTATCCAAGGCTCTTCAATAGAGCTTAGCGCAGACGGCCCAATCCGTGAGCCTTATGCCGTATATTTCCAGGGCGGTCTTACCTGGTATCACGCAAAGCTGGGAATACTTATGTCACTTCAAAAGCTTTATGAAGAAAATCTTGTAGATATGGAGGAAATTAAATAATGTGGTTTATATTTGCGCTTCTCACAACACTTTCATGGGGCGCCGCAGATTTGTTTTACAAAAAGGGTGCTGATGAAGGTGACAGGTATAGTCATCTTAAAACATCAATGATGGTTGGTCTTGTAATGGGTATTCACGCCATATATGTGCTTGTAACAGGCAATATCGGCTACAATCCCGAAAACATAATCATATATCTGCCCGTTTCATTTATGTATATCCTTTCAATGACGGTGGGTTATTTCGGGCTTCGCTATCTTGAGCTGTCCATATCCTCCCCCATTCAGAATTCATCGGGTGCAGTTTCCTGCATTCTCTGCCTGCTTGTGCTTGGGCAGACGCTTAATCTTATTTCATCAATGGGTGTTATTCTCGTTTGTCTTGGTGTTTTAATGCTGGGAATTATTGAGAAGAAAATGCAGGACAGTTATGAGGTAGACAGTGACAAAAAGTACAAAATCGGCTTTATTGCCTTTTTAATGCCTGTGCTTTACTGCGTTATTGATGCGTTGGGAACATTTTTTGATGCATATTACCTTGATGATATTGCCACAACTCCCCTTAAAGGCGTAAGGCCGGAAACCTTTGAAGCCGTTGCAAATACTACATATGAGCTTACATTTTTCATCTGCGCCGTAATTATTTTTATTTACCTTGTCTTTATCAAAAAGGAGCGCATTGTTCCCAAAGAGCAGGGCAGCAGACTTTCAGCCGCAATTTTTGAAACAATAGGTCAGTTCTTCTATGTTTATGCCTTAAGCGGAAACGGTGTTGTTGCCGCACCCATGATTTCGGCATACTGCATAGTATCGGTGCTTCTTTCAAGAATATTCTTAAAAGAAAAGCTTACTAAAGCGCAGTATATTACCATTATTATTGCAATAGCAGGTATAATTCTGCTTGGCATATCTGACGGCTTAGCCGGTGATTTTTAATTTTTCCCAATTAAAAAGGGAGGGGATAAAAAAGTTCAGAATCCGAACTTTTTTACATCCCCTCCCTTTTAGCCTGACGGTGCCAATTTGAACCCGCCTTAAATGGCG
>JAXJXW010000082.1:0-22989 GCA_036307325.1 Clostridia bacterium
CTTCTGGAGAGAATCATGGTATATCCGCCGCTGCCATAGCGGAGACAACGATTTACCCGTGAAATAGTTGTTGTTGATGCGCCCGTTGCCGCAACAATTTCATTAAAGGTGGAATTTGAGCTTAAAAGCTTGGCAACCTCAAGCCTTTGAGAAATTGTTTCAAGCTCCTTTATGGTGCAGATGTCTTCAAAAAAGAGCTTACATTCGTCTTCATTTTGAAGTGAAAGTACGGCTTTATAAAATTCAGAGTGAGAAAGGTTTTTTTCCATCTTTATAGCACCTCGGATTAGTTTTCGTTTAATTTTTGCAGGAAGGCACGGGTTTTTATATTTTTTGGGTTATCTATTACTTCTTCAGGGGTGCCGTCTTCAACAACCTCGCCTTCAGCCATGAAAATAATTCTGTCGGCAACATTATGTGCAAATTCAATTTCGTGGGTTACTATAACCATTGTGACACCTTTTGCGGCAAGGGAACGGATAACACGAAGAATTTCCCCCGTAAGCTCCGGGTCAAGGGCACTGGTTGGTTCATCAAAAAACAATACCTTCGGTTCAAGTGCAAGCGCACGGGCAATGGAAACCCTTTGCTGCTGACCACCTGAAAGCTGGCAGGGATAGTTGTTTTCCCTGTCTGCAAGACCAACTCTGGCAAGAAGCTGCCTTGCGTTTTCCTCAATTTCGTTATATATTTGCTTTTTGTTCTGCTTAAAATCGGGCCGTTCCTTAGCCAGAAGCTTTGGCGCAAGGGCAACATTTTCAAAAGCAGTATATTGGGGAAAAAGATTAAAGGATTGAAAAACCATTCCAAAATTAAGCTGGCTTTTACGCATTTGTGCCGAAGAGCGCTTTTTTGTATCTGAAGCGTCAAATACCGTTTCTCCGTTTACTGCAATTGTTCCGCTGTCTGCTCTTTCAAGAAAATTTATGCAGCGCAGGAGCGTTGTTTTGCCGCTTCCCGAAGAGCCGATTATGGCAACAACTTCACCCTCATTCATTGAAAAGCTGACATCCTTTAACACAAGGGTTTTACCAAAGCTTTTTTTTATGTTTTTTACTTCCAGAATATGCATTTGTATTACCCTCCTTATGTTTTATAATAGTCAAGCTTCTTTTCAATATAGCCAAACAAAAGCGTAAGCAGTGCACAGAATATCAAATAAAATACGCCTGAATAGAAGAGTGGCCAAATAAGCCCGTCTGACTTAATGAACTTCTGCGCACTCCAGATTATTTCGTAAACCATTACTATGCGTGCAAGGGAGGTGTCCTTTACAAGGGTAATAATTTCATTGCTCATGGGCGCTACAATACGCTTTATAACCTGCATTAAAATTACCTTGAAGAAAACCTGCAGCTTAGTCATGCCGAGAACCTGACCTGCCTCATGCTGACCCTTTGAAATGGACTCAATACCGCCGCGGAATATTTCCGAAAAATAGCAGGAATAATTGATTACAAAGGCAATCATAACGGCAAGAAATCTGTCAAAAACCTTCCATGTTGCAAGCCATGTGAAAAAGGCACCGTTTGCACCTTCACTAACCATGCGGGTTGCCCATGTTCCCATAAGCCCCGGCCCGTAATAAATTATAATAAGCTGGAGCATAAGGGGCGTGCCGCGGATTATCCATATAAACACCCGCACAAGCCATCTCAGCGGCTTGAAATTAGACATTGAGCCAAAGCTTATTACAAGCCCTATGGGAAGGGCGAAGGCAAGCGTCAGTATAAAAATTTTGAATGTTGTTTCAAAGCCCAGAAGGAGCTTAAGTGTAACTTCTAAAAGCATAAAAATTCTCCATATAACACAACACAAAGGCAACAAGCTGAAAACTCATTGCCTTGTGTATGATTATCAGGTTATATTGTTTAAACGATTAAAATGCAAGTGTAAGGCTGTATTTTTCAGCGAGCTTATCAAGTGTACCGTCACTCTTAAGCTCATCCATAAGAGCGTTTACCTTCTCTGTCATATCAGAGTCTTTTCTGAAGGCAATACCGTACTCTTCGCTTGTAAGCTCAATACCCTGTGCAAGGTCAGCATAGCTTGTGTTTTCGCCAACCATTGCGTTAGCCATGGTTATATCAATGATACAAGCGTCTACAGAACCTGACTGAACTTCAAGGATTGCATCTGTCTGAGTGCCTACTTCAACAAGCTCAAAACCGTTGTCTTCTGCCGCAGCTGCACCTGCAGAACCTGCTTCAGCCGCAAAGGTAAGCTCAGCCATGTCCTCAGCAGATGTGTATTTGCCTGCCACATCCTTCTTCATAACAACAACCTGTGCATTCTTTACATATGCCTTTGAGCAAGAGGTGTTATTAAGAACCTCGTCAGAAATTGTCATACCGTTCCAGATACAGTCTATGCTCTTTGAAGAAAGTGCAACAAACTTATTGTCCCAGTCAATTTCAACAAACTCAACCTCAACGCCAAGCTTTTCTGCAACTGCAAGTGCAAATTCCGTGTCAAAACCGGTCCATTCGTCACTGCCGTCTTCCTTGTAATTCATGGGAGCGTAATCTGTCATACCTACAACAAGCTTGCCGTTTCCCTTTATGTAGTCAAAATCAGAAGCTGCAACCTCTTCAACAACGCCGCCCGGAGTTTCGTCTTCCGCTTTTTTATCGCCGCAAGCCGCAAACATTGTTACTGCGAGGGCAAGAACCATAATGAGTGCAAATAATTTTTTCATCTTTAAAATCTCCTAATCAAAATTTAATGTAACACCATATTACCACTCTACCACAGTAAAGTCAAGCACTTTTTTCAAAAAAGTGCAAAAATATTTGTCAATTAAAGCTTCCTCTCTTATAGAGAGCGTTTAAAGATCTGTAAAAGCCCCTGTCTATGGAGGAGAGAGCCTCATTTGTAAGCCTGAAGCTCCAGTTACCCTCAGCAATGCCCGGATGATTCATACAGGTATCACCGCCGAAGCCGCAAAGGTCCTGAACGGGTACAATGGTGCAAATTGCCCCTGAACGCCAAAGCGTGCGTATTATTGAACGAATAGGTGCGCTTTGTGCGCCGCCTTCTCCCCAGTCACCCGTAAAACCGCAGTAATCAAGGGCATAGCTGCGTGCCGAGGCACTGCTTTCCCAAAGCCAGCCGAGAATTGTTGTATTATCGTGAGTGCCTGTATATGCCACGGTATGCTTTGTGTAGTTATGAGGGAGATGTGGATTATCCTCCTCTGAAATAAAGGCAAATTGCATAACGCCCATCCCAGGAAAGCCTGTTTCCTTAACAAGCTTTATAACATCTTCATCAATATCGCCCAAATCCTCGGCAATAATTTCCCCATCCTTGTAAACCGTTTTTACCTTATTAAATAAATCCATGCCCGGACCTTTTTCCCATTTTCCCTCTTTTGCGCTTTTTTCGGCAGGAATAGACCAGAATGCACTGAATGCACGGAAATGGTCAATCCTTACGGCGTCATACATTTTAAGTGCGTGACCTATTCTGCTGAGCCAAAGGGAGTAACCGTCTTTTTTCATATTTTCCCAATTATAAAGGGGATTTCCCCACTTTTGCCCCTCGGCACAAAAATAATCAGGGGGAACACCGGCACAGTTTTTTACGCAAAGGTCATCATCAAGCAAAAACATTTCGGGATTATACCATACATCGGCACTGTCATGAGAAAGATATATGGGCATGTCGCCGATTATGCCAATGCCCTTGCCGTTGGCATAAGTCTTAAGCTTTTCCCACTGAGAGAAAAATTCACACTGCAGAAATTCGTTGAAAAATATTTCCTCCCTGAGCCTTTCCTCCGCTTTTTCCAAAGCGGAATTTTCGCAAAAACGCAATGGCTTTTCCCATTCAATCCACGGCTTTCCGCCGTTTTCTGCTTTAAGAGCGCAAAAAAGCCCATAGCTTTTCGCCCATGGATTTTCCTTTGCAAACTGCTCAACGCACCTTTTCTCCTCATCATCAAGCCGTGCAAACGCCTTGCGGAAAATCGCCTTACGAGTTTTTTTCAGGTCGTCATAAAGGGCTGTGTACATATTATCCGACCTGCACATATCAAGCTCATCCTTGGTAAGAAGATTTCTGTCAAATAAAATTTCAGGATCAATAAACAGATAATTTCCCGCAAAGGCACTTCTTCCCGAATAAGGCGAGTTATATTCATCGCAGGGGCCTGCAGGCAACACCTGCCATACGCCGAAACCACTGTCGGACAAAAAGTCAACAAAATCATACGCACGCTTTCCAAGAGTTCCTATCATATATTCGCCGGGAAGTGAGGAAATGTGCATTAAAACTCCGCCGCATCTTTTCATTATATAATACCTCCCAATATGGTTTTTACTATGTAGTAAATAAGGGGAATAAACATAGAGGGGAGCATATTTGAAAGCTTAAGCTTGGGGCTGTAAACAAAATTTATACCTATACCCATAATGAGAATGCTGCCGATAAAGGACATTTGTGAAATAACCTCGGTTGTCAGAAATGGTGAAACCGCCGCCGCACACAGTGTTATAAGCCCCTGATAAATCCCCACGGTGAAAATTGAAAATATTACACCTATTCCCAGTGTTGACGCAAGAACTATTGACATTATTCCGTCAAGAAGGCTTTTTGTTATGAGAATTGTGGGGTCATGCATTATGCCGTCTTGAAGAGAACCCAGAATTGCCATTGAGCCGACACAAAATATAAGCGAAGCCGTCACAAAGCCTTCGCCGAAGCTGCCCTGCGCCCGAAATTTAAGCTGAAGCTTATCACCAAAGGTGTTAAGCCTTTTATCAATATCAATGATTTCCCCGATAATGGTTCCTATGGCAAGGGATAAAACCATGATAATAGTATAATTTGAAGCCAGCGTTCCGTCTTTTGAGGCATTGCAGGCGGCAGTTACAACCCCTGTCATACCGATTGAAAATGTAGCTAACGCAAGAGCTTGGGTTACGGAGGTTTTAAGCTTTTCGGGAATTGCCTTTTTAAGCAGCAGCCCCAATAAAGAACCTATAATAACCAAAATTATATTTACAATTGTGCCCAACCCGGACATTGACATCATTCCTTTTTACATATTCCTCTACATTGTATCATAATTTGAGAAATATACAATAACTATTTTTGCGCGAATTTGTTATTTTCGAGAGGACAAGGCATATATTTAAAATGGGAGGCGGGAAAATGAATCTCAATACACTTTCGTCATACCTTCCTGCGGAGCTTACGGAGGCACTGTTTTTTCTGGGAACAGAGGATTTGTGCGAAATCAGAATAATGGAGGACAAAAGCTGTGCAGTAATGAAGGGAAATAAGCTCACGGACACGGGTATATACATAAGTAAGGCACAGCTTAAAAAAATTGTGGAAACCATGTGCCGAGGCTCTGTTTATGCCGCACAGCCGACCCTCGTTAAGGGCTTTATCACCCTTGAAGGGGGGCACAGAGTGGGTGTGTGTGCAAAGGCGGTATGTGAAAATGGTGAGGTTACACACATGACCGATATTTCAGCACTTTGCATAAGGATTTCAAGGGAAATTATCGGTGCGGCAAAGGGGATAATTCCCCATATAGAGGAGCTGGGGCGCATTCGCAACACGCTTATTATTTCACCGCCGGGCTGTGGAAAAACAACCGTACTGAGAGATATTGCCCGCACGCTTGGTGAAAAACACAAGGTGTGCATTGCCGATGAAAGAATGGAAATAGCATCGGGAAATGTGGGAAAGTTTACATGCGTTATGTCTGCAGTGCCTAAGGCGCAGGGGATTTCAATGCTGATTCGCACAATGTCGCCTGAGGTTGTTATAACTGACGAAACGGGGAGCGTGCAGGAGGAGCAGGCCATATATGAGCTTATAAACAGCGGTGTAAAAATAATAACAACGGCTCACGGATATTCAGAGCATGACATTTTACGCAGAGAGTGTCTGGGAAAGCTTATTGAAAACGGCGTGTTTGAAAAAATAATTGTGCTTAGCTCACGAAAAGGGCCGGGAACTGTTGAAAAAATAATTTCCGGAGGGAGGGCTTTAAAGCATGCTTAAAATTATGGGGGCAGTAATTCTTTTTTTAGCCTCGGTGATGATAGGTGCACAAAAATACAGTGAGCTTTGCGAAAGGCGGCACCTTCTTTCAGGGGCAATATCGGGAATAAAATCCATTGAAGGAAGGATAAAGTGCTGCTATGCACCTCTTGACGAATGCTTCCGACAGGCAGGGGGAATTTTTTATGAAGCGTCTCAATATATGGACAAAGGGGTAACCCCAGGAGAAGCCGTTCTTGAAGCAAGCAAAAAACGGGCCCTTACAGAGCGTGACAGGGAGGCCTTTGCCCTGTTTGCAAACGGGCTTAATGCGGCGGACAGAGAGGGACAGCTTTCCAACGCACACCTTTTTGAAGCTCAGCTTGTTTCAAGAATTGCCGAGGCGGAGGAGGATATAAAAACAAAAGGCTCCCTTGCGCTAAAGGGCAGTATGCTAATCGGCGGTGCAGCTTTAATTTTACTTATATAAAAGGGGGTGGGCGCAGTGGACGCAAAAACAGATATAGACCTTATTTTTCAAATTGCGGGAATAGGGATAATTGTTGCGGTATTAAACCAACTGCTTATTCGGTCGGGGCGTGATGAGCAGGCGCTTATGACAACCATAGCAGGACTTATTATAGTGCTTTTAATGCTCATAAGCAAGATTTCTCAGCTTTTTGAAACGGTAAAGACGGTGTTTGGTATATGAATGTAATTTCTATAGTGGGGGCAGCGGTTTGCATTTCCGTTCTTACATTGTGTGTGAAGCAGCTTCGCCCTGAAATCGGGCAGGTAATCACAATAGGCGCATCGGTAGTTATTATGGGTGTTGTAGTGATGTACGCAACTCAGGCAATAAGCTCAATTAAGGAGCTTGCCGCATACAGTGCCGCCGCATCGGAATATGTGGAGCCTATTATTAAAATCACGGGGATTGCGTATATAACGCAGCTTGGAACGGAGCTATGCCGTGATGCCGGAGAAAATTCCCTTGCAGGCCGTGTTGAAATGGCAGGCAAGGTTGCAATTTGTGCAATTACAATTCCCATTGCAAAGGAAGCCTTTATAAAAATTATCGGGATAATAAAATAATGGAAAATATAACTCAGATTGATTTAACCCCCTCAGGGGCGGAAAGCATAAATCAGATTTATGAAGGATTTGACTTTAATACTGTTGTGGAGGAAATTGTAAACGGAAAATTTTCTCCGCAAACGCAAAAGCTTACAGAAAGGATTTTAAATCTTGTATGGGGAGAGCTTTCGGGAAGCTTTGCCCTTGTGGGGCTTTTGGCGGCACTTATTGTAATTTGTGCGTTTATAAATAATTTGCAGGAATCCTTCGGAAAAGAGAGTATATGCAAGGCAACACGCTTTGCCTGCTACATATATATGACGACCATTGCCGTTACTGCGTTTGACAGTGCGTGCAGGTATGTGGGAACAACTCTCAGCGATATTACGGTGCTGATGAACAGTATAATTCCCTCAATGGCAATGCTTTACATTTCAGGGGGCGGAATGCTTGCGGGGCTTACACACCCTGTAATATTTTTTATTTGCAGTGGATTCTCCGCCCTTATAAAAGGTGTTATAACGCCTCTTGTGCTTTTTCGGGCGGCAACGGCTCTTTTAAGTGGAATAAACGAAAATGCAGGAATGAATGAGTTTTCGGATATTTTTGCACGGCTTCACAGAATTATAATTTCCTTTGCCATGACTCTTTTTGTGGGGATTCTGGGAATAAACAAATTTGCCGCCGCCTCCTTTGACAACCTTGCGGCACGGGGTATAAGATTTGCCGTTTCAACTGCCGTGCCCATAGTGGGAGGCTCCATTTCAGAGGCAATGAGCAGTGTGGCAGGCTCGGCAATGCTCCTTAAAAACGCCGTGGGAATAACGGGGGTAATAATGCTTTTTGCCATGTTTACGGTGCCCTTGATAAAGCTTTTTGCCCTTTCCTTTGCCTTTAGAATTACAGGCGCCATTGCCGCACCGATTGCGGACAGACAGATTTCCGACACCCTGAAAAAGATAAGCGAATGCATAGATATGCTCTTTGCTTCGGTGGTATGTATGGGTGTTACAATGGTTATTGCCGTTGCGAGCATCATGTGAGGTGACTAAATGCGTGAATACATAATTTCAATAGGAAGTGTGATGACAATGGCGGCTCTTGCACAGATGCTGCTGCCTGAGGGCAATGTGAAGAAATTTGCTTCTCTGTGCGTTGGATTTATGATAATATCCGTTGTTCTCACGCCGCTTCAAGCCGGGAAAGCAGGAGCACTTTTGGGAGAGACACAGAATTTGTTTAAAGGACAGGAGGAGGCGGAGGCTATTTACCGTGCCAATGTTATTGACAGGCATAGGGAAAACACCAAAAGCCTTATTGAAAAAAAGATAAAGCATGGCTCCGGGGTGTTTGTTGAGCTTGATAACAATGCGAATATAACGCAAATTATAATTCGTGCAAGGGGCGATGAAAGTGCGGCCGTTTTCTATATAACGGAGAGCCTTGGTGTGCCCCGGGAAAGGATAAAGATAGAATATGCAAATAATTGACAAAATTTTCGGGGATAAAAAGGCAAACTCCGTAATATATATATTATTAGCGGTGGGAATTTTGTTTTTTGTATGGGGAAGCGTAATCCCTTCTTATGAAAAAAATTCTGTCGGGGATGATGTGGAAACGGAAATAAAAATTCCCGACAACAAAAATGAAGAGCTTGAAGAAATACTTTCGGAAATAAAAGGAGCAGGACGGGTAAGCGTAATGGTGAGCACCGAAGATAACGGAAGGAAGGCCTTTGGCTACGATGGCGGAGGTGATACGAAAAAAACCGTGATATTAAACGGGAAAAGCGGCGAAGAGCCTCTTGTGGAACAAGAATTCCCCCCAAAAATACGAGGAGTTATAATTGTTGCCGACGGTGGAGAAAATCCGTCGGTGAAGTCGGCGCTTATCAGTGCGGCACAGACAATCACGGGGATAGCTCCCCACAAAATTGTGGTTTTTGAAAGGAAGGAAAATCAATGATGATGGTTATAAGAAAAAAACAGCTTGTAATTGCCGCACTGGCAATAGTTATCGGTACGGCGGGATACCTTAATGCGAGACAACCGTCAGACACGGAAACGGCAAATTCAGAGCAGAAATATCTGGGGGAAACACAAATGGTGGGTTCAAGCGGCGCGGTTGAAGATGCGGAGGATTTTTTTGTTCAGGCAAGAATTGACCGTGAAGCGGGAAGAAGCCGTTCCATAGAAACCTTTAATTCCATTATAACAAATGAAAGCGCAGACCCTGAAGCAAAGGAAACGGCGCAGCAGGGCGTGCTTCAGCTTGCTCAGAATACGGAAACGGAAACGGCAATCGAAAATCTCCTTCGGGCAAAGGGCTTTGATGATGCAGTTTGCTATATAAATAACGGCATGGCAAATGTTGTTGTTAAAACTGCCGAGCTCAACAGCGCAAATGTTGCAATTATTTCAGAGGTTGTTTCTGAGCAAAGCGGTATTGCTCAAGATAAAATAAAGATAATGGAAATGAATTAGTGCTTGATTATTTGGAAAAAGATGATATAATAAAGATGAACGGTTCTATAATGTTGTGATAATGAAGCTGCTTTTCAGATAAAATGTGTTCAGGAAGGATTGATAGGAAATGACTGAAGAATTTATTGCTACGGAAAACGGAAGTATAAAAATTTCTGAAGAGGTTATATTGCGTATCAGTGCTATTTCTGCAAGAGAGGTTGAAGGTGTTGCAGCCCTTGGAACAAGCTCTGCCCTTGGTGACCTTCTCGGAAAGAAAGCCTCTGCAAAGGGCATAAAGGTTGAAACTACTGAAAATTCAACCGTTATTGATGTGCATGTAACCGTGAAATTCGGCAAGAAAATCAATGATATTGCCGCAAAGGTACAGGAAAATGTTAAAAATGCCGTTGAATCATATGCAGGCATCGAAAATGTTTTGGTCAATGTATTTGTTGACGGTATTGAAAATGCAAAAGAGGAAGCCGAGGATAAGGCGGAATAACGAGGAGAAAAAATGATTACGGAATATATGAACAAAGGGGTTTGTTCAAGAAAAACCATTGTTGAGCTGGAAAATGACCATACCATTAAGGATGTTCGTGTTATCGGCGGCTGCAACGGAAATTTGCAGGGGCTGACGGCACTTTTAAAGGGAATGAAGGCAGAGGACGCCATTGCGAAAATGCGCGGAATTGACTGCAACGGCAGAAAAACAAGCTGCCCGGACCAGGTTGCCAACGCTCTTGAAGCGGCTATAAAAGCCCTTGGTGCATAATCGGCAATTTGTGCCTGAATTTGACAAAAAAATGCAAAATTAAATTTGCCCGTAAAAAAATCTATTTACCAAAATCAATTGTTTCCGATTTCGGTAAATAGATTTTTTATTTGTCCATGCTTACTTGTTTTTGCATTTATCAACAAATACTGCAATTCTGTCAAGGGCACGCTCAATATTTTTTATACTGTATGCGTAGCTGCACCGCACAAAGCCCTCACCGCAGTCACCAAAGGCAGTGCCGGGGATAACCGCAACCTTCTGGTCATACAAAAGCTGCGTTGCAAAGTCGTTGCTTGTAAGCCCCGTTGAGCTAATATTCGGGAATACATAAAACGCACCGAGAGGTTCAAAGCACGAAAGCCCCATATCTCTGAAGCCGTTTACCATAATACGCCTCCTGTGGTCGTACTCGTTTCTCATATACTCAACATCACTGTCACATTTTCTAAGTGCTTCAATCGCCGCAAATTGGCTTGTTGTTGGTGCACACATAATAGCGTACTGATGTATTTTTGTCATTTCCTTTATAATCGGAGAAGGACCGCAGGCATAACCAAGGCGCCAGCCTGTCATGGCAAAGGCTTTGCTGAAGCCGTTTACCGTAACGGTTCTTTCCTTCATGCCCTCAATTGCTGCAAAAGGCGTATGTGCTCCGCTATAGGTAAGCTCTCCGTAAATTTCATCCGAAATAACAAGGAGATTGTGCTTTGCGACAACACGGGCAATTTTTTCCAGATCCTCACGGGTCATTATTGCGCCTGTGGGGTTATTTGGATAGGGCAGTACCAAAAGCTTGGACTTTTCCGTGATACACGCCTCAAGCTTTTCAGGTGTGAGCTTAAAGTTATCCTCTTCAAAGGTTTGTATGGAAACGGGAACGCCCCCTGCCATAACGGTGCAGGGCTTATAGCATACAAAGCTGGGTTCCGGTATTAAAACCTCATCCCCCGGGGCAACCACCGCACGGATAAGTGCGTCAATAGCCTCACTTCCGCCCACGGTAACAAGTGTTTCCGTAAGGGGGTCATACTCCAGGTCGTATTTGCGCTTCTGATAAACGCATATTTCCTTTCTTAGCTCTGCCATTCCCCGATTGGCGGTGTAATATGTATGCCCCTTTTCCAGAGAATAAATACCTGCCTCCCGTATTGCCCAGGGGGTGACAAAATCAGGCTCCCCTACACCGAGGGATATAACGCCTGTCATCTCGGCAGTTATGTCAAAAAACTTTCTTATTCCCGACGGTGGCAAATTGACAATATCGGGAGAAAGAAACTGTGAATAATCTATCATATGCCCAGAACCTCCCGGTTATCAGTTTCCTTTTCGTCAAAAATCATGCCTTCTCTTTTGTAGGTTTTAAGCTCAAAATGTGTTGCCGTTGACACAACCGACTCCATGGGCGCAAGCCTCTCGGAAACAAACATGGCAACCTCTTTAAGGCTTTTTCCCTCCACCGTTACAAGAAGGTCATATGCACCGGACATAAGCGTAACTGCCTTTACCTGGGGGAATCTGTAAATTCTTTCGGCAACAGTGTCAAAGCCGCCGCCCCGCTGAGGCGTAAGCTTAAGCTCAATATTTGCCATCGTTGTTTCACGGCCTGCAAGCTCCCAGTTTACTATTGCCTTATAGCCCAGGATAATTTTCTCCTCCTCCAGCTCCGCTATGGCCGCCGCGACTTCCTTTTCATCTATTCCAAGCATTACAGCTATTTTTTCCGCTGTAAGTCTGCCGTCCTTTTCAAGAATTGCAAGAATTTCATTTTTCATACTTCATCAAGCCTTTCTCTAAAAATATAGTTCAATTATAAGATATAATCAAAAAAAAATCCATACTTTTTTTAAAATAGTCAAAAAAATGTTTGAATTGTAGTGGTTATTGTAGTAAAATAAAAGACAAGAATAACATTATTTATGTGAAGGAGTGAGCAATATGTGCGGAATAGTCGGTTATATTGGTGCTGACAATGCGGCGCCTATTCTCTTGCAGGGGCTTTCAAAGCTTGAATACAGAGGATATGATTCAGCAGGAATTGCCGTTTTTTATGATAAATCAATAAATTTAGAAAAAGCAGTGGGTAAGCTTGAAAATCTTTATAAAAAGACAGACTCCGGCAAAAAGCTGCAGGGAAGCCTTGGTATAGGTCATACACGCTGGGCAACCCACGGCAAGCCTACAGAGGCTAATGCCCACCCCCACGCAAGTGCAAGGTTCACGCTTGTTCATAACGGTATTATTGAAAACGAAGCGGAGCTTCGCACCAAGTATCTTGAGGGTGTAGCTTTTGCCAGCGATACTGATACTGAGGTTTTGGTGCATCTTCTTCAGAAATTTGCCGATGAGGGTGAAAGCGTAACAGGTGCGATTACTCATATAATTGATATAGTTGAAGGCTCCTATGCCCTTGCAATTATGGACTCACAGAATCCCGATGTTTTATATGCGGTGAAAAATAAATCTCCCCTTCTTATCGGAAAGGGTGAAGGCTTTAACATGATAGGCAGTGACGCAATGGCAATGGTTGCGCTCACAAAAGAGTATTATGAAATTCATGACAGGGAATATGCCGTTATCACCCGTGAAAAGGTGGAGATTTTCTCGGCATACTCAAAGAAAATAGACCGTGATACCTTCCATGCGGATATTGACCTTGCCGATACGGAAAAGGGAACTTACCCTCATTTCATGCTTAAGGAGATTGAGGAACAGCCCCTCGTTATCAGGAGAATCATGCAGGAATATTCAGATGAGTCGGGCGAGCTTGTTATTGATAAAGCTATTCTGAAGGATTTGAAGGAATGCGATAAAATTTATATTATAGCCTGCGGAACAAGCTACCATGCAGGTCTTATAGGGCAAAGCTTCTTTGAAAGACTTGCAAAAAAGCCCACGGTTTCATGCGTTGCCAGTGAGTTTATCTATAATATGCCGCTTCTTTCCGAAAAACCGTTTTTCATATTCATTTCACAAAGCGGTGAAACTGCCGACAGCCGTGCGGTTCTGGTTAAAATTAAAGAAATGGGATATAAATCTCTCACAATTACAAATGTGAAGGGGTCAACCCTTTCCCGTGAAGCTGACCATACGCTTCTTTTACACGCAGGCCCTGAAATTGCGGTTGCCTCCACAAAGGCATATACTGCACAGATTGCCGTGCTTGCAATTATTGCAAATTCCATGGGGGCAAACAAGCTTGACCTTAAGTATGAGCTTGCACTTATAGCTACAATAATGGAAGGGCTTTGCAGTAACCGTGAGCAGTACAAGGCACTTGCCGAGCGTTATCTTGGAACAAGCAGAAACTGCTTCTATATAGGCCGTGCCATGGACTATTATGTTTGCCTTGAGGGGTCGCTTAAACTTAAGGAGGTTTCGTATATCCAGACCGAGGGCTTTGCCGCAGGTGAACTGAAGCACGGCACAATAGCTCTTATTGAAAAGGGAACGCCCGTTATAGCAATTATTACCCAGGAGAGTGTAAACCTTAATACCCGAAGCAATGTAAAGGAAGTAAGGGCAAGGGGTGCAAACACCCTTGTAATAGCATCAAAGCATGTCAGCGCTCACGGAGATAATATTGTAATCAGCGATTCAAACGAGCTGCTTTCTTCTCTTGTAAGCGTAGTGCCTACCCAATATCTTGCTTATTATGCGGCACTTTTCCGCGGATGTGATATTGATAAACCCAGGAATCTTGCAAAGTCCGTTACAGTAGAATAAAAATTACGGGGGCAGTGCTTTGCATTGTCCCCGACTAAATTATAAGGGTAAAGAAATATGAAATCAGGAAGTATAAATAAAATTGCTTTTTATTTGGAAATGTTAAAGGCACGCTACGGAAATGGGGAATATTTTAAAGAAATTGAAATAAAATTCAAATCGGGTGTTAAAATGTTTCCCGCAAGCGTAAAAAATGAAAGCGGCAGGCTGATGATGCTTTTTGCAGGGAGAAAGTCGGAGTTTTCATGGACAGATATAACAGAAATTGCCACAGAATATGACGGGCTTTTGCTTATTTACAGAGAGCGTGGTACAGACTGCGTTATTACCGCTGATGACAGAAGTGTTACCATGAAATACGAGGATAATGCAAAGGCGGAATTAAATCTTACGGCAACTGTGGGAGAGAGGGAATATCTTATTGCACCTCCCAAGGCAAATGCACTTCTAACGCAAATTGGCATCATGGGAAAAAACGGCAAAATAAAGAACGACTATGTGAGAAAATATAATCAGATAGACCACTTTGTGGAGCTTGCGGCAGACTATTTAAAAAGGCTTGACGGCGAAATTGAGGTTTTAGACTGCGCCTGCGGAAAAAGCTATCTTTCCTTTGCCATGAATTATTATTTGCGGGATGTGCTTAAGAAGAAATGCCATGTTACGGGTATTGATTATTCGGAAAATGTTATAGCATCTTCAAAAAAGAGCGCTCAGGCACTGGGCTATTCAAATATGACCTTTAAGGTGGCGGACTTAAACAGCTTTGTTCCTGAGCGTGCCCCGGATGTGGTTATAAGCCTTCACGCCTGCGATACGGCAACAGACCTTGCCATTGCCGCAGGGATAAATTCAGGGGCAAAGGCAATGTTCATTGTTCCGTGCTGCCATAAAGAGCTTTTGGGGCAATATTCCTATGAGCCTTTTGCACCCCTATTAAAGCACGGCATATTTAAGGCGCGCCAGGCTGATTTGCTCACAGATTCAATTCGCTGTCTTTTGCTTGAAGCCGCAGGCTACAGCGTTGTTGTACAGGAATATATATCGCCTGTTGAAACGCCGAAAAACCTTTTGATAAGGGCGTTTAAGGATTCCTCCGACACGCAAAAGGCAAAGAACGATTATTACAGAATAAAAGAAATGCTGGGGATAACACCCAAGCTTGAAACACTTATTAAATTATGACTGAAGGAGACATCATATGGATTTTCAGGAAAAAACAATTTCAAAAGAATATATTTTTAAGGGGGAGGTTATAAGGCTTCGGGTGGACACTGTAACAACCCCCATGGGAAACACTGCCACCCGTGAAATTGTGGAGCACCCCGGCGGCGTTTGCGTAGTGCCTATAGATGAAAACGGAAATGTTATTATGGAGCATCAATATCGCCGCCCCTTTGATACAACGGTTTTTGAACTCCCGGCAGGAAAGCTCAATTACGGGGAGGACCCTCTTGAATGCGGGAAAAGAGAGCTTGAAGAGGAAACGGGGATGCGGGCAAAAAGGTATATACCCATGGGAAAAATGTACCCCACGCCCGGCTTTTGCAGTGAGGTTCTGCACATGTATGCCGCACTGGATTTGTACAGCGGCAAGCCAAATCCCGATGATGATGAGCTTATTGAGATTGAGAGATTGCCCCTTTCAAAGCTTGTAGATATGGTAATTGCAGGTGAAATAATTGACGGTAAAACCTGCGTTGCACTGCTTAAAGCAAATGAAATGATTAACAGAGGAATGATTTGATGAAGGCGGCTTTTTACGCCCTTGGGTGCAAGGTAAACCAATACGAGGCTGACTGTTATATGCGCCTTTTTAAGGAAAAAGGCTATGAGATAGGCTCTTTTGATGAAAAGTGCGATGTATATGTAATAAATACCTGCTCCGTTACAAATATCGGCGACAGAAAAAGCAGACAGATAATCCGCCGTGCAAAGAAGCTTAACCCATCGGCAATTATTGTTGCAACAGGGTGCTATGCACAGACAAAGACCAAAGAGGTATCGGAAATGCCTGAGGTTGATCTGGTAATCGGCACTTCGGGCAGGCATATGATAACAGAGCTTGTTGAGGCCGTTCGCCGGGGCGAAGATGCAAGTGCTGTGGGCGACATTATGAAAGAGCGTATGTATGAGGAGCTTGAATGCGAGGGCATGACGGAACGCACTCGTGCGTATGTAAAGATACAAGACGGATGCGATAATTTCTGTTCTTACTGCATAATACCCTATGCACGAGGCCCCGTGCGTTCAAGAAAATATGAAAATATAATAAAAGAGGTTAACCGCCTTGTGCAAATGGGCTTTGAAGAAATAGTCCTCACAGGCATAAGCGTGGCGTCATACGGCAAGGACCTTAAGGAAAATATTACTCTCGGTGATGTTATAAAGGGAGTGTGCGAAATAAAAAGTGTGAAGCGTGTGCGCCTCAGCAGCATTTCGCCGAAGATATTTGACGAGAGCTTTATAAAACTTCTGGCGGAAAACGAAAAGATATGCAGGCATTTTCACATATCTCTTCAAAGCGGAAGCAGCAGTGTCTTAAAAAGAATGAACAGAAAGTACACTGCCGAAGAATACATGAATACCCTTGGGGCAATTCGTGAAAAAATGCCTGACGCCGCAATTACAACAGATGTGATTTGCGGGTTCCCCGAAGAAACAGAGGAGGAATTTGAAGAAACGGCGGCGTTTGTTAAAAAGGCAGGGTTTGCGAAGGTGCATGTTTTCCCCTATTCCCAAAGAAGCTCCACGGTGGCGGCACAGATGCCGCAAATCCCCATGAAGGTTCGGGAGGACAGAGCACGCCGTCTTATTGAAATAGCTGAAAAGCAAAGAGAAATTTTTGAAGAAAGCTTTATAGGCACCCATGCCAAGGTGCTTTTTGAACAGGAGAAGAATGGTATGTGGGAAGGCCTTACGGGAAATAATCTGAGAGTTTATGTAAAAACTCAGGAAAATGTTGAAGGCTGTATAAGAAGCGTGCTGATAAAAAGTCGGACAGATGGAAAGATTACAGGCGAATTAACGAAGGATTGATATAAGGTTGAGTTGGGTTTTATATACTTTGGTTTTTGGAATATGCAAGGGCGTGCGTGAGGGCATAAAGAAAAAGGCTCTGGAGAAAAACGGAATTTTTGAGGTATTGTTTTTATATACTCTTATAGGCTTTCTGCTTGTTCTGCCCACGGCGCACAATGTTTTTGATATTCCCGGCGCATTTTATTTTTATATATTCATAAAGTCCGCTTTGGTTTTCACAGCATGGATTTGCTCCTTTAATTCCATAAAGCACATGCCTGTAAGCCTTTACGGCGTTATGGATATGGCACGGGTTATTTTTGCAACGGTGCTGGGAATTGTAATTATGGGAGAGAGCGCCTCTATGGGGCAGATGACGGGGCTTGTGATGGTTGTTGCAGGGCTTATTCTCGTAAATGTTCATAAAAAGGGCGAAGCGGCGGAAACGGACAGGCGGTTTGTCCTTTTAACGCTTCTCTCCTGCCTTCTTACTGCAACATCGGGCGTTATGGACAAGTGGCTGACAAAAACGGTCACAAGCTCTCAGCTGCAGTTTTGGTATATGCTTTTTATGACGCTGATGTACGGCGTATATATAATTATATCGAGAACACCCGTTAACATAAAAACGGTAAAAACAAATTATTGGATTCCGATTTTAAGCATTATTTTTGTTATCGGAGACAGAGCACTCTTTATGGCAAACGAAAACCCCGACAGCCGAATTGTGATTATGACTCTTGTTAAGCAGTCATCAGTGCTGGCGGCAATTGCGGCAGGAAGAATAATGTTTTGCGAACGGGGCACAGTTAAACGGACCTTGTGTGCACTTTTAATAATAGCAGGTATAATGGTGGCAACACTGGCATAAAAGGGGGAATAAAATATGGAAATTATAACGATTGTTGCGCTTATTCTCTTCGCCTGTGCGCTTGGCATGTCTTTTTTCAGAAGAATACCGAAAACGGGCCGTGAGGGAATAAAAACAGGGGAAGAGGTTATTGCAACAATAACAAATAACAATAAAGGCGCCGACCGTGCCGTAACGCTCAAGGCGAAGGGCAACGGCCGCCGCTTTAAAGTAAAGATTAAACCCGATGAGGCGTATTATTGGATAAAGGGTGATAAAATTAAGGTTATTCTTTCTCCCGATAATCCCCAAAAATACCGCATTCTGTTTAATGACTATTTCCGTGAAAACGAAGCTCGCATAAGAGAGGCGGTTCTAAATAAGCTTGAAAAAGTAAACGATAAACTTCCCGGTGCGCTTCTTATAAAATATAAAAAGGAAACATATACTGCGGCTTTGAAATCGTCTCTTACCTCTCAGAGAATATTCACCCTTTACACCGCAATCAGAACGGCAAATATAAATACGGCGTTATTGGCAGTATTTGTGGCTATGTTTCTCTGGCTGAAAAGCAAGGTGGATTTATCTTTTGGGCAGATGATGTTTCCCCTTGTAATTATAATTATACTGCTTTGGTCAATTTATGTTCCCGTGAATATAGGTGCAGAAATTAAAAAAGAAGTGGAAAGAACTAAATAAGAACAGCTCTTTGGGTAATCTCACTTCCGCCCTGCTCTCCGCAGGCAAGACTGTAAATGTCGCTGCAGCGGCATTCCAAACGGAAAATATCATCATTTAAAAGAAGTGCTCCCCGGTCTATTACGGGAAGAGTTGAATTTTGCTTGATTTGCTTTATTATTTCAGCGCCCGTCTTATTAAATGCAAGAGGTCTTATATAGGTGGGCTTCGGGAAAGTTGTAAAGGTATTTGCAACCATCATATTACATAAAATTCTGCGTATTCTGCTTTCTGTGTAGCTTTTGCAAACAGTATTCTGAACAATTTCGTTAAAGGTATTGTATTTAGCTGCCTTTTTCAGCCGAACGGCGATTTCCTCGTTACAGTCTGGTAAACGGCACAGCTCCTCCTTGGAAATGGTTTTAAGCCGTGCGGCGCATATGACATCAAAAGCTTTTATAAAGGTTGGCGTGCCTTCGCAGGTTATGCCGAGGCTTTTCGGATTTTCCCCATTTAAGATGGCAGCACGCAATGCACTTGCGGAAGGATACCTTTCCTTAAGAGAGGTACTGTTATAGCCGCCGCCTTCACGCTTTATCCCAACGGGGGATATTGTGCTTGAAAAAAATTTAAGGGCACGGAGATATTCCACCGCAAGGGTGTTGTTTGGGGAGGATAAAATATCTGCACTTTTGCATTGGGTGCTTAAAGCCGCCTCAACTGCGGCAGGATAAGGAAGCCCCTCCCTCAAGGACTTTGAAAGCACGGCTTTAAAATCCTCGGTAGGGTTATCAAGAGAATCGGCAACTGTTTTTAAAGCCGATATATCGCCTGCTTCACTGCCGAAGAAAAGATAGTTGACGCAGCCAAGCGCATTTAAAATTGAAACGGCGCCCCGTGCAAAATTCTGAGCCGAGGAAAGAGCATACACGCAGGGAAGCTCAATACACAGGTCAATTCCGTGAGTGACGCAATCTGCGGCACGCTGAAATTTCGGAAAAACGGCGCAGTCCCCCCGCTGAACAAAATTTCCACTCATAATGGCAATAACCCCGTCAGATTTTTCCCGTGCTTTGCCTATGAGATATTTGTGACCGCCGTGTAAAGGGTTAAATTCAGCTATAATCCCCGATGTTTTCACAAAATACACCTCTTTTTTCCGATAAGTTATTGAAAATCCTTTTAAATTATTATATACTATGTATTCAGAAAAATAAATATTTGGGAGGAAGAAAAAATGAGTAAATTTTTAGATTCTATAAAAGAAAGGGCAAGGGCTGACAAAAAAACCATTGTTCTTCCCGAATCTATGGACAGAAGAACCTTTGAAGCAGCCGAAAAGGTTTTGAAGGACCAGCTTGCAAACATTGTAATTATCGGCACACCGGAGGAGATTGAGGCTAACTCTAAGGGCCTGGATCTGACAGGTGCAACAGTAATTAACCCCTTTACATACGAAAAAACAGAAGAATATATAGAGCTTTTTGTAGAGCTTAGAAAATCAAAGGGGCTTACATATGAGGAGGCAAAGAAAACGGCGCTTAGCGATTACATGTATTACGCTTGCCTTATGGTTAAAGCCGGTGACGCTGACGGTGTTGTTTCAGGCGCTTGCCACTCAACGGCAAACACCCTTCGTCCCAGCCTTCAGATTATTAAGACAAAGCCCGGCGTGAAGCTTGTATCGGCATTCTTCCTCATGATTGTTCCTGATTGTGAATACGGCGCAGACGGTGTGTTTGTATTTGCGGACTGCGGACTTGAACAGAACCCCACTCCCGACAAGCTTGCGGCTATTGCGGCTTGCTCTGCAGAGTCCTTTGAGCTCCTTGTAGATAAAGAACCTATCGTTGCAATGCTTTCACACTCATCAAAGGGCAGTGCAAAGCATGATGATGTAACAAAGGTTGTGGAGGCTACAAGAATTTGCAAAGAGGAGAATCCCACTCTCAAGGTTGACGGAGAGCTTCAGCTTGACGCTGCAATCGTTCCCTCCGTAGGTGAGTCCAAGGCTCCCGACAGTGAAGTTGCAGGCAGGGCAAATGTATTGGTATTTCCTGACCTTGATGCAGGAAACATTGGCTATAAGCTTGTTCAGCGTCTTGCCAAGGCAGAGGCATACGGCCCCGTAACCCAGGGTATTGCAATGCCCATAAATGACCTTTCAAGAGGCTGCAGTGCAGAGGATATTGTTGGCGTTGTAGCAATTACTTGTGTACAGGCACAGGCTAATAAATAATTTAAGAAAGGAATAGTGAAAATGAAAATTCTTGTTATCAATGCAGGCAGCTCATCTCTTAAATATCAGCTTATAGATATGGAGGATAAAAAGGTTCTTGCAAAGGGCCTTTGTGAAAGAATAGGTATTGAAGGCAGCCGCCTCACTCACACTCCCGCAGGTGGAGAAAAGGTTGTTATTGAAAAGCCGATGAAGGACCATTCCGACGCAATAAGAATGGTAATTGACGCACTTGTTGACAGTGTTCACGGCGTAATTGCTTCGATGGATGAAATCGGCGCAGTGGGTCACCGTGTGGTACACGGCGGCGAAAAATTCAGCGGAAGCGTTGTTATAAATGATGAGGTTAAGGCAAGCCTTAATGAATGTATTGAGCTTGCGCCCCTTCATAACCCAGCAAACATTATCGGTATTGAGGCTTGTGAAAAGGTTATGCCGGGCGTTAAGCAGGTTGGCGTGTTTGACACGGCTTTCCACCAGACAATGCCTGAGGAGGCTTATCTCTATGGTATTCCTTATAAATATTATGAGCAGTATAAAATCAGAAGATACGGCTTCCACGGCACAAGCCACAAGTATGTTTCAGGCAAAGCGGCAGAAATGCTTGGGAAGGATATTGAGTCTCTTCGCATTATTACATGCCATTTGGGAAACGGTTCAAGCGTTGCCGCTGTTAAAAACGGCAAGGTTATAGACACAACCATGGGCTTTACTCCTCTTGCAGGTATTCTCATGGGAACAAGAAGCGGTGATATTGACCCTGCCATTGTTACATTTATAATGGAGAAAGAAAAATTAGGCGTCAAGGAAATAAATGACCTTCTTAATAAGGAAAGCGGCGTTTACGGCGTAAGCGGTGTTTCAAGTGACTTCCGTGACCTTTCAAAGGCGGCAGAAGAAGGAAACAAGCGTGCGGCGGCAGCTCTTAAGATGTTCTGCTACGGCATAAAGAAATACATCGGTTCATATGCAGCTGCAATGGGCGGCGTTGATGCCATTGTATTTACGGCAGGCGTTGGTGAAAATGACAGTAAGACTCGTGCAGATATTGTAGCAGGTCTTGAATTCATGGGCGTTAAGATTGATGGGGAGAAAAACAAGCTCCGTGGAGAGGCTGTTGATGTTTCAGCGGCAGATGCAACCGTTAAAACTCTTGTTATTCCCACAGATGAAGAAATGATGATTGCTCTTGAAACTCAAAGATTGACAAAATAATTGTTGACAATTAAAAAAAACAATAGTATAATATATAAGCGCCTGTGGTAGGGCACGGAAGGATGTGTTTAAAATGAAGATAAATATAGCATCCGTGCTTAAAAGCGATGGTGCGTCAATTCCTTTTTCAGGCTCTGTGGAGCTTGGTGAGGTTGACTTTATGGGAAACACGCTTCTTTTTAAGAAGCCTGTTTCGGTAAAAGGCGTTGTAACTGCTATCGGCGGCACAATTGAGATTGAGGCCGATATATGGGGGGAATACACAACTGCTTGTTCCCGCTGCGGTGAAGAAGCGCGCCTTAAACTGGAAACAAAGCTTGCGGAAAGGGTGGAGGATGACTTTTCAGATGCTGATGAAGAGTGCCTTCTGCTCAGCGGAACCATACTTGATATAACAGGTGCACTGCAGGCTTGTATTTTCGGTGAACTTCCCATGCAGTACTTATGCAAGGAAGATTGCAAGGGTTTATGCCCTGTGTGCGGCACAAATCTCAACGAAAAAGAATGTAATTGCGATACAACGGTCTATGACCCGAGATTCGCCATCTTTAGAAAATTACAACAAAGAGGTGTAGAAAATGGCAGTTCCGAAGAGGAAAACTTCTAAGGCAAGAAAAAATAAAAGAAGAGCTAACTGGAAGCTTGAAGTTCCGGGCATGGTAAAATGTTCAAATTGCGGCGAGCTTATAAAGGCACATGTTGTCTGCAAGCACTGCGGTTATTATAAGGGCGTTCAGGTAGTTAAAAAAGCTGTTAATCAGTAAAAAATGATTTACCGCTTCGGACAAAATCCGAAGCGGTAAATTAGTATGCCTTATCCCCATGGGAAACCAAGGGGTTTGAGGCTATCATTCAGCAGAATATTGTATGCCGCTTTAGTTAAATGGATATAACAAGCCCCTCCTAAGGGCTAGTTGAGGGTTCGATTCCCCCAAGCGGTGCC
>JAXJXW010000083.1:0-4196 GCA_036307325.1 Clostridia bacterium
AATACAATCCGGCAGGCACGCCACTATTCGTTATAGGTGCAAGCGGTACAGCCATGGGCACACCCATGCTCTTTGTATTGCTCCACAAAATAACCTGTATAAAAGCCCCAACGGTTATTCCCAAAAATCCACTCCATGCACCGAGAAAAATATATACAAACCTGAGTATTCTTGCAGATAAACCCAGATAATAGTTGGGCGTTGCAAAGGAGCCTATTGCTGCAATAGACACAATAATTATTAAAATCGGGCTTACTATACCTGCGCTTACAGCAGCCTGTCCCAAAATCAATGCTCCTACGATACTTAAAGTTGTTCCCGACGCTTCAGGCACTCTTACCCCTGCTTCTCTGATTATTTCCAGAGAAATTTCCATAATTATAAGCTCCACAAGGGTTGGGAACGGTACAAGCTCACGGCTTGATATTATGGAAGTTAAAATACCTGTGGGCAAAAGCTCCACATGGAAATTTACTATAGCAATATAAAGCCCGGGCAAAAAAAGCGACAAAAGAAATGCAATCCATCTGACAGTCTTAATCATATTTACATAGGGAAATCGCAAATAGCTGTCTTCGGCAGATTCGTTCAATTCAAAAATCGTTGTGGGTAAAATGGTGACAAAGGGTGAACCATCAACCACGATTACAACTCTGCCGTCAAGAAGTGCCCGTGCCGCACGGTCAGGGCGTTCCGTAGATAAAAACTGTGGGAGCGTTGTAAATGATTTATCTTCAATCAGTTGTTCAAGCTCTGCTGCGGCAAACACATAATCAACTTCTATTCCCTCTATTCTTCGGAGGGTTTCCTCCACTAGAGAGTCGTTTGCAATATTGTCAATGAACATAACCGCCACGGGAGTCTGACTTATTTTTCCTATTTTGTATTCTTTGCACACAAGGCTTTTATTTCTTATTAAATGTCTTATCAAAGCCGTATTTTCCCGCTGCTGCTCTGAAAAAGCATCGTTAGGTCCCCGTATAACACGCTCTGTCTGCGGTGTTTCCACCCCTCGGTGCGCCCATCCCTTAACATCAAGTGAAATTGCCTTTTTAACACCGTCAACAAGCAAAATTACACTGCCGTAGTTTATGTCAAAAAGCAAATCCCCTATAAGATTTGTTTCCTTTGCCTCACTTTGGGGCAAGAGCATTTCAAAAATTGCTCGAAAACTGTTTATTTCAATCTTTCGGCTTGTTATCATAAGCGGATCAAGGATAAATTCATTTATAATCTGCTTGTCAACCAGCCCGTCAAAAAAATAAATAATTGCCTTAACATCCCTGTCATTTATACGCACTGTGAACTCCCGCGTTTTTATATCCCCGTTTGTTTCAGTCAATAGAAGCTCGTCAATAGTTTTCTTATCCTTTGCAAAATTTCCTGTAAGCTCAGGGCCGCCTTCGTTCATCTGTACTTGATAATTCTCATCCTTTTGGCTTGCCGTAAGAGAAAAATTATCTTTTCCCTTTTCGGAGTATAAAAACAAATCTTTAAATTTCATTGCCCCACCGCTTTTCTTACAATTTCTCTTCTGTATATTTCCCATAAATATATTTTTTATCCCCTTAAAACGGGGATGTATATATCAAAGCTTGTAATAAAATCTGAAAAAAATAAAAAATACATATATATGAGAAATACAAGGAGATTTTATATGAATCGTCATTACCATGAAAGAATGCAAGAGAAGCTTGACCAGTTAAAAAACGCAGACCGTCCGGGGTCAATTCGTGCGAAAGACCATTTAAGGCAGTTTCCAAATATAAATGCTTGTTTGAACAGTTGCATTCGGTTCAAATAAATCTGCTGGCATTTTTATACAAGCTAACATTTTATGTTTTTTCAGAATTTTAGATGTTGTTGACAATGCTTTGCCTGCCCCTGCTGAATCTTGAATAATGACAGCAGCTTTTCCACTTTTTTGCATATGGTCTAATCCAAATTCAAAAAAAGGCAATCCATTATCCCTATATGAGAATGTCAGGCATAAAAATGAGCCTTAACCCTGTAATTTGGGGAAAAGACTCATCCTACTAAATCTAGACTATATACAAGTATGTAAAAAGGAAAGCACTACACGGCTGATACCCGAAAGGGAATTGCAGTCGAATATGTAATCCAATCCCCGTAAAGCAAAAGAGCAGGCATAAAACCTCCTCATACATAGCCTGACGAAGAAACAAACAAATACAAAAATCGAGTATTCACAACTCTAATCCGTTATGAACACTCGATATGGTGCGCGTGTTCTTACAGGACTTATGCTAAAACTCAGCAAAATCAAGGGCTTCAGATACTCAATAATCGGCAATAACCTAATATATATGCACTTTGATCATATCTAATATGACTTGATTTTATTATATGATGAGTTTTATAGTTATCCTTTTTATATACAATATTTTGATGGTGATTTTCCGAACTTCTTTGTAAATAATTTTGAAAAATAAAACACATCACAGTATCCTAAATAGTCAGCGATTTCGCTTATATTCATACTTGTGTTGACAATAAGTTCACATGCATAGTACAGTTTTTCGCTATTAATATACTCTGTTACGGTCATATTCATATATTTTTTGAATATGCGTGATGCGTATGGCGCAGATACTGAACATTGACTACTGATTTCAGATAAACTCAGCGGTTTTGTAAGATTCTTTTTAATGTATATAATCATTTTTTTTACTACAGTAGGTATATTATTGTGTGCCCTTTCAACAATTTCTCCCAATACAAACATTATTTTTGAAAATTCGGCATCAAGTAGTAACCTGCCCGATTGCGTAGAATATGAACGATATTCCATACAATTTATAATAGATGTATAAACCTTATTGAATACATCATTATTGCTGTTTTTCAAATTGAAATAGATATACTTATGCTTGAATTCCTGCAAACTGAACGAAAATGAATCGTTGATTATACTAAAATTAGGAGTAATTTCCGTTTTATCTATTTTTCCGGAAAAATGAAAAAAGAAATACTCGCAGAAATTCTCGGTTTTTGCGGTATATAGTGTTTCTGAAGGGATAATTAATATGTCACCTGCCGATACTTCATAAATTGTTTTTTCTATACAAAATGTTGCTCTTCCGTCAATTACGAAAACAAAAAGATTTTTATCAATACTACGAGGGGAATTTGGTTCCCAACCGTTGGTTTGTTTCATTCTTCCAAACATCGAACAAGAAATTATATTTGAAACATCTAATGAATATAACATATAAACTCCTTCTGAATAAGCATAATATATATTATATTATTACAATAATAAACGAAAGTCAATATAATAGTTAAAATAATACAAATTATATACTGATTTATCCATTGTATTTAAGAGGATAGTACTATATAATAATAAAAAAAAAGGAGGAGTTTATGTTGAATAAAACGAACTTTAAATTTGAAAATAAACCGGAGCTTTTAATAGATGATTTCTTAATAAAACTTCGCAAAAATGGTGATTTTTGGAGAATGCATCTTGATTATTGCAAGACAGGCATGAACAATGAGCTCGGAGTGTATTCGCACCAGCAAAAAGCACCCGATGTGGCTGTTACGGAAAACGAAACAGTTATAACATATCCGTCACTTATTGCCGAGGACGGCAGTGTACACAACATAAAGCTTATACTTAAAATATTACAAAAAGATGGAGCTTTGTATTTTTCGGCAGATATGGATAACAACAGTGAAACCCGTATAAACGAACTGCAATATCCGTTGTTTGAATTTGAAAGAATTAACGGGGATTGCGAAAACGACGAGCTTGTTGTTCCCAGAGGATTGGGACAAAAGATTGCAAATCCACACGATTACGCACAAAAATATCATACTGAATATATGGCTGCAGATTATAAGAATATATGGAGAATGTTCCGTTGCCCGGATCCTATGTCAATGCCGTGGATAGGCATAGAGAGTGGAGATAAGTATTTATATATGGGATGGCATTCAAAAGAATGGCGTCAATGTTCCTTTGCAATAGGCACAGAACCAAGATTTTCTGATGAAAAATATATAATATATTCTATTTCGTCATATCCTGCAGTTACTCCGGGCGAAAGAATAGTATATGATGGTTTTGTGCTTGCGGGATTTGATGGTGACTGGAGATGCGGATGTGATTTTTATCGTGCATGGGCAGATGAAACATGGCATCACCCTGTAAAAAAAGAGGGCATAAA
>JAXJXW010000084.1:0-3854 GCA_036307325.1 Clostridia bacterium
CTCTGGCGTCTACCTTATATAAAAGCATTTCCTTTGGCGGCACATACACGCATTTTCCCTCATAAAAAAAGGACAGGTCCTCCATAAGACGCTTCGCCTGAAGGTCGTTGTATGTTACAACAAACGCTTTTTTGCCGCATCTTTCACATATGGAGCTTATTAAGTGCGCTTTCTGTGCATCTGCCGTGCCGTTTATATTGATTGGAAATTTGCCGCCCTGCACGGAAGATAAAATCTCTGAAAATTCACATGAATTTTCAGGCAAATAATTTAGTATATTCATTTTTAAACCCTCTGAGAAATTATAACTCCCTGTTGTTATATTTACTCATTGCGTCAGTTACATTTCCCTTTACAATCATTTCTACAATAGAGTCAATATTTTTTATGGCACGGGTAACGCTTACGCCGTCATCTTCGCTGAATCTGCCAAGCACATGATTTGCAAGGTCGCCCTTTGCCGCACCTACACCAAAGCGCACCCGCACAAATTCATCTGAATCTATTAAGTATATGATATTTTTCATTCCGTTATGACCGCCTGCACTTCCCGACGGTCTTATACGAAGCTTTCCCGGTTCGATATTTATATCATCATACATAACTATTATATTTGAAGGCTCCAGCTTATAGAATTGCATTGCCTCACGCACACTCTCACCGCTTAAATTCATAAATGTCTGCGGTTTTAAAAGAATGCATTTTTCACCTGCAATATTTCCTTCCCCGTATACGCCCTTAAATTTTATTTTACTGACTTTAATATTGTATTTCTGCGCCAGATAATCAACGGCAACAAAGCCCACATTATGGCGCGTTCTGTCATATTCCTTTCCGGGATTGCCAAGACCCACAATTAAATACATACTCTTACTCCTTGACTAAAATAAAATACAGCACCACAAAAGAGTCAAACTCCCTTGGGCGTTCGACTCTATTAGTACACTGAGGGGCGAAGTTTTTTCATAGCAAGAAAATATAAATAAATTTCACATTAAAATATAACACTATTTTTATGTGATTATACCCATTATCCTATTTTCTTGCGGTCTGGACTATTTTAACATCCCCGAAGTTTATACAAAAAGCGGGCTTACTGAAATATCCTCATAGATACGCTCTATAGCCTCTGCAAAAATAGGAGCTACGCTGAGAACCTTTGTCTTATCCATAATCTTTTCTTCAGGCAGTTCAATGGTATTGAGACAAACAAGCTCCTTAATGGGGCTTTTTTCAAGTCTTTCAATGGCAGGGCCACTCAAAACAGGATGTGTGCAGCAAGCATATACTTCCTTTGCACCCTTTTCCATGAGTGCTTCCGCACCGTGAACTATCGTTCCTGCCGTATCAATCATATCGTCAACAAGGATAACTCTCTTATCCTTAATTTCGCCGATAATGTTCATTACCTCACTAACATTGGGCTTAGGACGGCGCTTATCTATAATGGCAATGGGCACATCAAGCTTCTGTGCAAAATTTCTTGCACGGGTAACGCTGCCAAAATCGGGAGATACTACCACTATATCCTCCATATTGTCCTTGAATTTTTCAACATAATACGGTGCGAGAATCGGAACGCCAAGCAAATGGTCAACAGGAATATTGAAAAAGCCCTGAATCTGAGCCGCATGCAAATCCATGGTAAGCACTCTGTCTGCGCCTGCAGTTGCAATAAGGTCTGCAACAAGCTTTGCACTGATGGGATCTCTTGCCTTAGCCTTTCTGTCCTGACGGGCATATCCGAAGTAAGGAATAACTGCTGTTATTCTTCCTGCCGATGCACGCTTAAAGGCATCAATCATAATAAGCATTTCCATAAGATTATCATTTACGGGAGAGCTTGTTGACTGTACAACAAACACATCACTGCCTCTTACGGTTTCACCAATGTTTACAAAAATTTCTCCGTCTGAGAAAAGTCCAACCTTGGACTCACCCATTCTAAGGTGAAGATGCTCCGCAATTTCCGCCGCCAGCTTGGGGTTTGAGTTTGCCGCAAATAATTTAATGTTCTTTCCGTGTGGTATCATAGTCTAAATCCTCCGTATGTGTTTTTCTTTTCTGTTACTTTTTTCTTCTATCTTCCCAATTTTCCTTTATAACCTGCCTTGCACGGGCTATTGCAAGTGCCTTTGAGGGTACCTCATCGGTAATCGTTGAACCTGCGGCAATGTACGCACCTTCATTAACGGTTACCGGTGAAACCAGGTTAGAGTTACAACCGATAAAGGCGTTATCTTTTATAACGGTCTGATATTTTTTATTTCCGTCATAATTAACAACAACTGTTCCGCAACCGAAGTTTACGCCGCTTCCAACCACCGCATCGCCCACATATGTAAGATGGCTGAGCTTTGTGCCGTTTCCGATAACGGCTTTCTTAAGCTCAACAAAGTCACCGACCTTGCAGTTGTCACCAACCTGACAGTCGGGGCGTATATATGCATAGGGTCCCACATGAGTATTTTCCCCTACACTGCTATCTATTATTGTAGAAATATTTATATCTGTGCCGCTTCCGATTTTTGCGTTTACAAGACGGCAATCAGCACCAATAAACACATTTTTATCTATTACGGTATGCCCCTCTATAACCGTTCCGGGATAGATAACGGTATCCATACCGATTTCTGCCTCCGCACTTATATAGGTATTATCAGGGTCAATAATCGTAACGCCTTCCCGCATGAAATGCTCATTTATCCGTTCCCGCATAACCTTTTCTGCAGCCGCAAGCTGAACACGGTCATTAACACCGGATATATCTTCGTTGTCTTCAACGATATATGCGCCGATTTTGCCGCCTGCACTGCGGATTATTTCAAGGGTGTCCGTAAGATAATATTCACACTGTGCATTATTGTTTGTGAGGCTGTCAAGGGCACAAAGCAGCTTCTTTGCATTAAAGCAATACATACCTGAATTTATTTCTTTAACACTGCGCTCCTGCTCATTTGCGTCTTTCTGCTCCACAATTCTGAGCACCTCGTTGTTTTCTCCTCGGATTATTCTTCCGTATCCCGTAGGATTTTCAAAAACTGCCGTAAGAACCGTAACATCATTTTTTGCATTTGCATGCTCTTTTACGGCGGCGGCAAGGGTTTCTTTACGGATAAGTGGTGTATCACCCGTAAGCACAAGCACCGTTTCCGACTTTTCAAGCAAAGCTCTCGCCTGCATTACCGCATGCCCCGTACCAAGCTGTTCATACTGATAAGCATACTGTGCCCTTCCCTTTGTTGCCTCCTGAACCATTTCGGCGCAGTGACCTACAACAACAGTGCATTCAGAAGCACCTGCTCCTTCTGCGGCGTCAATAACATGGTTTATCATTTCCTTACCGCAAACCTTATGAACTACCTTGGACATAGCACTTTTCATGCGTTTTCCCTCACCGGCGGCAAGAATAAGCGCTGAAAACTCTTTCATAAAACCATCCCTTCTGTCTCGCAAAAAAAGGCAAGCAAATGCAGCCTGCCTTAACTTTTGGTATTATTCACCTGCAGCCTCAGACTCCATATATTCCTCATATTTTTTCAAAATGGCACTCTGAAGCTCTTCACGCATATCCGATGTAATTGGGTGCACAATATCCCTATATGTACCATCTGCACTCTTTCTGCTGGGCATAGCCGCAAAGAGCTTATCATGGCCTTCAATAACCTTGATATCATGCACAACAAAAGCATCGTCAAATGTGACGGAAACAATAGCCTTCATTTTGCCTTCCTGTGTAACTTTTCTCACTTTAATGTCTGTAACAGTCATTCTTTTTCCCTCCGTAAATGAATTTTTTAACTTTTTTTCATTTTTCTATTGATTTTTTCTCTTAATATGTATAATATCAAATA
>JAXJXW010000085.1:0-3049 GCA_036307325.1 Clostridia bacterium
ATTTCGGCAATTCTGCCCTGATGAAGAACGATACCGCCGATAATCTGAACGGGGAAATGACGCATTTCAAGCACACGCCATGCCGCCTCACGGACAACGGCAAAAGCCTCAGGCAAAATATCATCAAGGGTTTCGCCCTTTTTCAGCCTTTCTTTAAATTCATTTGTTTTTGCTTTAAGTTCGCTGTCTGTAAGCTTTTTATATTCAGGCTCCATTGCAAGGATTTTATCCGCAACAGGCTGAATTTTCTTTAATTCACGCTGTGAATAAGTTCCAAAAATCTTTTCAAGAATGGACATTCATGTACCTCCTCTGGAAGCTATACTATCTTTGTGCTATAAATTCATAAATGCGTTTTGACGAGCTGCAGGAGAAATTTTTCGCCAGAGTATCTCTGAGCTTTTTACGCTCATCTTCATTGCCCATAAGCATACGAACGCTGCTGCAAATTCCGTCTGCACTGTCACTTGTAAGAGCCATATTGTTTTTTACCCAAAAATTGAGATTATATGTTTCGCAACCTGAAACCGCATTTATAAGCACCATGGGAAGATGACGCTCTGCCGCCTCTGTTGTACTCAATCCGCCCGGCTTAGTTACAAAAAGCTCAGCCGCATTCATGTAATCGGGGACATTGCGTGTGAAACCGAGAATTCTGACGCGCCCCGGGTCGTCAAGAATTTTAAGACTTTGATAAAGCTTTTTATTATTACCGCATATTACCACAAGCTGCTCGTTGTCTTTTATTGTTGCGGAAAGCTTGCGGGCAATAAGCTTTATCGGACCGCACCCCATACTGCCGCACATAAGAAGAATAACTCTTTTTTCCGGCGGAATAAGAAGATCGGTTTTACTTTCTGCGGGGGTTTTGCCTGAAACAATCTTTTCTGTAACGGGGATTCCGCCGGAGAAAAGCTTTTCCGGGGAAATACCGTGACGCTCAAACTCGCCGCAAAGCGTTTCGTGGGGAATTATATAGTAATCAAGCCTGCTGGCAGATACGCCGGGGCTGCAGGTATAGTCTGTAGCCACAAAATATGACCTTACATCCGGCTTGAATTTTTTTATGGTACGGGTTAGGGTCATTGCGGAAAAAGGATGTGTACATATAATGGTGTCACACCGGCATTCACTGAGCTTTTTGTTAAGCTTATGTGCTCCCTTTGACATAATTTCATAAAGCATTGACCGTTCGCTTTTATCGGTTATTTCCGCAGCCTTATACCCAAGCCCGAAAAGAACAGGTGCTTTCTTATATAAACGAACATGCCATTTTGAAATGAAATTTGATGCCTTAGGAGATAAAAATGACAAAGAATCAGCGATTTCACAATATATATCGGCCTTGTCAAAAGCCTCTTTAAGCGCTCTTGCTGCTGAATTGTGCCCTTCCCCTGTATTACAGGTAAGAATAAGTACACGCATTATACAAAACTCCTTCATTCATTATTACACATTATCTTACCACATATTTATAAGAAAATCAAATACTTTCATAAAATAATAAGAAACAAAATTGTTCAAAAAATTTTTGATTTGAAAAAGAATTTGTGTTAAAATGAAAAAAGGACAGGTGATAAAGATGAATCAAAAAGAGTATTCCACAGCTACTTTAATAAAAAGATTTCTGCCGTACTTTAAACCTCACATGAAAACGGCCGCAATTGACCTTTTGTGCGCCGCACTTACCACCGTATGTGAAATAGTGCTGCCAATGATTATACGCCGTATAACAAATACCGCCCTTGAAAGCACGGCACTTTTAAGTGTGAAAATGATTTTACACATGGGGCTTATATATTTCCTGCTTAGAATTATAGACAGTTTTGCAAACTTTTATATGTCCTGCATCGGACATATAATGGGTGCGAAGATAGAAACCGATATGCGCCGTGACGCATACGCCCATCTTCAAAGATTGTCAGACTCTTATTACAATAACACAAAGGTCGGGCAGATAATGGGCAGAATTACAAACGATTTGTTCGATATAACGGAGTTTGCACACCATTGCCCCGAGGAATTTTTTATTGCCGCACTTAAGATAAGCGTATCTTTTATTATTTTAGCGTCAATCAATATCTGGCTCACTCTCCTTGTGTTTGGATTTGTACCCATAATGGTGATTGTGTGCAAAATTATAAACAAGAGAATGAAAGACGCCTTCAGACGCCAGCGCCACCTTATCGGAGAGCTTAACGCCAATATTGAAGACAGCCTTCTGGGACAGAAGGTTGTAAAGGCGTTTACCAATGAAAATTGGGAAAACGAAAAATTTGAACATGGAAATATTGAGTTTCTCAATATAAAAAAATACAGCTACAAGCTGATGGGAATGTTTCACACCTCCACAAGAATGTTTGACGGCCTTATGTATCTGACGGTTATTATAGGCGGCGGATTATTTCTGATTTACGGCAAAATACTGCCGGGAGATATGGTTGCCTATGTAATGTATATATCTACCCTTATTGCTACCATAAGGAAAATAATCGAATTTACAGAGCAGTTCCAGCGGGGTATGACGGGAATTGAACGCTTTTTGCAAATAGTTGACGCCGATATAGATATTTTCGATGAGCCTGACGCCGTTGAAATAACAAATCCAAAGGGTGTTATTGAATTTTCAAATGTCTCATTTGAGTACCCTGATGACCACAACGAGGTTTTCAGAAACCTGAACCTGAAAATAAATGAGGGGGAAAAGATTGCGATTGTGGGACCTTCAGGGGGCGGTAAAACAACTCTTTGCAATCTAATTCCAAGATTTTACGATGTAAAAAATGGAGAAATTCTCCTTGACGGCATAAACATAAGGAATATAAAGCTGAAAAGCCTGCGGGGAAATATCGGCATGGTGCAGCAGGAGGTTTATCTGTTTTCAGGCACTGTATATGATAATATTGCTTACGGCAAAGAGGGGGCCACCATGGAGGAGGTTGTTGACGCCGCCCGCAAAGCAGGTGCCCACGAATTTATTTCCAAGCTAAAAGATGGTTACAACACATATGTGGGGGAGAGAGGCGTTAAGCTTTCCGGCGGTCAGAAG
>JAXJXW010000086.1:0-3381 GCA_036307325.1 Clostridia bacterium
ATAGAAAGTATTGAGCTTATTACGCAAAACATTGAAACAAGGCGGTTTTCCATTGAGGTTGACCTTGCATCGGCAAATGATGATATTTTGCGGTTAAGCTCAAAATGCAATGAGCTTGAGCAAAGGAGAAGCGAGGCTGATACAGAGGTTGAAAAGGCCTCGGATAAGGTTTTCCGGGAAAACAAGAAATTTCATAGCTATAATCAAAAAATTGCTGAGCTAAAAAACACATATAATGAGATGACGAAGGCTCTCGGAGAAAAGCAGGGTCGTCTTAAAATGCTTGAAGAAATGGAAGAAGGGCTTGAGGGCTATGCACGAAGCGTGCGAGACCTGTTAAAGGCACACAAGGACGGCAAGTATTTGGGGAATATTATAGGTGTTTTAAGCAAGCTTATTCAGGTTGATAAAAAATATACAACAGCTATTGAAACGGCTCTCGGAAACGCCATGCAAAACATTGTTGTTAAAACAGAAGATGACGCCAAGGAAGCCATTGAATATTTAAAGATAAATCACTTGGGCAGAGTTACATTCCTTCCCGTTTCATCACAAGAGGGCAGAAGGCTTGATAATGAAGACAGAGTGATGCAAAATGCAGGTGCCGTAAGCATTGCAAGCGATGTTGTAAACTGCACAGATGAAATAAAAAATATAGTGCAGGCACTTTTGGGAAGAACTGTTATTATGGATAACATTGATAATGCTATTGCACTTGCCCGTGCTACGCATTATAAGTTTAAAATTGTAACTCTTTCCGGGGAGCTTTTACAGCCGGGCGGAAGTGTTACGGGAGGAAGCGTAAACAAAGCTCAGGCGCTTTTGGGCAGAAAAGACGAAATTGAAAAATTAAAGGAAGAATGCGCTAAGCTTGCCCGTGAAACTGAAAAGCTTGAAGATGAAATTGACGAATTTTCCGAAAATGCTGAAAAGAGCAGAACTGCGGAAGGAAAGCTTCGTGAAGAACTGTCAGATAAGGAGAATAAGGCGCAAAAGCTTAAGGCAGAATATGAAGTGAAGCAAAGCCTTCTTGATGTGGCAAGGAAAAAGCTCCTTAAGCTTCAGGAGGAGAAAACTCAGATTTCAACACAACAGACAGATACTGACATTTCCAAGACAAAGCTCAGGGAGGTGCTTGAAAGCTCAGATGCCTTAATAAGCAATGGGGAAGAGACTGTAAGATTAAAACAACTTGCGGTTCGTGAAGCAACTGCAGAAAGAGAAAAGCATTCAATTAAAATCATTGATAAAAAAATGGAAATCAATAGTGCACAAAAAGACATTGAATTGGCTGATATGCGTATTGCCGATATACAAAGAAGCGTGCAGCATTCCATGGATGATTTGAATGAAAGAAAAGAAAATAAAAGGCTGGAAGAGCAGAATATCAAAGAGCTTGAAAGTCAAATTGACAGCAGTGATATGCGTGCAAAGCAGTGCCTTGTTGCCATTGAGTCTTTAAAAGATGAAATTAAAAATCATATGTCAGGCAGAAGCGGAAGCGATACCGAGCTTGAAGAGCTTCGCAGTAAGATTAAAGAGTTAAATGAAAAAATCCTCACAATGCAAAGCGAGGTTATGAGGATAGAGGCAAAGAAAAACAAAATTGACGAAGATTTGGAAAATGCTGCGAAGAGGCTTTGGGATGACTATGAGCTTACATACAATACGGCTCTTGAACTGAAAAAGGATATAGGCTCTCTTTCCGAAGCACAGAAACAGATTGCAAAGCTTAAAGGCGATATAAAAGCTCTTGGAAATATCAATGTTGATTCCATTGAAGAATACAAAGAGGTAAAGGACAGATATGAGTTCCTTTCCGGGCAGGTAAACGATATGGAAAAAGCAAAGAATGACCTTGAAAAGCTTATTGATGAAATGATGACGGTTATGCGCGCGCAGTTTGCCGAAAAATTTGAGGTAATAAATCAATTATTTATGAAGAGCTTTGTTGATTTGTTCGGCGGCGGTAAAGCAGAGGTTAAGCTTTTAAATCCTCTTGATACCCTTGAAAGTCCTATTGAAATTGAGGTTCAGCCTCCCGGAAAGAAGCTGCAGAGCATTACTCTGCTTTCAGGCGGAGAGCATGCGCTGACTGCTATTGCGCTTTTATTTGCATTGCTGCAGGTTTCACCGGCTCCGTTTTTGGTGCTTGACGAAATTGAGGCAGCCCTTGATGATGAAAATGTTTACAGATTTGGCGACTATATAAGAAATTACGGCAATAATACGCAGTTTGTTGTTATAACCCATCGTCGGGGAACAATGGAGGCCGCAGATGTTTTATATGGTGTTACCATGCAGGAAAAGGGCGTAAGCAGGCTTCTTACAATGAAGCTTGAGGATGTGGAGTTTGAGGAATAGGAGATAAGTTATGGAAGAAAAAAAGGGCTTATTTGCCAGATTAAAGCAGGGAATGGAAAAAACAAGGGTTTCATTTAATGAAAAGCTGGACAATGTTTTTTCCGTATTTAAAAAAATTGATGACGAGCTTTATGACGAGCTTGAGGAAGCCTTGATATTGGCAGATATAGGCGGACGGGGAGCTATGGAAATAGTAGAGAAGCTTCGTGAAAGAGTTGATGAAAAAAGAATCAAAGAAGCTTCTGAAGCAAAAGATGAATTAAAAAGTATTATTACCGAAATTCTGACGGCACAGGACAGTAAGCTGCATTTGGAAACAAAGCCTACGGTTATTCTTGTAATCGGGGTAAACGGCGTAGGTAAGACAACAACCATCGGAAAGCTTACATCAAAGCTTAAGGCTGAGGGAAAGAAGGTTGTTCTTGCTGCGGCAGACACTTTCCGTGCAGCGGCTTCTGAGCAGCTTGAAATATGGGCTGAAAGAAATGATGTTGCACTTATAAAGCTTGGTGAGGGCGCAGACCCTGCGGCAGTTATCTTTGATGCATGCTCGGCCGCCAAAAGTCGTTGTGCCGATGTTTGTATTTGCGATACGGCAGGCAGACTTCACAATAAGAAAAATTTAATGGATGAGCTTGAGAAAATTTCAAGAGTAATTGACCGTGAGCTTCCCAACTCAAAAAAAGAGGTTTTATTGGTGCTTGACGCTATAACCGGTCAAAATGCGGTGAACCAAGCGGAGGAATTCGGAAAGATTTGCAAAATTGACGGCATTGTTCTCACAAAGCTTGACGGAAGCGCAAAGGGCGGTATTGTTGTGAATATTTCTCAGAAGCTTGGAATTCCCGTAAAGTTTGTGGGTGTGGGCGAAGGAATAGATGATTTGCAGGAATTTGACGCAGAAAGCTTTGCAAAAACTTTATTTGACGAATAATTTTGTTAAAAATTGGTTGAATATAATTTTTCTTCTGATGAAAACTATTACTGTAAGCTTTGGCTTAACAAATGTTTTAAAGG
>JAXJXW010000087.1:0-10718 GCA_036307325.1 Clostridia bacterium
CAGGAATATAAGCGGAGGATATATACCAAGCTTAACACCCATATACAATAAATCCAGCAATCCGCCGTCATGTAAAACTTTTCCGTAATCTATTTCTTTTCCCAAAAATAATTCAGGATGCATTACTCCCCCAAGGGGAAGGTTTGCCAAAAGCATACCGAAAGCGATTGGAAGAAGGAGAAGCGGCTCAAACTTTTTAACAATTGCAAGATACAAAAGCACACATGCAATAATAATCATAACAAGCGTCTTCCACCAAACCGTGTCGCTTCCGAAAAACATCTCTGTCAGACCTGTATTTGAGAAAAACCTTACAAATCCGTCAATCAATTTTTCTAACAACTTTATCACTCCATTCTCAATTTTTTATTTTCAATTAAGAAAGGGTAATAAGAACATCACCGCTGTTTACGGTAGCACCCTTAGATGTTACAACGGTTACAACGCCATCCTGAGGAGCTGCAATTTCATTTTCCATCTTCATAGCTTCAAGAATAATAAGAACATCACCTTTTTTAACTGTTGCGCCGTTTGACACCTTAATATCAACAATATTACCGGGCATTGGAGCCTTAACAGGTGTGCCGCCTGCGGGAGCAGCCGGTGCAGCAGCCTTTTTGGGAGCAGCGGCAACGGGAGCTGCGGGAGCAGAAACAGTAGCTGCAGCTGAACCTGCGCCAACCTCTTCCACTTCAACCTCATATGAATTTCCGTTTACATTTACAATAAATTTTTTCATGGTAATAATCCTCCTTAAAATCTGTTATCAAGAACTTCCGTACGGCCGGCTTTATTCCATGCGCCGCCCGAAACCTTTTTATATGAACGAATTACAAGACCCGAAGCACTTGTGCCCATTGCACAGGCAATTGCGGCGGTAATCACCGCAACAAGCTCACAATCATCACTCTGAGGCACTGCTTCAATAACAGGGGAAGCCTGTTCATCTTTTACGGCCGGTGTCTTTTCTTTCTTTGCAGAGCTAAACAGTGCCATAGCCTTTATAACAAACATGATTATAACAAGCATGAGGAACACTATCAATATGCCCATTACCGTATATGCCAGCCCCTGAAAAATCAATTCCTTTTTATCTAACATTTTACTCACCTCTTAAAGGGGCATATTGTCATGCTTGCGTGCAGGTGATTGTGCACGCTTACTCTTGAGCATTTCAAGAGCCGCAATAACTCTTTGCCTTGTTTCCGCAGGGTCAATAATATCGTCTACATATCCCGACTTAGCCGCATTGTAAACAGAAGCCTCTGTTTCTTTGTATTCATTTTCAAGAGCTTCTCTGTTTTCTCCTGCCTTGAGTCTGTCACTGTAAAGCATGCCCACACCGGCTGCAGGAGCAAGAGGTGCCATCTCTGCAGTAGGATATGCAAAAACAACATCTGCGCCGCTTTGCTTTGAATTCATAAGGGTGTAAGCAGTTGAATAAGCCTTTTTGATAACAACATTTACCTTTGCAACTGTTGCACCTGCGAATGCATAAGCAAGCTCTGCACCCTTCTTTGCAAGGCCCCATACTTCTTCTGAAGCACTTACCGTAAATCCGTCAACATCAGTAAAGGTAAGAACGGGAATATTGTAGCAGTCACAAAAACGAACAAATCTTGCCGCCTTTTGGACAGCTCTTCCGCTGAGAGCCTCGCCGTTTGAAGCAACAGTACCCACGGTAGAGCCGTTAAGGCGTATAAAGCCTGTTACAATCTCATTTGCGTAACCGCCCTGAATTTCAAAGAAGGCCTTATCGTCTGCGACCTCAGAAACAACAATGCGCACATCTTCGATTGAATCAATGTCCTTAAGTATTTCGCTTGTTCTGTTAATATCATCATCCGTTTCAAATTCAAACGCATCAGACAGATTGTTTGAAGGAAGATATGTAAGAAGAAGCCTTGCAAGCTGGGTGCATTCCTCATCATCTTTACCGATTAAATGAGCGTTGCCGCTTTCATTCACGCTTCCCTTTGCGTCAACAGAAGCAGACTTTCCCGTTGAAGCTTCAACAACTGCAGGGCCGTTCACAAACATACGGCCTTTCTTTTCATTTATGATAACAAAATCACTCATTGCGGCAGCTATTGCACTTCCGCCGGCGCAGTTACCGAAAACAATACTGATGTTTGGTATAACGCCGCTTACCTTTGCCGCAGAGGTGATTATTTTACCCATAGCCGCCTGTGCAACCGTGCCTTCTCCAAGGCGAACACCGTCAGAATCAATCATTCCGATAACGGGTGCACCCATTTTAAGAGCCATGTCAAACACATTTTCAATTTTTTGAGCATAAAGCTCCCCTACAGCGCCATTGAGAACGGTAACATCCTGTGAATAGACATAAACAAGCTTACCGTCAACACTGCCGTAACCGGTTATTACACCGTCGCATGCAGTATCGCCGCCCCTGCCCTTTACAAAAGCTCCGAGTTCTATGAAGCTTCCGCCGTCAAGCAGAGCTTCAATTCTTTCACGGGCTGTTAAAGAGCCGCTTTGCTTTTGTTTTTCAAGCTTTTCCTTTCCTCCGCCCAGGGCAATTTCTGCCTTGCGAGCAAGAAGATCAGACACTTTTTCGATTGAACTCATACAAATACCTCCTGCCTTAATAAAAACAATGTTCAAATCTTTCCCATTTTATCATAATTATACATCAAAAATATACTTTTTACAACATTTTTTAGCTGAATTTTTGAAAAAATTTTATGTTATTCAGCTTTTGCACCCTCCGCAGGGCTTAAAAAAGGTTTTTAAGTTTACACTGCATTTATTCCCCACCTGATTAAATCCAATGGATTTTAAAAAGGGAAACAATTCCTCATTCTTTGAAAAGCCTGTTTCTATTCCATTTAAATCAAGATGATTCAAAGCGGCACGAACCAAAAGCTCCGCCACATTATCTTTGTCTGCAACAGTCAAAATCTCACCTTCGCTTGTAAAAACGCAGTAGCCCGGACTTACGGCACCCTCCTGTGCCCACGCAATTTTTACATTTTCAGCAGGGCTTTCAACCACAGATTCAATAATTCTTCTGTCATCAATAATGTTCACACGAATCATTTTACCTTCTCCCCTTTTGCTTATTTCTCTTAGTGTTTCTGAGCTTGTTTATTTCCGCATCTGAAAGCTTCCGCCACTTTCCTTCGGGCAAATTTCCCAGAGTGATTGACCCCACAGATATTCTCTTAAGGGAAACGGCTCTTGCGCCCACCGCCTCAAGCATTTTTCTCACCTGGCGGTTTTTCCCCTCGTGAATGGTTATTTTCACTTCAAAGCCGTACTTCACTTTTTTTAAATTTTCAACACGGGCCGGCGATGTCTTAAAATCATCAATTATGACCCCTTCTCTCAGTGCATTAAGCTGCTCTTCGTCAAGAGGTTTATCCGTTACGGCAATATACACCTTGTTTATTTCTGAGGCAGGGTGCGTCACACTGTTTGCAAAATCTCCGTCATTTGTCATTAAAAGCAGTCCTGATGTTTCAAAGTCCAGCCTTCCCACGGGATAAATTCTTGCGTCAATATCCTCCACAAGCTCCATAACGGTTGGTCTGCCCAGGTCATCGCTTACCGTTGTAACATAATTTTTCGGCTTGTTGAGCATTATATAATATTTCTTTTTTTCTTCATGCAAAACCTTTGAGTCAACCTCAACCGTATCTGTCTTTGGGTCAACCTCAAATCCCATAAAATCAATAATTTCTCCATTCACCCGCACTCTTCCCTGGGAAATTATCTTCTCGGCGGCGCGTCTGGAGGCAACGCCGCACTGTGCAATATATTTTTGTAATCTCATAACCAATCTCCAATCCTTGACTAATACAAACAAATCAACCCAGCATAATTTTATTACTTTTTCATATTTATGTCAATAGCTCTTATCCCCTATGAATGTAAAAATTTGTACAATTGTCAATGATGGGTGACACTAAGACCGAAATTCCATACAATTTCAATTTTCTTTTCTTTGGAAACAATCACATCCTTAATAATGCCACCTTCCCAGCGTTTATGCCGCGAAATTCGCTTGACAATGAGGAGCAGATATGATAGACTTGTGCTGAGGCGAATCGCCCTTTGGGCTGCTTCGTCCTTTCGCCGGAATATCATGTCGGCAGAGGTCGCCCGCAAGCGAACCGTGGAATAAATGCGGCCGTCTTTCGAAAACAAAAGAAAGAATACGATTCATTCCGTTTTTTGAAGCTTTTCTGTGTCCATTTTTGTTGGGATGGCACAGCTTCGATTTCTGCATTGTAATAAAACTACTCTCGTGATAAAATTATACAATCACAATATGAAAGGAGTTCAAACATATATGGACAAAGCAATGAATATGGCTAAATGGATATCAGCTCCAAAGAAATTTGCATCACCTGTTATAAGCCGTACTTTTACTGCTTCGCAAGCAAAAGTGGCACATATTGCCATCAGCGCGCTTGGTTTTTTTGAGTTATATGTAAACGGAAGCAGAGTTGGCGACGAATACTTTCTCCCCTCTTCAAGCCTTTACAGAATGCGAGACACCAAAAATTTCACATATCCTATTTATGATGAATTTACATACAGATGCTATTACTCTGTGTTTGATATAACCGACTATCTTAAAGACGGCGAAAACATAATTGAAGTTGCTCTCGGTGATGGTAAATACAGGCAGACAGAGCGCACAGCTGAAGGAAATGTTTCGTTTGGAGACCAGCTTGCCACAATTTATGCAGTAAGCATAAATGACGAAAGCGGTGAAAATACATTTGTTTCCGATGGCAGTGAAAAATGCCGTAATTCGGAAATAACATATTGTAATTTGTTCTATGGTGAAGTGTATGATGCCCGTATAAAGAGTTTTGAAACAACACAAGTAGAAATTATCTCTATCCCCGAAACAATTCTTTCACCTGAAATCGCACCTCCCGACAGGATTATAAGAAATATAACCCCCACACTCGTGTGCGAAAAAGGCGACAGCAAAATATATGATGCAGGAGAAAATATAAGCGGTTTTGTATCTTTAAAAATTAATGCGGCAGAAAACGAATGTGTCCGCATACGTTTTGCCGAAATCATGGAAGAAAATAAGCTTAACTTTGACACTACCGGCTCATGCTCTTACAAAAGCCCATCAGGCAGACCACAGATAATGGAAGATATTTTCTACAGTGACGGCAAGGAGCATATTTACCAGCCCCGCTTTGTGTGGCACGCTTTCAGATATTTTGAAATCATTGGACATGGAGAACCTATATTTGTACATGTTGTGCACAGTGATGTCAAAAAAACTGCCGATTTTAAATCTTCATCTGAAGAACTTAATATGTTTTTTGACGCATTTTTAAGAACTCAGACAGACAACATGCATGGTGGTATTCCCCTTGACTGCCCTCACAGAGAAAGACTCGGCTACACAGGAGACGGCCAGGTTTCTGCCCCCGCAGCAATGCTTTCATTTGATGCAAAAAGCTTTTACAAAAAGTGGATTTGTGATATTTTTGATTCACAGGACAAAAAAAGCGGGCATGTGAACCACACCGCACCATTCGAAGGCGGTGGCGGCGGCCCCGGCGGTTGGGGAATGGCAGCAATTACAGTGCCATACAATTATTATAAGATATACGGCGATATTACCCCTGCTTCGGAGAATTTTGAAAACATAAAAAAATGGATTGATTATCTTGAAAATCATTCTGAAAACGGTCTAATCGTGCGCGAAGAGGATGGCGGTTGGTGCCTGGGAGATTGGTGCACCCTTGAAAAGACGGTAATTGATGAACCTTTTGTAAATACATGCCTCTTTATAAGGGCACTTGGTTTTGCAGAAGAAATAGCAAATGCTCTTGGCTTTGAAGATGATGTCAAAAACTTTGCAAGATTAAGAGCCAACGCATCAAAAGCTGTGACAGAAAAATATTTTAACAAAGAAAGCGGCAGCTTTCTTGATGGCTTGCAGGGTGCAGATGCATTTGCATTGGCAGCCGGTCTTGGAGATGAACGCACCCTATTGAATCTTAAAGAAAAATACAAAAAACTCGGCCATTTTGACACCGGTTTTTTGGGCACAGATTTGCTTTGCGAAATTCTTTTTGAACATGGCGGCGAAAGCATTGCATTTGATTTGATTACTTCCCACAGCATGGGCGGATTCGGATATATGTTTTCCAGGGGGGCTACAACAATATGGGAAACATGGGGCGGTAACGGCTCGCATAACCACCCGATGTTTGGCGCAAGTGTGCGAATGCTTTTTGGCGGTGTGCTTGGTATCACACAGGAAAAAGATTCCTATGGTTTTGAAAAGCTCATTATCGCCCCCAAAACCCCTGACAAACTTGATTTTGCACAAGGGCACATCACCACATCAAATGGTGCAGTTTGCGTTAAATGGAACAGAAAAGGTAAAAATATAACTTTTGAAATCACTTTACCTGAGAATACAGAAGCAAAATTCTGCTACGGCAATGAAAATCAAAGTTTATACTCGGGAACAAGCGTGATAAACTTAAAAGTATAATGGCAAGAGAGCATATTCTATTCCTCCGTTTCTATGGTTTACGGACAATCCAATTAGAACGGATTCTGAACAAATATGCTCTCTTTTTTTTATTAAAATTTTATTGAGCTCTATTTGTTGGATAACCCAACATTTATAATAGAGACATCGGCTCTTTTTATAAAGTATAACATTTGACAAAAAAGCGTATATAAAAATTTCTTTCAGATATTATTGTGTAATCTTATAATACGCTCCGTATCTGATATTATAGTACTATTTCAAATTTTTTGATTGATTTTTTCGTAAAGGATATTTCTTTTGTAACGGTTTTACCCTCTACTTCAATCTCAACATCATACTTTCCGTAAAAGCCTTTGAAGTTGGCTATTCCTTCTGAATTTGTAATGATTTGTGCTTTGGTACGCCATGTTTTTTCAAACAAGTTTTTAATGGTATAGTATGCCGGCTTGGGAGTCATATCAAATCTGAAAAGTCCGCCGTAATAGTAATTCTCACCCTTAGTCATATCTCCCTGAGGTGCAAATGCGGCATAGCCGTCAGGCAAATTCCAATATATAATCTGCTCCACATTCGGATGTGAGAACCATATAGAATAAAGCTTCTCTATGATTTCAGCCTGAATAGCCTCATCCTCCGGATTGTTTGAATACGCAGGGATTGTTACCTCCGTTATCTGCAGCGGTTTTCCGAAATTCGAGTATAAGTCCATATGCTCATACAGTTTTACCGGATCATAAAACACTCTTGTTGCTTCATATTCTTTTTCCGCAGGATGAAACATATGATACTGCATACCTATTGCGTCTATTCTCGCACCTTTCAGCATATTGGCTTCGATATAAGCATAGTACTTATCTGTAGCCATACAACTATCTCCCCATGGCAGACCTGTCCATTCGTTTATGACCAGTTGATTTGACGGGAAGTATTTCTCTGCAGTCTTGAAACACCATTCTACATAATCCGGCTCTATATAAAAAGATGTTGTTCCCGTTTGCCATTCCATTTCGTTTGTAACTTCAATAGTAGGGATTTTATCCTTATATCTTTCGGCAATCTCCTTATATCGATTTTCAAGCGCAAGTTTTATATCTGTTACACTTGCATCTTTTAGCCATGACGGAAAAAAATGCTCATAAGCCAGAGCATGTTCTCTCGGCTCAATCCCATTCTTTTCGCAAAATTCTATGCACAAGTCGATTGGTGGGCGACGATACAACTTTTCACTACCCTTTGCATATCTTGTCTTTCCCTTTTCCGGCTCTGTTGAATCCCAGTAAAACGGAAGTGTTGCCATATTGAAGGTTTCCGAAAAATACTTCTTATAAAGCTCGTTTTTCTCCTCGTTTTCAAATTCGTCAAGCATAAACATATTCGCGCCGAATTTAAATTCATGAGATTTCTGTTTTACTGAAATTTTAACTCCCGGAACATTATTACCGTCCTTATCCTTAACACAGATTTCCGCATATCCCTTGCGGTACAGTTCTATACCGCTGTTTATGCGTTCATTCATATATTCTTTGTTTTTTTCAAATAATTCTAAAACCTTTTTTCTGTCACTCATAAAAACAACTCCTCTGATATATTTATAATGCTGACTGCGTATCGTTAGGGTCTCCGTTAATAGCCAAATCATACTCAACAGACCAATCAAGGCCTCTGTACTCGGCTGCTCTGTCATCATTTTCAATAAAGTCCATAAGAAGGTCTAGCATGTCCTTTGTCCAGGTATTTTTGTCAATCTGTGCTGTTGTGAACTTGTTAAGGGTAATCATTTCAAAACCAAATAAATCCTTAACCTGTGTTTTTGCCGCATTGCCCACAACATCTTCAACCAAATGGCTTGGAATGAAAAGCACGCCTCCGCCTGCGCCGAATACAACATCGCCTGGAAGACAAATTGCATTACCAATTCGTGTTGCTGTGTTGTAGCCTGTCATTATAAAGTCACGGATAGGTGTAGGGTCGATACCTCTGTAATAAACCTGAGTATCGGGAACCTTCTTCATCTGCTCAGTATCACGGATACCACCCCAAACTACCGCACCTGCATTGTCGCTCTTTGTTTTGTTTTTCAGTGCTGTTGTAAGATTTCCGCCAAAAAATGTACCCTTATAGATTTTGTCATACATATCAATTACGGGAACATCCCATTCCATAAGGTTGTCAACGACCCATTGATTATATGTGCCTGTCCTGTTTTCGCTTCTGCCAATATTCTTTACAACCTCGTCAAGGTCAGGACGATATGGGCAATATGTAGCAGTTACAGCACGCCCAATAAGCTTTCTTCCGTCATCGTGCAGTGTGTGAAGTCTGCCTTCAAACTGACTTTCATAGCCTAACACGAATATGGGTTTCCAAACTTCTTCAAGTGTAAGGTTGTTGAGTGCTTTAAGATACTTTTCATCAACCTTTGGTCTGCCGTCAAGAAGTCTTTCTCCCTTCCATTGTGGCGTTAGTTTGATTATTTCTTCTCTATCATTAAAATGCATTTTATATCTCCTTTACAATCTCATTCCACCGTCAACAACGATTTCACTACCTGTAATGTATCTGCCCTCATCAGAGCATAAAAGCAATGCTGCAGCGTTCATATCATTTGCAGAACCTATGTATCCTACCGGTATTGATTCCTCAACTTTTTTACGGAATTCATTATCACTAAGTGCCTCGCCGTTTCTTGGTGTTTCTATTGCACCGGGTGCAATGTTGTTAATTGTAATTCCAAAAGGTGCGATGAACGGTGCTATGTTTTGTACCAGTTTCATTTGAGCCGCCTTTGTAACACCGTAGATTAAAAGTTCCGGGTGATTGTTATACTGATTTGTGCTTCCGATTGTTACAATTCTTCCCCACTTTTTCTTCTTCATCCCCTTAATATACTTTTGAATAATGAAATAGGAGCTTTTTAGGTTACAACTTATATGATTGTCAAATTCTTCTTCTGTAAAGCTATCCCAAGGCTTTTTAATTTGAATAGAAGCATTTAATACAAGAATATCTATATCACCTGTCTGCATGTAAAGTTCGTCTGCACATTTTGAATCAAATAAGTCCACCGTAACAGCTTTCACTGCGCCAACATAGTCTTTCGCTTGTTCGAGCTTTTTAGATGGTCTTGCGTGGACATATACTTGTGCCCCACTATCTGCAAGTGCTTTTGCAATTTCTCTGCCGATTCCTTGAGACGCACCGGTAACTAAAGCCTTTTTGCCTTTCAAATCAAACATCCGTTCTTCACCTCATATTCCTTGTTATATTCCATTATAAAGCGATTATCCACTTTAAAATTCTTTGGATTTTCCGAATTGCTTTCAAACATATCATAATGATTAGGTACAGCAGTCTTTGGTGAAATCATATTTGTAATTTTGATTGCTTCCTCAACATTCATGTTACCCAATTTGCCATTTATGCAGATAAAAAGTATATCGCATTTAATGTTGCTCAATTTTTCGTTATAAAGAGTGTCACTTGTAAAATACAAGGTATTTCCACTGTGCTTTGCCACAATTCCAACAGCAGGCACAGTATGGTCAGCAAACACAGCAGTCAGTTCAAAACCGCCAAGTTTTACCGTTGTACCTTCATTAAATTCATTATAATGAACGACACCCGATTCTGTCAATGTATCTTTGCAGTCACTCGGTGCAAAAAACTGAATGCTTTTGTCCATACGAGGTATTGCATCAATATCAACATGGTCTAAGTGGTTATGTGTACAAAATACTGCATTTGCTTTCAATTCTTCAGGAGCAAAAGGTGCTTCAATCGTTCTTGGGCGATTTGCAACTCTATTTACCACATCTGATAGATATGGGTCAATACAAATTGTTATATCAGAGTCAGACAGAATATATCCTGCCTGTCCTATCCATTTTATTTTAAACATAAATCAGCTCCACTCTCTGTCGTTCGCCCATTCATTATCCCACTGTGTTGTAGGTTCCCATTGACCGGGATATTTTTCGTGCATATGTTCTGCAATAAGCTCTTCGTTAAGGCTTTCGATGCCAAGCCCCGGTGTATTTGGAACATCAATAAATCCGTTATTGAAAAGCGGATTTGCAATTCCATTTGCTAAATCATTCCACCAAGGAATGTCAATTGAGTGGAACTCAACAGCAAGAACATTTTGAACAGCCGCTGCTGCGTGGATTGCCGCCATCATTGCAATTGGACTTTCTGCCATATGTATTGC
>JAXJXW010000088.1:0-14850 GCA_036307325.1 Clostridia bacterium
AGGAAGAACTTGGCAATATCAACCATACAGTTGTCCTCATCCATTACGATAAGGCCGCCCGAACCCATCATTGAACCGATTGAAATAAGTGAATCGTAATCAATAGGTGTATCAATAAGGGAAGCGGGAATACATCCGCCTGAAGGACCGCCTGTCTGTGCAGCCTTAAACTTCTTGCCGTTGGGAACGCCGCCGCCGATTTCTTCAACAATTTCACGAAGAGTTGTACCCATGGGGATTTCAACAAGACCTGTATTGTGAATTTTTCCGCCGAGAGCGAATACCTTTGTTCCCTTACTCTTTTCAGTACCGATGGAAGCAAACCAATCAGCACCTTTATTTATAATTACGGGAATGTTTGCGTATGTTTCAACATTGTTAAGGATTGTGGGCTTGCCCCAAAGACCCTTAACTGCAGGGAACGGAGGACGAGGACGAGGCTCACCTCTGTGACCTTCAATAGATGTCATAAGAGCTGTTTCCTCACCGCAAACGAATGCACCTGCACCAAGACGGATTCCAATATCAAAGCTGAAGCCCGTACCAAATATATTATCGCCAAGAACGCCGTATTCCTTAGCCTGCTTTATAGCAATTTCAAGACGCTTTACCGCAATGGGGTATTCTGCACGAATGTAAATATAACCCTGATTTGCACCGATTGCATAACCTGCAATAGCCATTGCCTCAAGCACACTGTGGGGGTCACCTTCAAGTACGCTTCTGTCCATGAATGCACCGGGGTCACCTTCGTCAGCGTTACAGCAAACATACTTTTGCTCATTAACGCTCTTAGAAGCGAACTCCCACTTAAGACCTGTGGGGAAACCGCCGCCGCCACGGCCGCGAAGACCTGACTTTTTAATTGTATCAATAACATCTGCCGGCTTCATTGTTGTAAGCACCGTAGCAAGTGCCTTATAACCGTCAAAAGCTATATACTCTTCGATATTTTCAGGGTTGATAACACCGCAGTTACGAAGTGCAACACGAAGCTGCTTCTTGTAGAAATTAACCTCGTTAAGAGATTTAATTGTGTTATCCTCTTCTATTGTTTCACTGTAAACAAGTCTCTTAACAATTCTTCCCTTAAGAAGATGCTCTGAAACAATTTCCTTAACATCATCTTTTTGAACTCTGCTGTAGAATGCACCTTCAGGGTACACAACAACTACGGGGCCGAGTGCACAAAGACCAAAGCAACCTGTTTTAACAACCTTAACTTCCTTATCGAGGTTGTTTTCCTTAAGCTGCTGCTCAAATTCTTCAATAAGCTGATTGCTGCCTGAAGAGGTACAGCCTGTACCGCCGCACACAAGCACATGCGCTCTGTATAAATCCATCTATTACAACTCCCCTCTTACTTTTCTGCCGCACCGATTGTATATTCGCTGACGGGCTGTCCGTTAACAACATGGTCAGCAACAATCTTAGCAACCTTATCGGGTGACATTTTTACATAAGTAACCTTTTCCTGACCGGGAACATAAACATCAACAAAGGGTTCAAGGCGGCAAATACCTATGCAGCCTGTCTGTTCAATAACAACATTGGAAAGATTTCTCTTTGTAATTTCCTCCATAAATGCAGTCATAACGGGGCGTGCACCTGCCGCAATTCCGCATGTTGCCATACCGACAACGATTCTTATGCCGTCTTCTCTCTCTTTTCTGAGATTAACATTATCAAGAACTCTTTTCTTTATAGCTTCAAGCTCAGCTATACTTTTCATACTATATCTACACCTCCATAAATTTCAGCCAATCCATCTGATATATACTCATCTATCCATATTGCAACACTTGGTTCACCCAGGCTCACATCTCCCAAAACCTTGCGAAGCTCACGGGTATCAAGCACAAATTCCTTTTCATTATACAAATGTGTATAAATGAAATCAATTGTGGGATTCATGCTTATCAAAGAAACCATCACCGCACTAATATTTCCCAGGGGCTGGCGGTCAATATGCTTGTGGGAAAAGGTTGCCTTAAGGGTGGTTCCCACGCCTTCTTTGCTTTCTATTGTAACATCGCCGCCGGCTTGGTTTGCGGCAGCTTTGAGAAGGGAAATTCCAAGACCGACCTTTCTTGTTGTACGAGTTGTAACAAAGGGGTCCATAACTCTTTTAACCATTTCCTCACTCATTCCGCAGCCATTGTCTTTAACAACAAAAGAAAACACATCCTCAAGGATATTTTCACATATTGAAACCTCAATAAGTGTTGCATCTGCACGAATAGAATTCTGAACTATGTCAAGAATGTTTAAGCTTATTTCCTGCATTTTATTTCATGTACTTTTCCAAAATACCCGGAACATCATCTGCAACAAGACGGCCATACACATCATCATTAACGGTAAGAACCGGTGCAAGACCGCAAGCGCCTATGCAACGAGTAGCCTCAAGAGAAAACTTGCCGTCGGGCGTACATCCATCAACATCTATACCGAGCGTATCCTTAATTTTTTGAAGAATGTCGCCACTGCCCTTAACATAACATGCAGTACCGAGACAGACTGCAATCTTGTATTCGCCCTTTGGATTAAGAGAGAACTGGGTGTAGAAAGTTACAACGCCGTAAACCTCTGCCAAAGAAGTTCCCAAACCCTCTGCAATCATTTCCTGTACCTCGATGGGAAGGTAGCCGTAAATTTCCTGAGCCTTATGCAAAACGGGAATAAGAGCGCCTTTTTCGTCTTTGTACTCAGCAATAACAGCCATAAGCTGCTCTTTCTGTTCTGCCGTTCCCTTAAAAGGGATAACTGTTGTTTCCTTGCTCATTTTTTGACCTCCTTAGATAATATAAAAATAAATTAAAATCATAATAGTGTATATTGGTATTTTGCCTTTGATATATCATTCACCAGATAGCCATTATACCAAATTATATCACGCTTGTCTATACAAAAGATAAAATTTTTCGACTTTTTAATGTAATTTTTTTAAAATTTCCCCTACACTTTTGCCTTCCAATTCCATGTAATGTGTTTTTTCGGAAATAGAAACAAGATTATGTGCATCACTGTCTGAAATATAATTGTACTTTTCATCCTTTAAAAAGCTTTCATCTGCAAAATTTGAAAGCTCCAGTGTTGTAAACATAATTTCCTCAGGAACGCAACCGAGAGTTGCCACTATGCCGTTTTTTTCTCTGTCAATGTGTGCGGCAACGCACACACCGCCAATGGACTCAACCAGGCTTTTCATTTCCTCAATAGGAATATCCGTTGCGTTTATAAGCAGTGTATCAAGCTGATACTGCTCCTCGTCAATTTCATTCATAACACACTGCTCTCCGAAAATATCGGGGCGATTTTTTATGGGCGGTAAGTGGTTTTCCAGAATTTCTCCCATTTTCTCTGCCGCCTCAACGGTGGGAAACAAGCACAACAAATGGATGTTTTCGGCCGTTTCTGCTTCTATGGCGGGAACTACGGTAATGCCAAACTCCTCCGCCGCTTTTGTAACGGCACCTACATTTCGTGCAGTGTTGTGGTCAGCAACGGCAATAATATCAAGCCCGTTAATATAGCTCATTCCGGCAATACTGTGAGGCGTCATCTCAGGCTCAGCGCAGGGCGAAAGGCATGAATGAATATGTAAATCATAAAAGTATTTCATAGGCACTCTTTAATATCCAAAGCAAGCTCAAAAGCGCTTTTATCGGTCTTAAAAATGTGTATGCCTTCTGATTCTGCTCTCTTCTGCGCAGCCTCGTCAAGAGACATGCCCTCAGCAATTATAACCATGGCACAATCAGTCAAAGAAGCCACTGCAGGCACATTCACATTTCCTTGCACCGTAATCCATGCATCATCCTTGTTTGCACGGCTCATTACCAAGCTGAGAAGGTCACCTATATGGCAGCCGCACACCTCACGGTCATCTGCATCAAATCCTGAAACTCTTTTTAAAGCAAGCTTTTTTTCAATTTCGTTTACCTTCATCATTTCCACCTTTATTCCTTAATCATTTTGCTGATTTCTTCAATTTCCTGAGCCAGCATTTCTATTTTTTCACGAAGCCTGAATATGCAGTCCCGTTCCTGCGCCTTACCGCAAACAATATCCTCTGCAAAATCACGGCAGCTTGGGCTTCCGCAGCTTCCGCAGTCAAGCTGAGGAAGTCTGTTGTATATTTCCTCCATAAGTGCCATTTTTTTCATTGCCTCGCCCATATTCTCGGAAAGTGGTGAAAGGGGCTTATATTCTATTGTTTTATCCCAAAAAACATTGTAATCTTCCGGAGAAGGCACAACACTACCCTTTAAATCCTCGGTCAGCATTCGTATTCTGGAATTTGTAACAAAATCATTTTCAACATTTAAAGGGCCGCCCGTACAACCGCTTACACAGGCAAGCGCCTCTATAAAATCCACATTTTTGAGCTTTTCGTCTTCCATTTCCTCCAGTATTTTAATTACATTATGTATTCCGTCAACACAAATATAGTTATCTATACCTAAGGCTTCAGCCTCTCCGCCGCTTCTCGCCCATCGAATTCCGTTTTTCCCCGCCTTGGAAAAGTCATCTTCAATGTCTATCTTTCCGATTTTGTGCGCCATACTCATGTAAACATCTTTTATGGAAAGCACACCGCTTACTGCCGATTTTGTTATTGCAAGCGGTTGCTTTACGGCAGTAATTTTCGCAGTACACGGCGAAATGAAGAAAACTCCTATTTCCTCATCCTTCAGCCCCGTCTTTTCTTTTGCTTCCTTTCGTGCCATCTGGGCAGCAACCTCCATCGGGGAGGTAAGCGGAATAACATGGTCAGTCAGCGAAGGAAACCTCACTGCAATAAGTCTTACTACCGCAGGGCACGCAGATGATATGACAGGCTTTTCACGCCCCTTCTGGGCTAAAAGCTGCTTTGTCATCTCAGTTATAACCTCTGCTCCCCGCGCCACCTCAAAAACATCATCAAAGCCAATTTGCTTCAGTCCGTTTAAGACGGTATTCACCGTTTGTGCCTTGGAGAACTGTCCGCAGAAGGCAGGTGCGGGCAATGCAACATTGTACTTGTATTTTTCAAGCATTTCCATATTGTCCGCCGATACCTTTTTCGCATGATAGGGACATCTTTTTACACACTCGCCGCAATCAATGCACCGTTCTTTAATAATCTTGGCTTTACCGTTTTGTACTCTTATTGCCTGCGTAGGGCAAAATCGCATACATGTAGTGCACCCTTTGCACGAATCTTTATCAAGGCGCACGCTATGATAAATAAGTTCTTTTTTCATTTCCATATCAATTTCCCTCCTTTTGAAAAGGAAACTCTGACCTTTAAATCAGTGTGTATTATACTATTACACAAAAACCGTCATATCAACAGTTGTACCTACACCGGGCTTAGTGGTTATTTCCATTTTATCTGTATATTTTTTCATGTTCGGAAGCCCCATTCCTGCCCCAAAGCCCAGTTCACGAATGCGCTCACTGGCCGTTGAATATCCCTCCTGCATTGCCTTGTCAATATCTTTTATGCCGGGACCCACATCCTTATGTATCATTCTTATTTTATCGGGAGATATTTCAACATCTATTTCTCCGCCGTTTGCATGTATAACCATATTTATTTCGCATTCATACATTGCAACGGCAACCCTTCTTATTGTTTCTGAGGAAAACCCCAACTGCTTAAGCACCTTTTTAACCGCACCGCTTGCTTCACCTGCAAGAGCAAAATCAGTTCCGTCTACCGTATAGTGCAGCTTTATCATGCTTTCTCCTTCCATCAGGAATTCTCCTTTCCCCTTAATCCGGCGCAATAAAGCTTTCCGCAAGCGGGATAAAGCGGCAAATCGGTTGTCATTATAACCATTTTATATTCGTTTGCAAGCTCTATTACATCTTCTGAGGGCTTTTTTCCCCGCACAAAAACAATGGCTTTTATATCCATCATTTCCGCCGTACGGATAACCTGACCGTTTACAAGACCTGTGAGCAACAGAGCCTGATCCTTTACAAACGCCAGAACATCGCTCATAAGGTCGCTTCCGCAGGCTGAATTAACCTCTCTGTCCAAAAAATCTCCTCCTGCAGACACCTGTGCGTTTATAAGCTGCTTCACCTCTGAAAGTTTCATCATTTTCTCTCCTTTAATTTATAATATCTGTATTTGTCTTATATGGAATATCAAGAACGAAGTTCCCGAACTCAACGCCGTTTTCGCCGTCAACAAGAATCTGCACACTGTCTACATTTTGAAGAGAGCAAAGGGAATTTACAACCGCATACAGTGTCAGTGTGGTATTAAGTGAGCTGGGAGAAGACTTTGTTACAAATTCATTTGAAAAGTTTACAAAGCAAACACGGTCCTTGGTTTCAATACTTATCAGCTTAGTTCCGTCGGGAACCGCCGAGGTACAATCCGAATTTTCCGGGCCTTTTAAAAGCTCGCTTATAACGGTTTTTTCCAAGGAAAGAACATTCTGCATTTCCACACTTCGCATTTCCGTTATAAGCTTTTCACCGTTCTTTTCGGGGAAATACAGGTAAATAATTTTCTTTTCCAATTGCGCCGGTTCGTCAGTATTTATGGCAATATCACTCATTGATAATACGCCGAATTCCTTTCCCGTTGCTTCAGAAACAATGGGTTTTCCTTCTACCTTTATCACAACGCCGTCTATACCATCAATATCGCAAAGGGTGCTTATAACTGAATATCGCAGCAAAAGTGCATCAACATTCTGAGCCGCAGAATAATGCTCTGAAAAATCTACCGTTACAACCTTTTCATTTATGGCAAGGCTTAAAAGCTTGGTATTTTTTGAAAAAACTGCTTTATTCGTTTCATTTTCAGGGCCTTTTATAAGCTCATTCAATGCCGCCTTTGCCAAATCCTCTGCCCCCCCTTTGTCGGGAGAATGAATTTTTCGTGTTTCCTTATTTATTTTATTCTCCGCTTTGTCTTTAAAGTACAGGCTTATTTCAGTTGTATTCTTACCGGTGCACGAGGCAAAAGCCATAATAATAAGCACAAAAGAAATTAACAAGCACAATCTTTTTTTCATGGTGAGTCCTCCTTTATTTAAAGGTTATGGGGATAATAATTCTAAAGGTACTTCCAACTCCCTCTTCACTTTCCACTTGAATGTTCCCACCGTGAAGCTCAATCGCAGTAAGTGCTATTGAAAGACCCAGTCCCGTTCCGCCCGTTTCACGGGTACGCGCCTTATCCACACGGTAAAATCTGTCAAAAATTTTGTAAATCTCGTCAGAAGCTATGCCGATACCCGTATCCTTTACGGTAACGATTGCATTACCCTCCTCCTTCTCCAGTGTAACGGTTACGCTTCCTTCTTCTTTTGTATATTTAATACTGTTATCAATTATGTTATATATGGCTTCCCAGATTCTGTCACGCTCAATCTTTGAATAAATTGCCGCCTCTGCACTGTAAATAAGTTCAATATGCTTTTGCTCCGCCAGGGGTCTGAGGGCCTTGGTAATATTTTGGCACAGCTCAGAAAGGTCTGTAACGGCAAATTCCATTCTTGTAACACTGCCGGGGTTATCCATTCTTGTAAGAGTAAGAAGCTTGTCAATAATCCTTGTCAGCCTTTCCACCTGAACATTCATATCCGTCAGAAATTCCACAATCATTTCACGGGGTGCATCCTCAACATTTAAAAGGGAATCGGAAATAAGCTTAATTGAGCTTAAGGGCGTTTTAAGCTCGTGGGAGGCATTGGAAACAAACTCCTGTCTTTTTTCCTCCTGAAGTTGTATTTGTTTTGTCATTTTCCCAAAGGATTCCAAAAGTTCGCCTATTTCACCGCCTGTTTTCTTTTCAATAACAAGCTCCGTATTTTCATCTGCGGCACGGCTGAGCTTTTTTGTAAGATCAATTATGGGTGCAGTAATAAGCCCTGACATTGCAAAGCTTATAATTCCTATGAGAATGCTTATCAAAACCGCAAGCATAGTCAGATTGCCCCATATCTGATTCATCAAAGCGTCAATTTCAGAAGCCGCCGTACGGTAATAAATAACGCCTGTCACAGTCTTATTTTGAATTATGGGAACGGCTACGGCAACGGTCATTTCGCCGTCAGCATCCTCAGCCTTTTCAAATCCGTTATTTCCGTTAAGAGCATCAAGCACAACGGGAACAGGCATATATTTTCCCTGCAATGTTCCGTTGTTTGAATCATAGGTTACCCTTGCGTCATTGTCAAGCATAAGAACACGGCAGTCACTTGGCACCTGCTGTTGCTCAAGCAAATAGTTTATACTCTCACTGCTCAAATCCTGGTAATTTGAAATATATCCCGCAATAATGTTTGCCTGGGAAAGAGTCTGTATTCTCTTTTGGTTAAGAGAATACTGCTGCATTGAATTTGTTATATAAACGCTTATTAAAACAAGAGTAAGGGCTATAATAATAAAGTAAGTCAGAACCAGGCGCCAGCGAATACTCTGTGCACCTTTTTTAATTCTCTCTAAAATAGTAACCAACCCCCCACTTTGTCAGGATATATGTGGGGACAGCCGGATCAGGTTCAATTTTTTCTCTCAGGCGCCTTACATGCACATCAACGGTTCTTATATCGCCAGGGTAGTCGTAGCCCCAGACAATATCAAGAAGGTTTTCCCTTGAATATACCTTCCCCGGATTGGAAACAAACAAATCACATAAATCAAATTCCTTTGCGGTAAGCTCAATGGACTTATCGCCTATTTTTATTCTGCGCAGATTATAGTCAAGCTCTATGCCGCTTTTACTTGTCACACTTTTTGCGGCGGAAATATTCTGATTTGTGCTTCGCCGCAAAATAGCTTTAATACGCGCCTTTAATTCCAAAATGTTGAAGGGCTTTGTAAGATAATCGTCGGCACCGTATTCAAGACCCATAATTTTATCCATGTCCTCAGTTTTTGCAGTAAGCATAATGATAGGCACCGTGGAAAATTCCCTTATTTTTTGGCAAACGGTAAGCCCGTCTATGCTTGGAAGCATAAGGTCAAGAATAATCAGGGATATGCTTTTATCCCTGGCAATTTTAAGTGCTTCTTCACCATCATAAGCCGTTTCGGTTTCATATCCGTCTTGTTCAAGGTTAAATTTAATACCCTTCACAAGTAATTTCTCGTCATCTACTATGAGTATTTTCACAAAACACCCTTCCTCTCCCAATTAAAGCAATACTATCATACATTTGTATTATACCATAAAAAAAACAAAAAGCAAGTGAATAACGCAAGACAGGATAAAGAATTGCAACTTTAAAATGCTTCACTGACCACAGAAAGGGTGATAAAATATTGTAAAATCAGAGAATTTTTCTTTCAACTGTATTTTCGGGATTTGCATGGTTTATGGTAACAACCTTTAAGGCAAGATTCTTTCCGCTTTTCTCGATTGCCTTTTGCGCCGCATATTCAATTCCTCCGCAGCACGGCACCTCCATTCTTACAACCGTCACACTTTTTATATCATTACTTGCAATTATTTCCCCCAGCTTTTCGGAATAATCGGCGGCGTCAAGCTTCGGGCAGCCAATAAGAGTAATTTTATCCTTGATAAAATCATTATGAAAATTACCGTATGCAAAAGCAGTACAGTCTGCCGCAATTAAAAGGTCTGCACAATTAAAATACGGGGCACTTACGGGAACTAATTTTATTTGAACGGGCCACTGCATGAGCCTGCTTGGAATTGTTTCGGAATTCAGTTCATGTGAATCGCTCTTTTTAATAAAAGCAGCTCTCGAACCGGGGCAGCCCATATTTGCCCCTTCCTTTTTCTTCATTCTTGCCATTACGGCTTCTTTGTCATATTCAAGTGCTTCTCTTTTTACAAAGCTGATTGCTCCCGTGGGACAAGCGGGCAAACAATCCCCCAACCCATCGCAGTAATCATCTCTCAGTAAAACGGCTTTTCCGTCAGTCATTCCTATTGCACCTTCATGGCATGCGTTAACACAAGCTCCGCAGCCATTGCATTTTTTTCTGTCAATTTCAATTATTTTTCTTATCATAACCTACCTCCCTGAAATTTATATCTTAATTATACAGATGGTCTAAGAGAATATATGTTGTTTTTACAACAAAAAAAGCGTTGTAAAAACAGAGTTTATTACAACACTTTTTTGAATAAAAGGAAATTTAAATTATAAAATACGCATCATCAATCTATTTCTTTATATCTTTCTTTAATGCGTTGCTTTTTGAAGAAGAAGCCATATCCACAATTTTTTCTTCAGCCTTAACAACCTTTGCAGCCTTAACTTCTTTTTTCTGAGCAGCTTTCGGAGCCGTCTCTTTTTTCTTTGCAGCGGGCTTTTTCTTTGCTTCTGCAGCTTTTTTTACAGGCTTTTTTGCAAGATCAAAGAGCTTCTGCGCAATAACAGAATCGCCCTCAAGCATAAGGATACCTTCTTCAATACTCTCCTTAGGATTCTTTCCTTCCGAGAAAATCTTTACAAGCTCATCTGCCGTTACAATAACCTTTGCATCTCTGTCGTAGTATTCATAAGGTTCAACTGCAAGCGAACCGTTATTAACCTCAACATAAAATGCACCCTCACCCTCACCGTAAATATCAAATTCCACAGCGATATGTGCATCAATCTTTTTTGCATCCGCTTTCTTCAGATTTTTCCTCATAAATTCAACAATATCTTCGTATGTCATAAATTTTACCCTCCCATATTTATATTAAATTTCCTTCTCACTTTTATTATACCACTTTTTTCAATTTCTTCAACACCATTTTTGCTATAAGATATTTTTATTTTAATTAAAAAGAGTATTGATTTTAATGTTGAAAAGGATATAATTGTATTGTAGAATAATAACAATAAGCATGGGGAGTGTTCAAATGGAAAGAAAAATGCTTTTAATATATAATCCCGTCAGTGGTAAAGCGCATATAAAAACATATCTCAATGATATTATTACAATATTAACTTCGGGAAATTTTTGCGTGACAGTGCACCCTACGCGCTGTGCTCGCGACGGTTATGATTATATAAAAAGCAATTACGGTTCTTATGATGTTATATGTGTATGCGGCGGAGACGGTATGCTCAACGAGGCCGTCAGCGCACTGATGACTATTGACAAACAAAATCGTCCTTTGTTTTCCTATTTACCTGCGGGAAGCACTAATGACTTTGCAGGCACCATAGGACTTCCCCTTGATTTGCGTGAAGCTGCGAAAGCGATTGTTGACGGAGCACCGTTTGTTTGTGATGCAGGTGCGTTTAATGAAAAATACTTTGCGTATGTTGCCGCCTTTGGTGCCTTTACAAGCGTTGCCTATGACACCTCTCAGGAATTTAAAAATATATTCGGGCATATGGCATATATAATGGAAGGAATAATGAGCCTTCCCACCATTAAGCCCCATCATATGAAAATTAAATTTGACGGCGGCGAAATCGAAGATGATTTTCTTTTCGGAATGATAACAAATTCCCTACAGGTCGGCGGCATGAAGCATTCCATTGCGAAGGCAATTTCATTAAATGACGGTTTGTTTGAGGTTGTGCTTATTAAGAAGCCTCAGAAGCCCACCGATATTCAAAATATGATTACCAGCGTTCTGAAACAGGATTTTGATTGTAACGGAATTGTGAATATTAAGGCTTCCAAAATTACATTTGAATCCGACGAAGCGGTTTCGTGGACTCTTGACGGTGAGTTCGGCGGAGAAATAAAGAAAGCTGAAATAACGAACATCCCCCGTGGTTTTTCAGTAATTGTTTAAAAAATGGCAGTTTAAAAACGACTAAGGTTTTTAAACTGCCATTTTTAGGGGGATGTTACATCAAATATTTCTTTATTAAGAACAGAATTGAGATGTGAAGTGGATAAAAAATATAGAAAAAGTATTTCATATTATATTTTCCCCGCTGCCTGTTATACAATGCCAAAACAGGCAGAGAAAGCAAGGAATAAGGCTGAGTGGTAATTGCATGCAGCGCAATACTTTTCATCCATTTTACACAAGAAAGAACTACCAAGCCAAATGAAAAAAGAACAAAGTCGCCTCCCACAACGGGCGCATCTTTACTTTTCTCTTTAATTCCGTAAAAATGGGGAAACACGGCAACCATAACTCCCCAAAAGCCGTAATCCACAGGTACAAAGCGGCACAGAACATATACGGCAAAAAAAGGAATAATGCACAAAACAGTGCATGCAATGCGCCTTCCGTAGGTAATGTGCTCATCAGCAAGCATTGTTTTAAGCCATTGAAGAACATAAATTAAAAGAATTGACAGAGAAAAAGTAATAAAAATATTTACAAATATAGTTTTGCCGAACACAAAGCTACCCGCCATACAAATCAGACCCAGCACAAACATTCTTGTAAAGTATTTTTTCTTATTATGGGTATACCTGCACCCTTCGGAAATAAAGTATGCAAAAATAGGAAATGCCAGTCTTCCCATTTTTCTTAAAAACAAATTTGACGGAAACAGGAAGTAACCTATATGGTCAATTAACATTAACAATGCCGCAATTATCTTAAGCTGGTTGGCGTTTAAGCCGAATTTTTCTTTTTGCATGAAATCTCTCCCGCTACTTTATATTTTCAATATCTGACAACAAATACGGGGATGTAAAAGCCAAAAGTTCTTACATCCCCGTATTAAATACTTTTTATTTTGCACGAAGCTCTGTTTTTCCGCCCATATAAGGCTGAAGGGCAACAGGAACTGCAACACTTCCGTCTTCACGAAGATTATTCTCCAAAAATGCAATAAGCATACGCGGAGGAGCAACAACTGTATTATTAAGAGTGTGTGCAAAATGCTTGTTACCGTCTTTACCTCTTACACGGATTTTAAGTCTCCGTGCCTGTGCATCTCCAAGGTTTGAGCAGCTGCCAACCTCAAAATATTTTTTCTGACGGGGTGACCACGCCTCAACATCGAGTGACTTAACCTTAAGGTCTGCAAGATCATCCGAGCAGCACTCCAGCGTACGAACGGGAATATCAAGCGTGCGGAAGAAATCAACAGTATTCTGCCAGAGCTTATCATACCATGCATTACTGTCCTCAGGCTCGCAAATAACAATCATTTCCTGCTTCTCAAACTGGTGAATTCTATATACGCCGCGTTCCTCTATACCATGTGCGCCCTTTTCCTTACGGAAACAGGGTGAATAGCTTGTAAGGCTGAGAGGAAGCTGCTCCTCAGGAAGAATCTGGTCAATGAATTTACCGATCATGGAATGCTCACTTGTACCAATAAGGTAAAGATCCTCTCCCTCGATTTTATACATCATGGATTCCATTTCATTAAAGCTCATTACACCGTCAACAATTTTACTGCGAATCATAAACGGAGGAATACAATATGTGAATCCACGGTCAATCATAAAGTCACGGGCATATGAAAGTATAGCGGAGTGAAGGCGTGCTATATCGCCCATCAGGTAGTAAAATCCGTTACCTGCCACACGGCAAGCCGCCTCAAGGTCAATACCCGAAAGCTTCGCCATAATATCTGTATGGTAAGGCACCTCAAAATCGGGAACAACAGGTTCACCAAAGCGTTCCTTTTCCACATTGCAGCTATCATCCTTACCGATTGGCACATCAGGGTCAATTATATTGGGAATGGTAAGCATAATCTCACGGATTTTCTCATCAATTTCCGCAAGCTTTGCATCAAGCTGTGCCATTTTTTCGGCATCTGCTTTAACCGCTTTGTTATTTTCCTCAATCTGCTTTTCAAGCTCTGCTTTTTCTTCTTCGCTTTCCGCCTTTTTCAAGCGGCCGTATAAACCGCCGTTTGTTTTGGAAAGCTGGTTTCTCTGCGCTTTAAGAGCATCACTTTCATAAAGTGTATCTCTGCGCTTTTTATCAAGCTCAATTACCTCATCAACCAAAGGAAGCTTATGGTCCTGAAACTTTTTACGGATATTTTCCTTTACCACTTCAGGATTGCTTTTTAAAAAGTTAATATCAATCATAATTCTAACCTGCCAAATATAATTTTTTGACTCAAAAAACAATTAAAGGAATTTTTAAGTCTAACAGAAATTGTACCATATATGGGTCTTAATGTCAAGCAATTCGCCAATTCCCCATTCTTTTTCTGCGCCCGTAAAAATAACCCTTATTGATTCTTTGCCTTTTCAAGGTTACCCACAACAAGTATATATGCAATTGTAAGCACAATACCGATTGGAAGCAATATATATGCGTTCTGAACAAAGCCTGAAATTACATACATAACAAATGAAATTGCTGCTACTGAAATTGAATAAGGAAGCTGTGTAGATACATGGTTTATATGGTTACAGCCTGCACCGGCAGATGACATAATCGTTGTATCTGAAATAGGTGAACAGTGGTCACCGCAAACGGCACCTGCAAGGCAAGCCGACATTCCGATAATCATGAAAGGACTGTTCGGGTCAAAGATTGACACAACAATGGGAATAAGTATACCAAATGTTCCCCATGATGTACCTGTTGCAAAGGAAAGGAAGCAAGCAACCAGGAAAATAATTGCCGGAAGGAAGTTTGCAAGTCCTGCTGCCGCACCGTTCATAATTCCATAAACATAATCAGCGGCACCGAGAATGCCTGTCATATTCTTAAGGGATGTAGCAAGTGTAAGAATAAGAATAGCGGGAACCATTGCATTAAAGCCGTGGGGGATACATTCCATTGCTTCTTTAAAGCTTACAACTCTTCTTGCAAGAAGATAAATTACCGCAATTACAAGAGCTGCAAGTCCGCCCCAGGGAAGTGCTACGGTAGCGTCAGTTTCTGAGAATGCTTCGGGAACTGAAAGCCCGTCAAACAAGCCTCCAACATACAAAAGCGCAAATACGCAGAAAACTATAAGCAATACAATAGGAATAAGA
>JAXJXW010000089.1:0-11187 GCA_036307325.1 Clostridia bacterium
AGGATGGCGCAGAGGGGAGAAGCCACACTAATTTTCAGAACACAAAAAAATAACACCCACCAAAATGGATGCTACTTTTTATTGGTGCGCCATCAGGGACTCGAACCCTGGACACCCTGATTAAGAGTCAGGTGCTCTACCAACTGAGCTAATGGCACAAATATGGAGCTGCCCAGCAGATTCGAACTGCCGACCTCTTCCTTACCAAGGAAGTGCTCTGCCTGCTGAGCTAGGGCAGCGTTTTGGCGACCCGGAAGGGGCTCGAACCCTCGACCTCCAGCGTGACAGGCTGGCGTTCTAACCAACTGAACTACCGGGCCGGATAATTATCACGACAGATTCAAGGCTATCATCAACTCTCTTATCCGCTGACTTGACTAATTATAATACCTTTGTCCGCATTTGTCAAGGCTTTTTTTGAAAAAAATTGCAATATAAAAAAATCATTTCTGTAGGCGGACTAATTTGTTAATTTTACCCCTTGAAATTTTTGTGCAAGGGTGATAAAATATTACAGTCGTGTAGCAGAAAAAGCGTAAGTCCAGATTTTTGGACCTACGCTTTTTTGCATTTTTTATTTCAGGAGGTTTTTTTATGGAACAGATAAAACAAGATTTTCTCGTAAATGAGAAGCTTGGAAGGCTTATGCCAAAATACACAATACCTTGCATTCTTTCCTTGCTTGTGGGTGCATTGTATAACATTGTTGACCAGATTTTTATTGCAAATGCCGACTATCTGGGATCATACGGAAATGCGGCCAATACCGTGGTGTTCCCCCTTACGGTAATTGCTCTTGGGCTGGCAGTTATGATTGGTGACGGAGCTTGCGCCTTCGTCAGTATATCCCTTGGTTCAAACAAAAAAGATGATGCTCACAGGGGCGTTGGAAACGCTATACTTCTGTGTGTCATCATCAGTATTGTACTAACGGCGGTCTACCTGGGCTTTGCAGAGCCAATTTTAATGGCCTTCGGAGGCAGAGTGAACGGGGAAACCTTTGCCTGCTCAAAAGAATATTTTTATTGGATAGCACTGGGCATGCCGTTTTATATTTTCGGGCAGACGGAATATGCACAGATTCCTCTGGCGGTTTTAGGCATAGTGATGAAATTCTTTCAAATAGCCATTTCAATTTCTATCGGGCTTGCGGCAGGCTGCATTCCGATTGCGGGGTATAACATCGGGGCAAATCGCAAGGACAGGGCAAAGAAGCTGCTTACCTATTTGCTTGCCGCAGAAACGATTATCGGACTTCTTGCGGTGATGGTTGTTGAGTTGTTTCCCCGTCAGCTCATTGGAATATTCGGTGCAGGAAATGAAAGCATATACTACACCGCTTTTACCGTTAAGAGCCTTCGTATTTACCTTTGTATGATGGAGCTTGCAATGGTAAACAAAGGAACCTTTATCTATTTGCAGGCTCTTGGGAAGGCGGCCCTTTCTATCACAATATCCATGACAAGAGAAATAGTATTTGGTGTGTTTTTACCAATTATATTCCCGATTTTTTGGGGGCTTGACGGAATATTGTATTCCTTCCCCGCAGCGGATATACTAACCTTTGCTATCACGGCTGTTATTATACGAAAAATTTATAAATCCATGTAAACAGCCTGTCTTATTGTTCTGTATGAAAATAATTATATATGCTTTCGGCATTTGCATGGCTGATTGATTTAACGCTCCCAAGCTCTTCTATGCTTGCCGATTTTATTGCGCCGATGCTTCTGAAATGCTTCATTAAGGCAATGCGCTTGTTTTTTCCGATTCCTCGGATTTTTTCAAGCTCACTTTCAACGGTGTGCTTTAAATGGAGCTTTCTGTGGTATTCTATGGCAAATCGGTGAACCTCATCTTGTATATTGCAAAGGAGGCGGAAGGAGGCTTTTGCAGGGTTTATATAGATTTCGCCTTCCTCCGATATTAAACCCCGTGTTTTGTGCTTGTCGTTCTTTACCATTCCAAAAACGGGAATATCAAAGCCAATCTCGTCAAAAAGCTTTTTTACGGCGTTAAGCTGGGCAATGCCCCCGTCAAGAAGTATAAGGTCGGGAAGCTTTTCAAACCGCCCGTCATTTTCACGAACTTCATGGGTCAGACGGCGGCGTATAACCTCTGTCATTGACGCCGTATCATTTACCCCGTCAACGGTTTTTATTTTAAATCTTCGGTACTGTCTTTTTGCGCTTTGCCCATTTTCAAAAACAACCATAGAGGCAACAGTATCTGCGCCCGATATATGTGATATGTCATAGGCTTCGATTCTGTCAGGGATTACCTCCAGGCGAAGTGTCTGTGCAAGCTCCGTAACACTGCTTCGGTAAAGCTTGTCACGCACCTCCTTTGTTTTGTAATTTTCTATATTTTTACGGGCGTTGTTTTTTGCCATGTCAACAGTTTTTTTGTTTTCTCCCCGAAGGGGAACCTTTATATGAATGCGTCTTCCGCTTTTTTCGCTCAGCCATTGCTCCAGCGCCTCTGAACCTTCTATTTCGCAGGAAAGCAGAATGCTTTTGGGAATAAAATTATCTCGTTGATAAAATCTCGACAAAAAGTCCGAAAGCAAATCAGACTCATCAAGGTTCATTGTGCCGGAAAGGTTAAAGCTATCCTGCCCGATAAGCTTGCCGCCTCGGATGTAAAAAACCTCGGCAGATGCAAGAGAATCTTCGGCACACACGGCAAAAACATCAGTGTCACCGCCGCTATCCGTAATAACCTTTTGCCTTTCGCTTAACCTTTTAACAGAGGCAATTCTGTCACGGATAAGAGCCGCACGCTCAAATTCAAGATTTTGTGCGGCTTCCTTCATTTCCTCTTGTAGTTGTTCTATTACAAAACTGTCCTTTCCCTCCAGGAACTGTGCAATGGTTTTATACATTTTTCTGTACTGTGCTTCGTCTGTTTCACCTTGGCACACGCCGCTGCATCTCCCCATGGAATAAAAAAGGCAGGGTCTTTCCTTTTTTAAGTCACGGGGGAAAATTTTTGAACAGTGGGGAAGCAGAAATATGTTTTTCAGCAAATCCAGTGTTTCTTTAATTGAATATCCGCTGGGATAGGGGCCGAAATATTTTGCTCCGTCATTTTCTATTCGCCGTACATATAAAAGGCGGGGGTATCTCTCGTTAAGAGTTATTTTAATATAAGGGTAATGCTTATCGTCTTTAAGCATTATGTTGTATTTGGGCTTGTTTTCCTTAATCAGGTTGGATTCCAGCACCAATGCTTCCATTTCACTGTCACAAATAATATAATCCAAATCGCAAATACGGGAAACAAGCGCAACCGTTTTTGCACTGTGGTTTGCGCTTGTTCTGAAATATTGGCGGACACGGTTTTGCAAAACCTTCGCCTTACCTACATATATTATTTGCCCGCCGGCGTCCTTCATCATATAAACGCCGGGGCTTTTGGGGAGTTTTTTTAATTTTTCTTCAATTATTTCATTCATAATTATACTATTCCGAGAAGTGTTGTTGCTATTTTAAAGTAAATAAGAAGAGAAATAGCATCAACAATAGTTGTTATAAACGGGCTTGCCATAACGGCAGGGTCAAATCCCACCTTGGTTGCCATAAGGGGAAGGGTACAGCCCACAACCTTTGCCACAATAACATCAAGCACAAGTGTAAGGCAGACAACTGCCGCCACCATAACACCAAAGCGGTCAAACAAAATCAATTTCACAAAGGTCGCCGCAGAAAGGGTTACACCGCAGAAAAACGCAACACGCATTTCCTTCCAGATAACACGGAAAATATCGCAGAACTCAATCTCTCCCAGAGATATTCCGCGGATAACCGTAACAGATGCCTGGCTTCCGCAGTTACCACCTGTATCCATAAGCATGGGAATACATGCCACAAGTGCAATCTGAGTTGCAAGTGCATTTTGAAAGCTTGTAATAATCATTCCCGTAAATGTAGCCGAAATCATAAGGAGAAGCAGCCAGGGAATACGGCTTCTGTAGGTTTCAAAAATGCCCGTTTTAAGATAGGGCTTGTCAAGAGGTGTAATAGCCGCCATCTTTTCAATATCCTCGGTTGTTTCCTCCTGCATAACATCAAGCACATCATCAACCGTTACAATACCTACCAGCCTGTTTTCTTCATCAACAACGGGCATTGCGGAAAGGCCGTATTTGTTGAAATTCATAGCAACTGACTCTCTGTCATCAGTTGTGAGAGCGCTTATAACATCCTCCTCCATAATATCTGACATTACGGCGTTTTCATCTGCCAGCAAAAGTGCACGGACTGTCACAATTCCCAGGATTTTTCGGTTATCCCCGGTTACATAGCAGGTATTGATTGTTTCCTTGTCAACACCCGTTCTTCTTATTCTTTTTATGGCGTCTTCAACTGTCATTTCAGGGCGCAGACTGACATACTCCGTTGTCATAATACTGCCTGCGCTGTCTTCGGGGTATTTTAATATTTCGTTTATCATTTTACGCATTTCAGGGTCTGCCTGGCGCAAAATTCTTTTAACAACATTTGCAGGCATTTCACCTACAAGGTCAACCGCATCGTCCATATAAAGCTCGTCAACAACCTCTTTAAGCTCGCTGTCGCTGAAGCTTTGTATTAAAAGCTGCTGCTGGTCATCATCCATTTCAACAAAGGTTTCCGCCGCAAGCTCTTTAGGGAGCAGTCTGAATAAAAGCGGAATAATCTCGGAACTGCACTCTTCAAGCATTGCCGCAATATCGGCAGGGTGCATTGTTTCTAAAACATCTCGTGCAGCGGAATATTTTTTTGCTTCAATAAGCATTGCAAGTGTATCGCCTAAAGCGTTACTTGTAATCTCTGCCATAAATATGCCTCCTTACTTCTTTTCGTGTTTAAATAATGAAGCAAGCACATGGCCAATCGCCTGTAAAAATCCAACAAAAAAAGCCTTGCATTTCCTTTTTGAAAACACACGGCTCTTATGAAGAAATCTCTTCACAGACAAAACACAAGCAGGGATTTATTGCGAAAAATGAACGCAAAATCCCCATTGCCCGCATCGTCGGCCGATCGCTGCACTACTGTTTCCTCCTGCGTCCATTCTTCTCACCTCACAAAAAAATATTTCATATGTATATAATATCCCTTTTGCGGTGTTTTTGTCAACCTCAATTTAATTTTTTTTGAAAAGCATCTCCATTTTTTCACGCATTTTCGCTTTTCTCGCGGCGGTTGCATCCTTATCAATAACATATTTTTCGCCGTCAAACAGAGAAATATCGCCCTCTCTTGCGTTTTTGGGAAGCAATGCCCTGTCAATAACCAAGCTTTCGCCGTTTTCATGCTCAAGCACGGCTTTGTCCTCTTCAAATCTGTCTATTATATATTTAATCACTTTTTTCACCTTTTATTTACTGTTAACATGCTGGTTAAATGTTTCCGTAAAAATGTGGCTTCCGTCATTTTTGGAGGAATCTGTTCGATAAAACATATAATTGTGCTTTGCGGGATTCATTGCCGCCTTTACAGATTCAATTCCGGGACTGCATATAGCACCCACAGGAAGCCCCGTATATTTATAAGTATTGTACGGTGACTCTGTCTCAAGATCCTTGTATAGAACCCTGTCAACATCATATAATCCGTCGGAAATTGCATATACAACCGTTGCATCTATCTGCAGGGGCATGCCTTCCTTTAATCTGTTTTGTATAACCCCTGAAATCAGACTGCGCTCACTGTCAAGCTTAGCTTCTCTTTCAATTAAAGACGCAGTGATTATAATGTCATTCATATCCATCCGGGTTTTATTTTCATTTTTCACGGCATTGTACTGCTTTTCAAATTCCCCAAGAAGCGTATCTATAATTTCGTGCGCCGAAGCATCGGAATCAAATTCATATGTGTTGGGGAAAAGGTAGCCCTCAAGAGTATATTTTACCCCGTTTTTCTGCTTAATATCCTTAATAAAAGAATAATCAAAGCTTCCGCTTTCAAGCTCCTTAAGAAAATCGTTTTTGCTTACAAGCCCCTTTTCCTCAAGCCTTTGGGCTATCATTTGGGCACTGTAGCCTTCGGGAATGGTAACCTTTACACTGCCCTGGATTGATGCCATGCTCAATTTATCCAGAATATCCTCAAGGCACATGCTTTTATAAAGGGAAAAGCTGCCGTAATTAAGCTTATCCTTAAGAGGCGAGCCTTTAAGCTTAAGGCGAAATGCAGCTTCGCTTTTGATTACGCCGTTTTCCTTCAATATCTGTGCTATACGGGCACCGGAAGCGCCTTTGGGAATTTCAACCGTTACCATTTCACTGCCTGATGAGGTTTTTGTATATTCATGGACAAAGGGAATGGCCTTACACAAAAAAATAATTGCAATACCAACCAAAACGGCGAGAAGTATTTTTTTCATTTCCTGTTCCTCCTAAGTAAAAGCATTGGGGCTGTTTAAAAACTTTAGTTTTTAAACAGCCCATTTTGAGGGAATAGTAAAAATAGTTCATAGCAAGAAAATATTAAATAAATTTCACATTAAAATACATTATCCTATTTTCTTGCGGTCCGGACTATTTTAACATCCCCTTTATATTACGCATTTATGAATTCATTTGCCAGATATGTGAAGCTTTGCATGTTTTCTATTGTAATTGCAAGCGCAGCTTCCAGCCTTTGTTCCTCAGATTCCCGATAAAGACTTTCCAAATAGCCGTTATCAAACATAACACAGCCGTTTACGCCGCCAAACCGCCTTGCATAGCGTTCCATAAGGTTGTCAATGCTTTCTGCCGCAACCTCACCTTCACGGTAAGAACCAAAGCTGAAGGACTCGGAATAATAAGCGATTCCGTCAACAAGGGCATATATTACAAATGCATGCCCCGCACCGGGGTAGCTTGCGCTGTAGCCTGCCTGAACAGGAAAGCTTACAACAATATTTCTAAGGTCACTGCCGTATTTTTCCACAAGCTTATCTATACAACGGGGTCCGCCTTCCGTATATACATCATATCCGCCGCTTGTTTCCTCCACATTGATAAATCCGTTATACCACTGATTTCCGTTTCCGTGGAAATCAAATTGATCGTCAAAAATTCCCATTGCCCTGAGCTGGCAGCGCACATATGTTCCGCAATATCCGCTGAAGCTGGATCTGTTAAAATATGATTTAGCCTTGGAAAAAATTTCGGCGCCATAAGAATCTAACCATTCAGGAACGGTAGCCTCATCATTTGCAAAGACCGTATTGCCAAAGGACATAAGCATTACAAATGCAAGCACAATGGCAAACATTCTTTTCAAAAAGTGCATACAATCTCTCCAATTCATAAAAAATCTTACAGTTTAGAATTGTAACACACTTTTTTAACAAATGCAAGAGATTTTGTAATTTTTTTGTAATTATTTTAATAAAAATTTAATAATTGTTAACAATTACAATGATTTTGCAAAAGCCAATGTCAAGCTCTGAGCTTTACATCCTTTTGTTCAAGGTTTGCAATAATCTTGTCCATTATGCGCTGAATTTCTTCCATTGACAAGGTTCTGTCAGGAGAGGAGAAGAAAAATCTCACTGTAATTGAAAGCACGCCCATAAGTGAATATGTGTCAACAAGCTTAACCTCGTCAAGCTCTGCAATATTTTCGCAAAGCCATGCATCTTCAATTTCAGAATACTTCTTGTCGGCAACAATAAGGGACAAGTCATAGCTTACACCGGGGAACTTTGAAGGCTCCTTATAGCTTGGCTCTTTAACCTCTGCCTGTGCGAAATTGTCAAGGTCTATTTCAAGGCAGGCAATAGCTGCGTGCTTGTCAATCTTTGCAAGGTTGGAAGGATGAAGCGTGCAAATAACTCCCACATTTTTCCCGTCTATAAGAATTTGTGAGGTGTTCTTGGGATGCTGCCAGTTATGGGCAGGCGCAATTCTTTCAAAGGAAACCGCACTGTGGCGAAGCTGAGAAGCAATATATTTTGCTATTTCAACTGCCTTAAAGTAAACAGTCTGCTCATTTTCCTGCTTGTCAAAAAGAACCACGCCCAGGCGGCGTCTTTCATTGCAGGTGTTTTCACTTGTTACACCGTCAACAACTCTGCCTGCTTCAAAAATTCCAAATGAAGGAGCAAACTGCCTGTTATCGTAAGCAAATGAAAGGAGGGTGGGGAGCATTGAATTTCTGAGCGTACCATTTTCAGGAGTAGAGCTGTTAAGAATGGTAACATTCTTTTCAATGTCCATTCCCAGCTTTTTGTGCTTCGCACTGTCGCACCATATATATGAGTGCACCTCATGAAGCATATATCTCTGAACAAGAATATCCTTAATTCTGTCAAGGTCGCTTCTTTCAATACTTGCGCGAACAGGTGTAAGTGCGCTCTTTGTTGTTGATATGTCAAAGTTATCGTAGCCGTAAATTCTTGTAATTTCTTCTATTATATCTGCCTTAATGGTAACATCCTTTGTTGCACGCCATGAAGGAACCTCAACGGTGAAGTTGTCATTCTCAAGCCTTACTGCAAAACCCAGAAGCTCAAGGGTTTGAACAATGCGTTCATTGGGAATATCAATTCCCGTATAGCGGTCAACATAGCTTTTATCAAAGTCAATGGTTATTTTGTCGTATTTGCGTACATACTCGTCCGTAAGAAGTGATGATATTTCAGCACCGCCGTCTATACTCTTAAGAAGATTTATAAATCTCTTTATGGCAACAACGGTTATTTCAGGGTCAAGCACCTTTTCATAGCGCATACTTGCATCGGTACGAAGCCCAAGTCTTGATGATGATTTCCTTACACACACTCCGTCAAAGTTTGCCGATTCCACAACAACTGATGTTGTTGTGTCAACAATTTCTGAATCAAGACCACCCATGATGCCCGCAATGGCAACAGGCTCATCATCGTTATAAATAAGAAGAGTATCTGTATCAATATCACGCTCTGTATTATCAAGGGTAGTAAACTTCATGGGCTTTTCAGGTGTGCCCACTTTAATTGAGTCAATCTTGAGTGCATCAAACGCGTGCATGGGCTGGCCAAGCTCAAGCATAATGTAGTTTGTAAGGTCTGCAAGAAGGTTAATCGCACGCATACCGCAGTAATAAAGGCGGATTCTCATGTTTACGGGGCTTACGGTTTCCGTTATGCCTGAAATCTGCAGGCATGAATACCTGTAAATAAGGTCTGAACGGGTAATCTTTACCTCTATTTTGTTATCTCCGCCGTAAACAATATCGGAAAGAGAAAGCTCTTTAAGCTTTTTGCCGGTAAGTGCGGCAAATTCACGGGCAATTCCGTAATGCCCCCAAAGGTCGGGACGGTTTGTGAGTGATTTGTTATCAACCTCAAACACAACATCATCAATATCATAAATACTCTTTAAATCCGTACCGTTTTTCAGTGAAGAATCCAAAAGCATGATTCCGCTGTTTTCATCGCTTATACCAAGCTCGGCTTCGGAACAGCACATTCCTTCGGAATCGTAGCCTGCAACAAGGCATTTTTTGATTTCTCCTGCGGGAACTCTTCCCCCCGCCTTTACAAATGCCACCTTTGCGCCAAGAGCTGCATTGGGAGCACCGCACACGCAGTCATAAAGCCTGTCACCTGCATCTACCTTTAAAATATGAAGTTTTTTTGATTCGGGGTGCTTTTCAAATGAAACAATTTCGCCGACTACAACATTTTCAAGCTCTTTGCCCATGTAATAAATGTCCTCAACCTCTGCAGTTGAAAGGGTAAACTTCATAATAAGATCTTTGAGATTTTCACCTGAAAGATCAACATATTCTTTAATCCAATTCATTGAAACAAGCATTTTCAAAGACCTCCTTATTCGTTTTCAAACTGAGAAAGTGCCTTCAGATTACCACTGTTGAAGGTTCTTATATCTTTTATACCGTACTTCATCATGGCAAGCCTTGTAAGACCAAGACCGAAGGCAAAGCCCGTATATTCTTCAGGGTCAATTCCCCCGTGGCGAAGAACATTGGGATGAATCATACCGCAGGGGCAAAGCTCAAGCCATCCTGAATTTTTGCAGGAGGGACAGCCGTCACCGCCGCAGATAAGGCACTTGATGTCAAGCTCAAAGCCCGGCTCCACAAAGGGGAAAAATCCCGGTCTTAAACGAACGGTAACATCTCTTCTGAATACCTCTGAAAGCATGGTTTTCATAAAATAAATAAGGTTGGAAATTGAAATGTCCTTATCAATCATAATGCCTTCCATCTGGAAGAAGGTGTTTTCGTGACATGCATCGGTGGATTCGTTTCTGAAGCATCTGCCGGGGAATATGGCACGCAGGGGAGCGCCGTATTTTTTCATGATAGCGTTCTGAGCAGCGGAGGTGTGCGTCTTTAAAAGCTGATTTTCCGTGCTTAAATAATAGGTGTCCTGCATATCTCTCGCAGGGTGATGCTTGGGAATATTAAGTGCTTCAAAGCAATGGTAGTCATCAACAATTTCGGAATAATCCTCAATGGCAAAGCCCATGCTTGCAAATATTCTTTCCAAATCTCGCTGAACCAGCGTAATCGGGTGATAAGAACCCTTAACTATATCAATAGGAAGTGATTCGTCATATAAAGGTGCACTTTCTATAATTCTCTCTTCCTCAGCTTTTTGAATTGCAGCTTTTTTTTCGGTGATTGACTGCTCAATCTCCTGCTTAAGTACATTAACTATGCGGCCAAAATCTTTCTTTGATTCATTGGGAATATTTTTAAGCTCACCCATGAGCGATGAAATATAACCCTTTTTTCCGAGGAATTCAACTCTTAACTCCTCAATACGGTCAGAAGCGGTAATACTGTTAACCTTTCCTTCAAACAGCTTTTTAATTTCTTCAACCTTTGAATTCATTTAAAGCCTTCCTTTCTGCTAAAAAATAAAAAAACCCGCCCAACAAGGGACGAGCTTACTCGCGGTACCACCCTAATTCAGAACCAAGGTTCTGCACTTTTAAGCCTTAACGCAGCAAATACGCTCTGTTTAATGCACATTGCCTTTCACAGAGAGCTCCAACGCTGAAATTCAAAACGAACTCTTACAAAAATGCTTGCAGCCGATGACATTTTCTCTCTCAGAAAGAAATTTCGTTCCTACTTACACGCCTTCATAGCCTCTTTGTAATAAATATAACACATGTTCAAATGCTTTGTCAATAAAAATTATTTTATATTGACAATTGATTTGTTAAATAGTCAATGATGGGTGACACTTTTC
>JAXJXW010000090.1:0-23323 GCA_036307325.1 Clostridia bacterium
AATTGTTTGTCAACACTTTTTTAAAACTTTTTTCAAGTTTTTTCGCCGTGCCCAAACCCTTCCGGCGACGCAACGGTGCTTATATTACCACCTTTTATCACACTTGTCAATACCTTTTTTGAACTTTTTGTCGTTTTTTGTTTTTCCTACCTTAATATAATGTCGGTTTTTCGTTTTTAAAGGCATTTATATAAAATATTCGGTAAAAAATGCTAAAAACATTTGACACTCACAAAATGAAAGAGTATAATAATATGTGATTATTTATTAAGGAGGCTTTTTTATTATGGCTAGAGTTTACAACTTCTCTGCAGGCCCAAGCGCACTGCCTGTTGAAGTTTTGAAAAAAGCTCAGGAAGAGATGCTTGAATACGGCACCAGCGGAATGAGCGTTATGGAGATGAGCCATCGAAGTAAAGTATACGATGAAATTATCAAGGGCGCCGAGGCTCTTTTAAGAGAGCTTATGGATATACCTTCCAATTATAAGGTACTGTTCCTTCAGGGTGGTGCTTCAAGTCAGTTTGCTATGATACCGCTTAACCTTCTTACCAAAAGCGGTAAGTGTGACTGTGTAATCACAGGTCAGTGGGCTAAAAAGGCAGCAAGTGAATTTGAAAAGTACGGAAAGGTAAACCGTGTTGCTTCAAGTGCTGATAAAACCTTCAGCTATATCCCTGAGCTTGACAAAAACACATTTGACCCGCAGGCCGATTACTTCCATATTACATATAACAACACAATTTACGGCACTCGTTACACAACTCTTCCCGACACGGGAGATGTGCCCCTTGTGGCTGATATTTCTTCATGCATTCTTTCTCAGAAGATTGATGTATCAAAGTTTGGTTTGCTTTATGCAGGTGCTCAGAAGAATGTTGCACCGGCAGGTCTTACAATAGTTATCATCCGTGAGGACCTTATTGGACATCAGATGGATATTACCCCCACAATGTTCAATTATCAGATTCACGCAGATAACGATTCTCTTTATAACACACCTCCCTGCTACTGCATTTACATCTGCAAGCTGGTTCTTGAATGGCTTAAGGAAATGGGCGGCGTAGAAAAGATGCAGGAAATCAACGAAAAGAAAGCTAAAATTCTTTATGATTTCCTTGACAGCAGTGAAATGTTCAAGGGCACTGTTGAAAAGAAGGACCGTTCTTTGATGAATGTTCCCTTTGTTACAGGCAACGAAGAGCTTGACGCTAAATTTGTAAAAGAGGCTGCTCAGGCAGGCTTTGTAAACCTTAAGGGCCACAGAACCGTGGGCGGAATGAGAGCAAGCATATATAACGCAATGCCCGTTGAAGGCGTTGAGGCTCTTGTTAAGTTCATGGCTGAATTTGAAAAAAACAATAAGTAAGGAGTAGTAAAAATGTATAATCTGCTTACGCTTAATAAGATTGCAAAATGCGGTCTTGTAAATTTCGACAAAGCAAAATACGAAATTTCAGATAATTGTGAAAATCCCGATTGCATAATTCTTAGAAGCTTCAACATGCACGAAATGGAGCTTCCCCAATCACTTATGGCAGTTGCCCGTGCAGGTGCCGGCGTGAACAATATTCCCCTTGACAAGTGCAGTGAAAAGGGTATTGTTGTATTCAACACTCCCGGCGCAAATGCAAATGCCGTTAAGGAGCTTACCATTGCAGGTCTTTTACTTGCTTCAAGAGATATATTAGGAGGTACCGCATGGGCACAGACGCTTAAGGGCAACGGTGCAGAAGTCGGAAAGATGGTTGAAAAAGGCAAAAGCAATTTTGCAGGCTGCGAAATCAAGGGCAAGAAGCTTGCCGTTATCGGTCTTGGTGCAATAGGCGTTCTTGTTGCAAATGCGGCGCATCATCTTGGAATGGACATTGTGGGATATGACCCCTTCGTTTCTGTTCAATCCGCACTCAGACTTGACCGTCACACAGAAATTAAGGCTGATATTAAAGACGCTCTTGCAGAAGCTGACTATATCACGCTTCATCTTCCTCTCAATGACCAGACACGGGGTCTTTTCAATGCGGAGCTTTTCAAAACATCAGTTAAAAAGGGTGCTAAGCTTCTTAACTTCTCAAGAGGCGAGCTTGTAGACGCAAGTGCGCTTAAGTCTGCACTTGAAGTAGGTCTTATTTCAAAGTATGTTGTAGACTTCCCGTCAGATGAAGTTCTTGGTCTTGAAAATGTTATTGCTATTCCTCACCTTGGTGCTTCAACTGCTGAGAGTGAAGATAATTGTGCTATAATGGCTGCACAGGAGCTTGTTGAATATATGGAAAACGGTAACATAATCAATTCCGTAAACTTCCCAACCTGTGAGCTTCCCCGTACAGGTGGCACAAGAATTACAGTTCTTCACAAGAATGTTCCCAATATGATTTCAAGTATAACTTCGGTTATATCAGGCAAATCCATAAACATCCCGAACCTTGTAAACAAGTGCAAAAAGGACTATGCCTGCACAATTCTTGATATTGACGGCGATGCAGATGATGATATTAAGACTGCAATTGAAGCTATTGACGGAATAATCAAAGTAAGAGTTATAAAATAATCCTGAATAAAAAAAATCCGCCGGTTTACAACCGGCGGATTTTTTTAAGTGAATAGGAAAAATTGTTCAGAATGGAAAAACTGAGCCAAATCCAAAGGCTTTGGGTTACCCGAAGGCGGAGCCGAACCAATGCGCCTTATGCTTGTTAGTACACCGAGAGGCGAAGTTTTTTCATAGCAAGAAAATATTAAATAAATAAATTTCATATTAAAATACATTACTCTATTTTCTAGCGGTCTGGACTATTTTAACATCCACTTATTTGTCTGCAAGGAATTCGTTAAGCTTCTTTACAAGCTCATCTGCATCTGCACCATGTACCGCACATGCCTCTTCGATTGATTCTCCGCTTGCGGAAGGGCAGCCAAGACAGTGCATTCCTATCTCAAGAAAAAACGGAGCTGTTCCCGGATCTAAAGCAAGAACATCCATAATTATCATATCCTTCGTTACCTGTGCCATAAAAAACACCTCCTCTTATTTTTATTATACAACAAATTATTGGACTGTGCAACATCATATTTCATGTTTTTGCAAAAGTCTTACGGCAATTGAGCCTGCGGCGTTGCCTATAATACACACAACAATCAAAATAACAGCCTGAACGCTGAACACTCTCGCCGCGGCAAAATAGAACACATTTGCAACGCAATGCTCAAATCCGCATAAAATGAATACCATAATCGAAAAAACAACCAAAAGCGTATTTTTGCTCTTTTTATAAAGCTCTACACCCAGATAAATCATTACGCCGCAGAAAAAAGCCTTGATAAAAACCATATATAAGGGCTGGCCTAATTTTACGCCGCATATTTTGCTTGCCTTTTCAAAGTACTGCATACCTGCGAAAAGCCCCACAAAGCCGGACCCGATAAAATTTTTCAGGCACATAAGAGCAAGTGTTTTTATTTCACCCGACTTTTCTATATAGCCCACCTTGCCCGTATATAAATTGCACCCAAGCACGATTACCGCCATAAGCCCCAGGGAAAAAAGTGCCGACCCTATTTCAGGTGAATCCACGCTTAAGTACGCAAAGCCGCCAATACCAATAAGAAATCCTGCCAGTATAGCCGATTTTGTGTTCATTATAAGCTACCTCCCGCCGCAATATAAGTTATCTTAATTATACACAAAATCGTCTGCAAAAGCAAGTCTTTTATTTGGAAGCCAGCATTACCTCCACCTTTCTTAGGCTGCCCGCCCGTCTGAATTCAATCTGCACCGTTTCACCGCCTTGTCTTGCATACAGCTCCTCTCTCAGTTCAAGCATTGTATTCACACTGTTTGAATTGACCCGCTCAATAATATCCCCATAGCGCAGTCCTGCGGAAAATGCAGGCCCCGTTTCATCAATTTTGGCAATATACAGCCCCTCTTTTATATCCAAATCCTCATTCATGTATCTTGCGGCAGCAGGGGTGTAGGCATAGAGACCAAGATACGGTGTTTTAAATTCGCCCACGCTTCGCAGTCTTTCAATTACATATTTACACAAATTTATCGGCACTGCAAAGCCCATGCCCTCAGCCGTACTTACCTTTATTGTATTGATTCCCACCACCTCCCCTATTGAATTCATGAGAGGGCCTCCGCTGTTACCGGGATTTATGGAGGCGTCAGTCTGTATTAAATCCTCCATGTAAACATTTCTTCCATCACTTTCAATGCTTATGCTTCTTCCCAGGGCACTTACAATTCCTGCCGTTACCGTTCTTTGGAACTGCATGCTCAAAGGATTTCCGATTGCGATTATATTTTCGCCCACTCTGAGTTTTTTTGCATCTCCCAGGGGTGATGTTGCATATCCGTTTCCGTCAATCTTTACAATAGCCAAATCCAAGGAGCTATCGCTCCAGATTGTTTTGCCCTCTATGGTTTCACCGTTATATAATGTAACCACAATTCTCTGCGGTCTTGCCCCGATAACATGATGGTTTGTAATAATATATCCGTCGGAGGATGCTATAACGCCGCTTCCCATGTACCATGTGCTTTCGCTTGTTATATCGGAAGAGCTTTCGGCACTTGAAATTCCCACAACACTTTTCAGCGCATTTTCAAGCATATCCTCCCGTGAGGGCGTTTCCGTGTTTTCCACCGGAGATGGCATCTCCCCCGTTGTGGAAATTCTCCCTGCCTCTCCCTCCCCACTTTGTGTAAATGTTAAATAAATTCCCGCGCCGAAACTTACAAAAACAAATGCCGCTATAGTGCAGGCAAATATTATTGCCGTCTTCTTCAGAACTCCCCGCATAAAAACCCCACCTTTTAATAATAATACTTTCCAATACAAAGAATTTTTATGCAAATTTGACAAATACGAATTTTATGGTATAATATATAATTAAGTATGTGTTGTATGTACTTAATTTATATTTTAAAGGAGTGATTGTCCGAATGGACAGTGGCACTGCAGCCTTGCAGATTCTATTTCTTGTTCTATTGATTTTATTTTCAGCTTATTTCAGTGCGTCTGAAACTGCGTTTTCTTCCTATAATAAGGCGCGCATGAAAAACGATGCTGAAGACGGTGACAAAAAGGCAAAAAAGGTATTGAAGCTCAGCGAAAATTATGAAAAGCTTATCTCAGCAATACTTATCGGCAACAATATTGTTAATATAATTGCTACTTCAATTTCCACCTTGCTTTTTGTATCCCTCATAAAAAACGGAGATTTAGCAGTAACCGTTTCAACAATTGTAATGACGGTTACAGTCCTTATTTTCGGTGAAATAACGCCGAAAACCATTGCTAAAAAAGCGCCTGAACGAATGGCGAAAAGGTTTTCCAAGCCTCTTTCGGCAATTCTCACACTTCTGACTCCTTTGACGGCAATTTTCAGCGTATGGCAACGCTTTATACTAAAGGTTCTCAAGGCGGAAGACGAATCGGGCGTAACCGAAGAGGAAATTATTACAGTTGTTGAGGAAGCGGCCAGCGGCGGAGAAATTGACGAGCAGGAAAGCGAGCTTATTAAAAATGTTATTAAGTTCAGCGACCTTGATGTTAATGATATTCTGACTCCCCGTGTTGATATGGCAGCCGTTGAAATCGGCTGGGACAGGCAGCGTATTGCCGAGGTTTTCTCGGAAACTGAATTTTCAAGACTTCCCGTTTACGAGGAAAGCTTGGACAAAATTGTGGGCATACTCTATCAAAAAGACTTTTACAATGATTCCTCTCTTCCCGTTTCCCAACTTATAAAGCCCGTTAAGTTTATTTTCTCATCAATGAAAATATCCAGGCTATTAAAGCTTTTCCAAGAATCGAAATGCCATATGGTGGTTGTCAATGACGAATATGGCGGAACAGAGGGCATTGTTACTCTGGAAGATGTTTTGGAATCCCTGGTGGGCGAAATATATGATGAGCATGATGAGGTGGTTGAAGATATTTTGCAAATATCCGAAAACACTTACCGTGCCCTTGGAAGTACCGCAATGGATAAGCTATACGAAACATTTGACCTTCAGGAGGTTACCGAAGATTCGGATATTACAACGCTCAGCGGCTTTGCCGCCCATCAGCTTGAAAAAATCCCCGAAGAGGGTGACTCTTTTGAATATGAAAATCTTAATATAACCATAACAAAAACCGACAGTAACCGTGTTATCGAATCGCGGATTGTTGTTTCTGAAAAGGAAGAAGAATCTGCTGAATAATGCTTCTTCGGAGGTGCCTTGACAGGTGTTTGTTAAATTTGTATTTGATGTTATTAAGGGGATACGCAAGGATAATGTGAGCGCATATTCTGCTCAGGCGGCATTTTTTGTCACCATATCTTTTATCCCCTTTATAATGCTTCTTATGAGCATTTTACGCTTTTTCCCCTTTACTATCACTGACTTTACCCAGCAGATTCTGGAGTTTTTTCCTCAGGCGGCAAGGGGATTTGTTGCTTCCTTTATAACTGAAGCTTATCAAAAAAGCGATGCTTTCTTAATCTCGGTTACTGCCGTTTCAACTCTTTGGGTGGCATCAATCGGGGTTTACTCCATTACCAAAGGACTTAATCAGGTCTATTGTGCTGATGAAACAAGGAACTATTTTGCACTTCGGTTTACAAGCATTTTATACACAATACTTTTCCTTCTTTTTCTTGTTTTATGTTTGCTTATATTTGTTTTTGGCAATACTATAACTGCGGCACTAAAAACCTATATACCCCAATTTTTCAGACCTGCCCTTATAGTTTTGAGCTTTCGCAAGCTTGTGGGTATGGCAGTTTTAAGCATTTTCTTCATTATGTTATTTACAGTTGTTCCCAACAGAAAGGCTAAGCTACTCTCTCAGGGGCCCGGTGCAGTTATAAGCGCCGCAGGCTGGGTAATATTTTCATATGTGTTCTCATACTACTATGAAAACATTTCCGGATACTCATATTTGTACGGAAGCTTGTCTGTTCTTGTGTTCTTTATGTTGTGGCTTTTTTTCTGCATATATATTGTGTTTATAGGGGCAGAGGTAAACAGCTGTATTGAAGAAAGAATTGCAATTTCACGACTTTTAAAGTAAATATTTCTTTGACAAAAAGCGACAAAAGTGGTATAATAATGGTGTAATCGGGAGAATGGCTCTCCCCCTTACAGACATTATAACAACCCATGAATCGGAGGATTTCCAATGTATAATATTGGTGACAGCGTCGTGTATCCCATGCACGGGGCAGGTGTCATTGAGGGCATTGAGGTAAAAGAAGTTCTCGGCAAGGAGCAGTCATACTATGTTATGAGAATACCGATTGGCGATATGAAGGTCATGATTCCCATGGCTAACGCTAAAGAGATTGGTATGCGTGATGTAATTGATAGAGATAAGGCCGAGGAGGTTATGCGGGCATTCCGCACTGTTGAAACAGATGTTATCCAGAACTGGAGCAAGCGATTCCGTGATAATATGGTCAGAATAAAAAGCGGAAACATATTTGAAGTATCAGCAGTGGTAAAAAGCCTTATGCTCAGGGACAAGCAAAAAGGGCTAAGCACAGGGGAGCGCAAGATGCTCAGCAACGCCAAGCAAATAATGATAAGTGAAATTGTAGTTGCAACGGGGAATGACCGTGACAGTATTGAAGAGCGTCTCAGCAGTATGATTGATGATGAGCTTAGCGGCCACAAGGCTAAAATGTAATAATGCAGAAATACAAGTGTAGAATGGTGGAAATTATTATTTCTGCATTCTACCTCTTATGTATCTGCATTATTTTTATTTTGGAGTGATTTTTATGATAAAGGGAAAAACAGTCAGTGCGGTTATTGTTGCCGCAGGAAGCGGTCAGCGCATGGGATTTGATAAGCTTACCGCAGTTCTTTCGGGTAAAAGTGTTATTGCACGCACAATGCTTGCGTTTGTGAATAACAGATACATAGATGAAATAATATTGGTTTCTTCACAAAAAAATATTGATTTTTTCACCAAAGAGGTTAAGGAGAACAATATAGAAAAATGCAAAAGTATTGTTTTGGGCGGTCAAAATCGGTCTGAAAGCTGTATTTTGGGCATTAAGGCGGCAATGGGCGATATAGTTCTTATTCATGACGGGGCACGCCCCCTTGTTAGTGACCAAATAATATCCTCCGTTACAGAGGAGGCTTTAGAGTTTGGTGCGGCGGCGGTGGCAGTACCCGCTAAGGATACAATAAAGCTTCGTGACGAAAACGGTTTTATAAAAGAAAATATAGAGCGTGAAAACGCAGTTTTAATGCAAACGCCCCAAGCCTTTATCCGCAGTGAAATCATCAAGGCATATGCTCTCAGCACAAGTGACGAAACAGACGATTGTGCAGTTGCTCAAAAGCACGGCATAAAGATAAAGCTTACATACGGAAGCTATGAAAATCTTAAGCTTACAACACCGGAGGATTTTTGGGTGGCGGAAGAAATTTTAAAAAACCGCACTACATTATAAAGGAGCTTTAATATATGAGAATCGGAACAGGCTTTGATACCCACAGACTTGCAAAAAACAGAAGGCTTATTATCGGTGGAGTTGAAATACCCTCTGAAAAAGGGCTTCTCGGCCATAGTGATGCTGATGTTTTGCTTCACGCAATTATAGACGCCCTTTTGGGTGCGGCGGCACTTGGGGATATAGGAACACATTTTCCCGATTCCGACCCAAGGTACAAGGGAATATCAAGCATTTTGCTTCTTAAGGAGACTTCAAGCCTTCTTTTCCAAAACGGATACAACATTGTAAATATTGATTCAACAATTATAGCCCAATCTCCGAAAATGGCACCTTTTATTAAAGAAATGCAAAAAAATATCGCCGAGGCTCTGGGCATCAGCGTAAACTGCGTAAGCGTTAAAGCAAAAACTAACGAGCATATGGGGTTTGTGGGCAGACTTGAAGGAATAGAGGCAAGAGCCGTTGTATTGATAGAATAGAAATAAAAAAGCCGCAGCAAAATTGTTTTGCCGCAGCTTTTTTTATTTCTATTCTATAGGTTCTATGGGGTCTATATCGTCTTCGGTGATTTCAGCATCCTGTGCGTCTTCATCATCAACCTCCATATACTCAACGCCCATCTCTTCAACCTTTTTCTCCTGAAGATTTTTGCGAAGGACTGCAATAGAGTCCTCAAGCTGATCAATTTCATCAAACTTGGGAGTTATCCGTTCAAGAACATCAGTCTGCTCACGATATGCCCTATAAGCCTCGTAACCAATCTCCTTGTACAAGGTTTTTACACTGTTTTGCTTATCAGCTATTTCAAGCCTGACCTTAGTTGACGCATAAAGCTCTCTGCCCTTCTGTCCTGCCGTATCAGCGGCATTAGATGCAAAGCTTTTTATTTTATTTAAGAAATCCATATTGCTTTCCTCTCTTTAAATCAATCTAAGCTATTTTTCTGCAAAAAGCTGGGGATTTCAAGACCGCCGTTTTCACTGTCAAAAGCGTCAAAGAATCCGTCTTCCTTATCCTTCTTCTTTCCGTCAAGACCTGTTGCAATAACGGTAATAATAATCTCATCCTCAAGACTTTCATCAATAGCTGTACCGAAGATAACATTTGCATCTTCATCAACGCATTCACGGATAAGCTCAGCTGCTGCATTAGTTTCATGAAGGTTAAGGTTCATACCGCCGATAACATTTATAAGAACGCCTGTAGCACCATCAATAGTTGTTTCAAGAAGAGCGCTTTCAATAGCCATTTTAGCCGCAGCTTCCGCACGGTTCTCACCTGAAGCACGACCGATACCCATATGAGCAAGACCTGCATCCTTCATAACAGATGTTACATCGGCAAAGTCAACATTGATTATACCTGAACCCACAATAAGGTCTGAAATACCCTGCACACCCTGGCGAAGAACCTCATCAGCATCCTTAAATGCGTCCATAAGAGTTGTCTTATTGCTTGTTATGTCAAGGAGTCTTTCATTGGGGATAACAACAAGGGTATCAACATTACCCTTAAGCTGCTCAATACCTTCTTCAGCCTGAATCATGCGGCGTCTGCCTTCAAAATCAAAGGGCTTTGTAACGATTGCAACTGTAAGAACACCAAGCTCCTTTGCAATACCTGCAACAATGGGAGCTGCGCCTGTACCTGTGCCGCCGCCCATACCTGCCGTTACGAATACCATATCGGCATCTTTGAGAATCTGCTCAATTTCGCCGCGGCTTTCTTCAGCTGCTTTTCTGCCGATTTCAGCCTTGCCGCCTGCGCCCTGACCCTTTGTGAGTTTATCACCTATCTGAATTTTCTGGTTAGCCAAGCTTTTTGTAAGTGCCTGCTTATCAGTGTTTATAGCAACAAATTCAACACCTTTAATTCCTGCTTCAACCATTCTGTTAACGGCATTGTTTCCGCCGCCGCCTACACCTACAACCTTAATCTTCTGAGCTGCGCCCAGCTCATCTGCGTATTCCATTCTCATTGGAATTCCTCCTCTATGTAATAATCTCCGTACTAAGCACGATTATATCTATTTATTATATAATACACCGAAATTGCATCAGTTTCAAGAGAAATTTTTAAAAGTTCATAATTTATTATTGTTTTTTTCTGTAATACATTCTTTCCATATCCACATAACCTTCGGGGTCCTCCCCTATTTCTGCCAAAATAGGCTTAAAGCACTCCATTTTATAATCAAGCTTTTCTCCGCTGCCCACGCTCACAACAAGCTTACCGCCGTTATAGAAAAACCTTATATCATTCATATCCGATATGTCAATTTGTGTCATATCAAAAATAAATTCGCTTTTTGTAAATGCCTTAAGGCAATCAAACAGCTTATCAAGCCTTGCCTTATCCTCGGAGGTAATTGTTTTTCCGACTTTATATTTTACATTTTTAAGTCCTTTTATCACAGGAAGATTTTTCTGTGCTTCGGAAACCTCTCCGTCTTTATTTTTTGAGAAGGTGCTCACGGCCGCAGTTTCAGAAAGCTCCAGACATCTTCCGTCTGAAGTAATAACAATAAACCCGTTTTCCGCCGTAACACAGGCAACGCCCACTGCCTCCACAATTTCTATTTCAATTTCCGAAGGAAGCTTCCTTTTTACCTTCACTTCATCAATGTAACCTATTTCTTCAATGTTTTTCTGTGCCTTGCGTAAGCTTACATCAAATATATTTACGCCTTTAATTATTTCTGCGCTTTTTATGATTTGTTCTTCGCTTATTACGGAATTTCCATGCACGGTTATTTCGCTGATGTTAAATAGCGGTGTAAGGAGCAGTATTGCCGCAAATGAAGCAATAAGAATAATTACGGATAAAACGGCTATCTGTTTTTTTTGTTTTCTTTTCAGTCTTGATTTTTTCTTTTGTTTCATTTGCTCACTCCCTCTTTATTTTTGCCCCAAGATTTCTCAGTGTTTTGTCAAATTCAACATAGCCCCGCTGCACATAATTCACACCGTCAACCACGCTTTCGCCCCTTGCACCTAAAGCGGCAACAACCAGTGCCGCACCGCCTCTTAAATCCATGGCACGCACATGTGCTCCGTGAAGCATTGTTCCTTTAATTATTGCCACTCTGCCGTCCTGCAATATATCTGCGCCCATTTTTATTAGCTCGGGAATTATTTTATAGCGGCCGTCAAATATATTTTCAACAATAACGCTCGTTCCCTTGCTGTAGCAGAGTGCTGCCATCATTGTAGGCTGTGCATCTGTGGGAAAGCCCGGATAAACCTGGGTTTTTATTATATCTGTGGGCTTTGCACAAAGGGGTGCCCTGATATACATACTGTCCCCGAAAAATCCGATTTTTGCACCGCAATCCCTCAGCACCGAAACGACTGCACCCAAATGCTCTGCACACACATTTTCAAGCTCAATTTCGCTTTTTGTTGTCATGGCTGCACAAAGAAGCGTTGACGCCACAATTCTGTCAGGAATTATTTTATGCTCTGCTCCATGCAGATGAGCAACTCCCGTTATTTTTATATATTCACTGCCTGCACCCCTGATGTCTGCGCCCATCTTATTTAAAAAGTCACACATATCAACAATTTCAGGCTCTCTTGCCGCATTGAATATTGTTGTAACGCCTTTTATGCATACGCTTGAAAGAATAATATTTTCCGTTGCCCCCACACTGGGAAAGTTTAAATGTATATCCGCACTGTGCAGATTTGATGCATCGGCATATAAAAATCCGTTATCTTCATTTATGATTATCCCAAGCTCCCTGAGAGCTTTTATATGCAAATCTATGGGTCTGTTTCCAAGCTCGCACCCGCCGGGGGCACAAAGCCGTGCTTTACCCATTTTACCTGCCAATGCTCCCAGAAAAATTATAGAGCTTCGCATTTCACGCATAAGCTCTTCAGGAATATCCCACCTGCTTATACTGCTTGAATCAACAGTGAGTATATCGCCCTCCAAAGCCGCCCTGCATCCAAGCATTCTTAAAATTTTGATTGTATGTTCAACATCGCTCAATGCGGGGCAGTCGTAAATTTTGCATACATCGCCGCAAAGAATTGCCGCAGCCATAATTGGAAGTACCGCATTTTTTGCCCCGTGAACATAAGCCTTTCCGCTGAGTCTTTCTCCTCCGCTGATTATGTATCTGTCCAAAACCACACCCCCACATAGTACCATACTATGCAGGGCCTTAAATATGGGTGAATGCTAGATTTGGGTCTCTTTAACCAATTCTTTCACAAGCTTATATATGGTTTCACAGCCGTTTGTTATTCCTATTCTACGAGAGTTACTGCACATTTTTTCCAGAGCGCCGTGGTGGGATAAAATTCCATTCAGAGCGTTAAGCAAAGAATCGCCGCTTAGATTTTCCTCACTTATCATTGCGGCTGCACCGTTTTTTTCAAGATAAGCGGCATTGTACTCCTGATGATGGTGCGCCACATATGGGCTGGGTATAAGGACTGCCGCCTTACCCAGCGCCGTTATTTCACTTACCGTAATTGCGCCTGCACGCCCCACAATTACATCTGCCGCCCCGAAAATATCCTCCATGTTATATATATAGGGTAATATTTTCACATTCTCTATTTTTTCGGGGTTTATCCCACTTGTCTGAAGCTCCTCTATAACCTTTTCGTAGTATCTTTCCCCTGTTGCAGCAATAAGGTTAAAGTTTGTTATTCCCCTTTTAAGCATTCCCTCCAGGGCATCATTCATCTTCGGTGCTCCCAATGAGCCGCCGAACATGAGCACAAGGGGCTTTTCGTCAAAACCCATTTGCAGTCTCAAAACTTCTTTGTCCACTTTTTTGAAAAGATTGGGGCGCAAGGGGTTTCCCGTAAGCTCCATTCTCCCGGCTGAAAGCATGCTTCTTGTTTCGTCAAAGCTGATTGCGGTTATATCCGCCTTTTGAGAAAGCATTTTTATGGCAAGACCGGGAAATACATTTTGTTCATGTATTATAGTCGGGATTTTCATGCTTGCCGCCGCCTTTATAACCGGAGCGCAAACATATCCCCCCGTGCCTATAACAATATCAGGCTCAAAATCCTTGATTATCTTTTTCGCCTCACCAAGGCTCTTTATATAATTTATGAAAACCTTGATGTTTTCCGGGCTAAGACTGCGTTTAAGCCCCATAACATCAATAAACTTAATTTCATAGCCGCATTTGGGAACTAGATTTTTCTCAAGCCCGTGCATTGTTCCCACAAACAAAAATTTACTGTCTTTTTCATTTTCCCTGATATAATTGGCTATTGCTATTGCAGGATTTATGTGACCTGCCGTTCCGCCGCCTGTCAATAAAACTCGCATATAAACATACCTCTATAATTTTTTTATTCTGCTGGTTCGCGATATATTGAGAAGCACTCCCATTCCCCCGAGCATGGCAATCATGGAAGTACCGCCTGCGCTGAAGAAGGGAAGCTGCATTCCCGTTGAAGGAAGAACCGAAAGCACAACGCCAATGTTAATAAGCATTTGCACGCCGATTATGCTTGTTATTCCGAACGCCATAAGCATTCCCAGTCTGTCACGGGCGTTGAGAGCTATTGACATTCCCCGCCATACAAAGAATACAAACATCAATATAACTGCCATTGCTCCCACAAAGCCCAGCTCTTCACATATAATTGCATATATGTAATCATTATGCGCTTCGGGCAAATACTGATATTTTTGTCTTGACTGCCCAAGCCCCAGCCCGAACAATCCACCCGAACCAACTGCGTACAGTGACTGAATTATCTGCCAGCCTATGGTTCTGCTGTATGCAAACGGGTCTAACAATGCCCTTATTCTGTCCAATCTGTAGCTTTCAAAAATCGCCATAAAGGCAAAGCCCAGAACGCCTATTCCTCCCATCATATAAACATAGGTCATTTTAAGCCCTGCCGCCATCATCATCATGATACTTATAAGCGTAAGAACAACCGCCGCCGACATATGCCTTTGTAAAGCACACGCCACAATAAATACCAATATTATGCCGCAGCATGCCCCAAGGTTTTTCTTATCGTTACGCAAATCGGAGGTTTTAGAATTTGAAAATCTCACCGCAAAATAAATAACCAAAATAAATTTTGCAAATTCAGAGGGCTGAACGCTTATGGGGCCTATTGAAATCTGTCTCGTTGCACCCTTTGCCACAATGCCGATAAACGGTACGGCATACATGACAAAAATTGTACCCAGCAGCAGCAGTCCGGAAAGCTTTTTGTAATTATGATAGTCATAATTGGCGGTGGCAATCATACCCAGACATCCAAGCAGTGAAATAAGTCCCTGCTTTACAATGATTGAATATATGTTTCCGCTTTTCAGAGCCCTTGGGGAACTTGCCGAAAACAGCATTATAAGTCCAAACAGAAGCAGGCATATTATAATCATAAGCATTATAAAATCAACCTTGCCTGTTTTTGATTTTGCTGTGCTTTTTTCCTCCATGTGTTCCCCTCCCTATAATAAATTTCTTACAAAGCCAGATAGCCTATTACGCACAAAACGGCAGTTATCAGGCAAAATACCGTTACAACCTTTGTTTCCTTCCACCCGCACATTTCAAAGTGATGATGAACAGGTGCCATTTTGAAAACTCTCTTCTTTGTTTTTTTATAAACGCTGACTTGTATAATAACACTCAGCGCCTCAAATAAAAAGATAAAAGCACTTATAATAATAAATAGCTCCAAGCCAGCACTAAGTGCGGCTGCCGCAATCAAGCCACCGATAAAAAGACTTCCCGTATCGCCCATAAAAACCTTTGCAGGATAGGCGTTATAAATCAAAAATCCTAAAAGTCCGCCAACCAATGCGCCGCATAAACAGGCATTTTCCGTAAAGCCCACAGCTGCACACGCAACCGCAAAGAAAAGTGCAGCTATTGCTCCTACACCTGCGGCCAGCCCGTCAAGACCGTCGGTAAGATTTGAACTGTTGCTTGTTGCCAGAAGAACAAACATGGCAAATATAATATAAAAAATTCCAAGGTCAATTTCCGCATCTGTAAAGGGAATGCGTGTAAGCGCACGACTTTGTGATGTATAAAGGAAAACCGCATAACCAAGACTAACCAATGTCTGAAGGGAGAACTTCTGAGACGGTGTCAGACCCTTGTTGCGTTTTTTTATAACCTTTATATAGTCATCAAGAAAGCCTATTGCACCAAACAGAACGCCGCAAAGCAAAGCAGCGGCAGTTTGTTTATCTCTTATAAATATAAGCGATGATGCAACCACGCTGAGTATAAAAGCTATTCCGCCCATTGTAGGCGTACCTTGCTTTTTTTCATGCCATGTAGGTCCGTCTTCGAGTATAGACTGCCCGAACTTAAGCTTTCTCAAAAAAGGAATAAGCACAGGTTCTGCTACAGCCGCTATAACAAAGCTGATCAAACATGCTTTTATCCACATAGTATTTCCTTCCTTCTTTGGCACGCGCCAAGATTATTTTGTCTGAATTTCTTTTAAAATATCCTTTACTATCTCACGCTCGTCAAAGTGGTGCTTGACATGGTCAATTTCCTGGTATGTTTCATGGCCCTTGCCTGCCAGTATGATTATATCGCCCTCCGAGGCATTCTCCATTGCATATTTAATTGCATCTTTTCTGTTCTCAATGGTAACATGATTATCCTTTTCCATTCCTGCCAGAATATCTTTAATAATTTCCATTGGAGCTTCACACCTTGGGTTATCACTTGTTACAACTGCAAGGTCAGACATTTCCTCAACAATTTTTCCCATTTTTGGTCTTTTGGAAGCGTCTCTGTTTCCTCCGCAGCCAAACACCGTTATTACACGCTTTTTTGCAAATCCACGCACTGCGCTTATTATGTTCACAAGTCCGTCGGGAGTGTGCGCATAATCAATAATCACGGTGTAAGGCGTGTTTATATGCACTACCTCAATTCTGCCCTTTACCGATTTTGCAAGTACAAGCCCCTTTTCAATGTCTTCCTCCTCCAGTCCGATATTCTTGCAGGCGCAAATTGCCGCCAAAGCGTTATATACGGAAAATCTGCCGGGAATTCCAAGACGCATTTCATGAAGCTCTCCTCTGTCTGCAACCTTGAATATAACGCCCCGCTCGCTCATATTCAAATCCTTCGCCTGAATATCCGACTTATTGTCTATGGAATATGTAAGCACATTATTTTTTGCCGATGCCAGAATCACATCTTTGTAATCGGAATCAACATTTATAGCGCAAGAACGGCTCATTGTAAACAAAATTGCTTTTGCATTTGCGTAATTCTCCATGGTTTTGTGAAAATCAAGATGGTCCTGTGTTATATTTGTAAGAACTGCCGTTTCAAATTCTATACCGTAAACACGGTCAAGCACCAATGAATGGCTTGAAACCTCCATTACAACATATTCCCCACCCGTCTGTGCCATTTGCGCAAATATCTTGAATAAATCTAAGGATTCGGGCGTTGTTCTGCTGCTTTCTTCAACTTTATTACCTATTATAATCTGGTTTGTACCTATAAGGTCGCATCTTATCCCCTTCAGCTCAAGAATTTGCTTTATAAGATAGGTTGTTGTCGTTTTGCCGTTTGTTCCCGTAATGCCTATTATCTTAAGCTTCCTTTCCGGATGATTGTAAAATGCCGCCGCCGCAAGTGCCAGTGCTTTTCTTGAGTCCTTTGTTTTCACATATGTGCATACGCACTGCACATCTTCTTCACCGATAATTGCCGCAGCACCGTTTTTTATGGCACTGTCTATATATTTATGTCCGTCTGTTTCAAAGCCCCGTACCGCAACAAAAAGATAGCCTTCCTTTACTTCTCTCGAATCGTAAGCAATTCCTTTTATTTCGATATTTACACTTCCAAATACATCGGACGGTATCTCTTCAAGAATCTGTTTAAGTATCATTTTCTACCTCCGTTAATCTGAATCCCTTTGAACAAATTTAACATATATGGTCGTTTTTTCTGGCACTTCAGTTCCTGCTTCGGGACTTTGTGCCACTGCTATATAGCCCTCATTCAGCGAACTCTGCTTTTCATTGCCGTCAATCTTTATGGCAAGGTTTGCGCCTGTAATAGCATTTTTCGCATTCTCATATGTCATTCCCGATACATCGGGCACAACAGATGTCACATCATTTTCTCCCTTTTGCGTATAAGCCAGCACAATAGAGCCCTTGTGCAATCTCGCTCCTGCCTTGGGGATTTGGTTAACAATATTATTTCCGCTTCCCTTAAGATTGATTTTCAAGCCTACGGCGTCAAGCTTTGCCTGTGCCTCAGGCACTGTACAGCCTTCTATATTGGGAACATCAATAGATATTGTTTCTGCCGATTCCTCCGTATACTGTGGCTCATAACCAAGATAGGGCAGACAGTCGCGGATTATTTTTCCCACTGCCGGTGCGGCTATGGCGCCGCCGCCCGTAGGTCCGGCATTTGGCTCGTCAAGAATAAGCAGACAAACAATCTGCGGGTCATCAGCGGGAGCAAATCCCACAAAGGAAGCAATATATTTGTTTCTGTTTCTCGGCAATTTTTCGCTGGTACCTGTCTTACCGCCGATTCTGAAGCCGTTTACATATGCGCCGCTTCCCGTTCCGTCAGATACAACCTGTTCAAGAACAGAGCGCATGGTTTCACTTGTTTTTTCCGATATAATATTTCTTACAAGCTCAGGTTCAAAATTTTTGATAATTTTCCCTGTACTGTCTGTATATGCCTTTATAATCTGGGGCTTCATCAGATTACCGCCGTTAACTATTGCCGAAACAGCACTAATTATCTGAAGGGGTGTAACGGTAAAGGTCTGCCCGAAGGAGCTTGTGGCAAGGTCAACCGTGCTCATTGTTTCATGGAATGTGCCCGAGGACTCACCGGGGATTGTAAATCCTGTTTTCTGGGATAAGCCGAAGGCATTGAAATATTTTTTGAAGTTCTCTGCACCCAATCTTGAACCAAGCTCCATAAATACCGGATTGCAGGAATTCATAACGCCTTGGGTAAAGCTTTCTTCACCATGACCCGTTCTTTTCCAGCAATGTATATCCCTGTTTGCAACATGGCGCACACCGGTGCAGGTGAAATGGTCTTCCAGAGAGGTAACGCCTTCTTCAAGGGCTGCCGCCGCCACAATTGTCTTAAATGTGGAGCCGGGCTCATATGAATCCACCACAGCCTTATTTCTCCACATTTTTGTTACCGCTGCGCTGTATGCTGCTTTATATTCTTCTTCATCAAGCTCTTTCTCGTCAAGCTGCTGCAATAAAAGCTGGTCGCTGATAACTCTCGGTTCATTCAGGTCATATGTAGGCACAACGGCCATTGCATAAATCTCACCTGTTTTGGGATTCATCACAATTGCCGCCCCGCCGTTACCGAGAAGGTTTTGTTCATACGCTTCCTGCAAATGCTTTTCCGTGTAGTGCTGAATAACCTCATCAATTGTAAGTATTACGCCTTTTCCGTCTTCAGCTTCAATATATTTTTCATATTTAAACGGCATGTCGTTATTTGTAACATCCTTTGCCACCACTACTCTGCCGTTTACGCCTCTGAGCTGTTCATCCAGTACATTTTCAAGGCCTTCCAGGCCCTGGCTGTCACTGCCGGTAAAGCCTATTACCTGCGCCGCCAGCGAGCCGTAAGGGTAATAACGCTTGGTATCCTCTTCAAAATGCACCCCTGCAAGCTTCATCTCTCTTATTTTGTCGGCCTTGCTTTTTTCAACCTGCTTTGCAACTACCTCGGACTGACGATCTGTTTTCGCAATTTTTTCCCGCAAGCTTTTTTCAGAAACTCCCAAAACATTCACAAGAGTATTCACAACGGCATCAGCATTCTGAGCCTTTTCAATTTCCTGGGGGTTAATCGTCACTCGTTCCGCCGTTGCGCTCTGAGCAAGAATTTTCATATTTCTGTCATAAATAGTGCCTCTTTTTGCCGTAATCGTATTGTCTCTTGTCTGCTGCTCCGCAGCAAGGGTTTTATATTCACTTCCTTTAACGAACTGAATCCACGCCAATTTGATTACCAGCACCAAGACGCCCACCATAAAAAGCGCGGTCATCACTTTTATTCTTTTTTTTGCCGAATACTGTTTTGCCACGCTATCAACTCCCGACCTCATTAAATGGAAAAAGGGATATGGCACACTAAATTTTCTGCCACTTCCCCTTTGTGTAATATTATATTATACTAATACAAATACTCCAGTATGACCGATACACGGTTTATAAATGCACTCAAAACATTGGTTTTCTCGCTTTTAAGAACCTCACCGTTATCAGTATTCCCCAGGGAAATATACTTAATCTGACTGTCTGTGGGCAATCTTAATCCTAGCTTTTCAGCTTCCTGTTCAACCTTTTTATGGTCAACATTACCTTGAGCAAGCATTTTTGTTTCCACTATCTGTGCATTCAAATTTTCAAGCTCGTTTCTTTTTGCGGAAAGAGTGTCAAACTCACTTGCAATAGCTGCATATCGTGAAAGAATTGTGAACGCCATAATTGCAGTCACCGCTACAAGCGTTATAATCCTTTTCTTAAGAACAACCGCATTCTTTCTTTTAATCACGGTTGACTTTCTCTTTTGATTTTCAGCCTTAACACTTTTTTCAAAGTGTGGTGCATCATATGTAAAATATTCAGGGTTTAACGCATTTGAACCTCTAGTGTACATTTCTTTCCCCCATCAGATTATTTTTTCTACTGTTCTGAGTTTACTGCTCCTCGCACGGGGATTATTTTCAAGCTCCGCCGCAGAGGGAACTATGGGTTTGCGCTGCACTCCTTTAACCGACGGCTTTTTTCCACACACGCATATGGGAAAATCCTTCGGACATGTGCACCCGTTTTCCAGTGAAGCAAAGGTTGTCTTAACTATTCTGTCCTCAAGGCTATGGAAGGTGATAACGCTCATCCTTCCGCCTTTTTTAAGAAGCTTTACACCATCACGCAAAGCCTTCTCCAGAATTTTAAGCTCTCCGTTCACTTCAATTCTTATTGCCTGAAAAGTGCGTTTCGCAGGGTGCGGCCCGTCTTTTCTGGCTGATAGCGGTATTGCCGCCTTTATAATATCCACAAGCTGAAAAGTTGTCGCTATTTCAGCCTTTTCTCTTTCGTTTACAATGAATTGTGCAATTCTGCTTGCCCATCTTTCTTCACCGTATGTGGAAATAACCCGAAAAAGCTCTTCTTCGCTATAGTTATTTACAACATCCTTGGCAGAAAGCACATCCCGTTTGTCCATCCTCATGTCAAGGGGGGCGTTCTGCATATATGAAAATCCTCGTTCTGCGTCATCAAGCTGAGGTGATGAAACACCGAGATCAGCAATTATTCCGTCAAAGCCGGAAATATTAAGATCTTGTGCTATCTTTTCAATATTTGAAAAATTGTCATGCACTGATGTGAAATTTTCGCCTGCAAATCTTTCATTTGCATTGTTTATTGCGGTTATATCTCTGTCTATGCCTATCACTTGCCCGCCTCGTTTAAGGATAAGTGCCGTATGTCCTCCTCCGCCGAGGGTCATATCCGCATAAACACCGCCTTTTTTCACATTTATGCTGTCAACCGTTTCATTTAACAGAACCGTCACATGGTTAAATCCCACTGTTTTTCCTCCTCTGAAACCTAGAAGACAATACTATCAAGATTTTCCGCCGCCTCTTCAAGAGACATGTTTTCGGCATCCCGATATTCCTTCCAACGGGTGGAATCCCATATTTCGACATGACTGATTGAACCGATAATGGTAACCTCCTTGGTAAGCTTTGCATGGTCTCTGTGGGGCTGGGTTAAAAGCACCTTGCCCTGCTTGTCGGGTTCAGCCTCGGAAGCACCTGATGCAAATATACGCTGCAATTTTCTTGCCTGTGCCTGATTCGACGGAAGCTTGCTGAGATTTTCTACGAACTCTTCCCAAGCCTGCATCGGATACACATACAGACAGCCTTCAAAGCCAATAGTTATCATGAAGTTATCACCAAGCTGCTCGCGGAATTTGGCAGGAATTATAATTCTGCCTTTGGAATCTATATTATGAGAATACTCACCGACAAACAACCCGTTCACCTCCACTTTTTTGCACTTTGTTGCACTTTTTTGCACCACGGGTATATTTTACTATACTTTTCACAATATTTCAATACTTTTTTAAAAAATTTTTTTGTTTTTTGCAGCTTCCAATATATAGATTTTTTTGAATTTTTATCACAAAATATTGTGTATTACACGCCTGTTTTTTCACAATTATTTTCTTGAACCGGGGATAAATTTTTATTTTTTTATATTGACTGCATTTAAGCACAATAGTATAATTACTTTAGGTGAGTAAAATGTTTATGATGTATAATTCACATGTTCATACTGATTTTTCCGTTGATTGTACCGTTCCCGCCGCCGAGATGTGCGGTGCCGCAATTCAAAAAGGAGTAAGCGGAATTGCAATTACAGACCATTGCAATATAGCAAAATGTGTCTCCCGCAATGTATATCAAACTGCCCTTCATTCCGCCGAAAAGGCGTTGGAGCTTCAAAAGCAGTATGAGTGTGCACTCGATATAGCTATGGGAATAGAAATTGATGAAATGATATATAAGCCCGACTATGCTCAGCGCATTATCGATGCGGTTGATTTTGATGTTGTTCTGGCGTCTGTCCACGCTGTTGAGTTAAACTGCATTCCGGTATACATTTCGGAAATTGACTTTTCAGTGCTCAGCCAAAGAGAAACCGAAGATATTTTCACAAGCTATTACAAGGATCTGCTTCAGACGGTAAAGTCATGTGATTTTGATGTTTGCGCTCATCTGACTCTCCCTCTCAGATATGCCAACGGCGTTTATCATAAAAATATAAACATAAAAAAATACTACTCCTATATAGAAAAAATCCTGTCAGTTCTTGTTGACAGGAAAAAAGCGCTTGAGCTCAATACATCTGAGATCAACCGCCAGTTATTTGATTTTATGCCCAATGAGGACATTTTGAAAATGTACCGTGATTTGGGCGGAACTCTTATAACAATCGGAAGCGATGCACATAAAAAGGAACACATTGATTTCGGCTTCAAGGAAGCTGCCGAGGTTTTAAGCCGCGTCGGATTTGACAGCTATGTTTTTTATACAGGGAGAACACCCATGAGCATTAATTTTTAAATTTTTCTAAATTTCTCTTGCAATAGAGTCAAATTTGTAATATAATGATGCTTGCCGATCGGGGTGTAGCGCAGCTGGTAGCGCGCCTGCTTTGGGAGCAGGATGCCGCAGGTTCAAGTCCTGTCACTCCGACCATATCGAGTGTTCATAACGTGTATGAAGTTATGAACACTCGATTTTTTTGTTTTTATGCCGTTTTGGTTGTTCTTAAGTACTCAACTTCAACGCCTTTTCTTGTGTTGACCTTTATCTTGTCGAAATCATCCGGCATATCAAGCTCACCAATGAACTTGTAGTGTATTACTACCGATTGAGTGCGGTTTAATCCTGTGCCTTCTACTGCGTGTACTTCGATTCTGTCGATCAGTTCCTGAAGAATCATCGGTGTTATTTCATTCATTTCTGCAAAGCTTCTGACACAAGAGAGAAAATGTTCTTTGCCGTCACGAACTTCGCTTATCTTTGCAAGCTGCTTATTAAGTTCAAGAATCTTCTTTTTAAGCTCGTCACGCTCAACCTCATATTTATGAGATAGTTCCATAATCTTCGTGGTCTTATACACCGTTTACCGACTTCACAAATTACTGCAGGTCTGACCGTCTGCCAATATTACGGCAGACGACCATCCCTTTGTAATTTTGCCGTATGCGAAAATATATTGCTCAAATACGGCGAGCAACATATTTTCACACCCGCCCCGTCGGCAAAGGTGTAACATACTACAC
>JAXJXW010000091.1:0-2979 GCA_036307325.1 Clostridia bacterium
GGCGGATATTTTGTTTTTGAATGCGTGCTTTACGGAGCAGGAACTGCCGCTTTAAGTGTGATGGGAAACACTATGCAAGGCGTTGTGGGCATAGTTGCCTCTGTATGCCTGCTTTTAATAATGACCAGGAATACATATTTAAAGAAATTTTTTACTGATAATAAATAATAATATATCAGGTTCTGTTATCATATGTAATAATTAAGAGGAGGGTTTTATGATGGTTTTTGAAAAAATCAGAGAAATTATTGTTGATGTAATGGGTAACCGTTTACATATCGACGCAGACGAAATAGGAGAAAATACAGAATTTATTGCTGACCTTCATGCAGACAGTATGGATTTGGCATCAATAATTACTGAGGTTGAGGAAAACTTTAATATTGAGATAGATGACGAACAGCTTGAAGGAATCAGAACTATTGGTGATGTTGTTGAAAGAATATCTGAACTTATCTGACACAGAGGGGTTTGTTAATGAATATAAAAGCATTCCAGTCCAAAATTGAATATTCCTTTAAGAATGAAATGCTTTTGGAAACCGCACTCACCCATTCCACATACGCAAATGAAAATCACACGGAAAGCTACGAAAGATTAGAGTATCTTGGTGACGCTATTGTTGATTTTCTTGTGGGGGAGTATCTGTTTATAAATTATCCCGACTTAGATGAAGGATATATGAGCAGAATCCGTGCGGCACTTGTTTGTGAAAAAACTCTTGGGGAGCTTGCTCTTAAATTGGGGATTGACAAGTATTTAAGGCTTGGTCATGGTGCGGAGCAAGCAGGTGACAGAAGGAGAATTTCTATACTCGCCGATGTTTTTGAGGCGCACATTGCCGCAATGTATCTTGATCGGGGTTTTGAAGAAACGAAAAAATATCTGATCAATGTTTACGGTGACTTAATAGACAAAACTGTTGAAGAGGGCAAGTTTTTAGATTACAAAACAAAGCTACAGGAAAAGCTTCAGGAAAACGGATGCTGTGAAATAGAGTACAGAATTAAAAGTGCTGACGGGCCGGTGCACCACTGCTTATTTGTTGTGGAGGTTGTTTTTGACGGCAAGGTATTAGGTGAGGGAACGGGCTACAGTAAAAAAGAGGCTCAGCAATCGGCAGCCCGTAACGCACTGAAGAAAATTAAGTGATATATGTAAAAAAAGGACTATAAAGCTGTATTAAAAAATGGCTGTCTCACGGAAAAGGTGAGGCAGCCACTTTTTAATGAAGTGTGCTTGGATGTTTTGCCTTTATTGAGGCAGATTATAAAATATCTATATATTCACCGCTTAATGCCTTGTTCATGCTTCTTACGGCACAGAACTTACCGCACATAGAACAACTGTCCTCATGCTCCGGCGCTCTGTCATCACGAATGCTTTTTGCAGTTTCAGGATCAATGGCACATTCCCACTGCTTTTCCCAGTCGAAGGTTCGCCTTGCGTCTGCCATGGCATCGTCAATATCTCTTGCATGGGGAACTTTTTTGGCAATGTCAGCGGCATGGGCGGCAATTCTTGAGGCGATAATTCCTTGCTTAACATCATCTACATTAGGCAGAGCAAGGTGCTCCGCAGGTGTAACATAACAAAGGAAGGCTGCCCCTGCCGATGCCGCAATTGCGCCGCCGATAGCTGATGTTATATGGTCATAGCCTGGGGCAATGTCTGTAACAATGGGCCCTAATACATAGAAAGGAGCACCCATGCAAATGGTTTGCTGAAGCTTCATATTTGCCTCAATCTGATCCATGGGCATATGTCCGGGGCCTTCCACCATGACCTGAACATCCTTTGCCCAGGCACGCTTTGTAAGCTCACCAAGCCTTACAAGCTCTTCAATCTGGCACACATCACTGCCGTCAGCAAGACAACCGGGGCGGCAGGCATCGCCCAGCGATATGGTTACATCATATTCACGGCAAATGTCAAGGATTTCATCAAAGTATTCGTAGAAGGGATTTTCCTCCCCTGTCATACACATCCACGCAAATACAAGAGAGCCGCCTCTGGACACTATATTCATTTTTCTTTTATGCTTTTTAATCTGCTCAATGGTTTTCCTGGTAATACCGCAGTGCAGGGTAACAAAATCCACTCCGTCTTCGGCATGAAGGCGAACCACATCAATAAAATCCTTTGCAGTAAGAGTTGCCAAATCTCTTTGGTAATGAATAACACTGTCATAAACAGGTACAGTACCAATCATTGCAGGGCATTCACTTGTAAGCTTTCTTCTGAAGGGCTGGGTGTTTCCGTGAGAGGACAAATCCATAATTGCCTCCGCACCCATATTTACGGCAGCCATAACCTTCTGCATTTCTATGTTATAATCCTTACAGTCACGGGACACTCCCAGATTTACATTTATTTTAGTGCGAAGCATGGAGCCTACGCCGTTAGGGTCTATACAGGTGTGAAGCTTATTGGCGCATATTGCCACCTGACCTTTTGCAACAAGCTCTCTTATTTCTTCTTCGGTGCGGTATTCCTTTTTTGCAACCGTCTTCATTTCAGGGGTTATAATACCCTTTCTTGCGGCATCCATTTGTGTTGTATAATTCCTCATGTTCTTTAGTTCCTTTCAAATCAGATATTATTTTGCTTCTTCGGCAAAGGGGCCTCTTAAATCAAAACTGTGCTTCATGGGGCCTGAGCCTTTACCAAGGTTAAGATTGGCGGAAAGAGCTTCCGATATATACTTCTTTGACCTTTTTACCGACTCTGCAAGGTCAAAGCCCTTTGCAAGATTTGACGCAATGGCAGAGGATAGGGTACAGCCCGTGCCGTGGGTATTGGAATTGTTTATCCGACTGCCCTCAAACCATATGCATTCTCCCTCTGTGTACAAAAGGTCGTTTGCGTCACTAATGCTGTGACCGCCTTTAATAAGCACGGTTGTACCATATGTTTCACCGATTTGTTTTGCCGCTTTTACCATATTCTCCTTGCAGGAAACAGATATTCCTGACAGAA
>JAXJXW010000092.1:0-8863 GCA_036307325.1 Clostridia bacterium
CCGATGTTTGCAGCTGTCTTAGAAGCAGCAACGAAGAGAGGCTTGAAGTCGCCTACAACGCCGTCTGAGTTTGCATTACCAACAAGGATAACATCACCCTTCTTAAGGTCCTCAGGATCTACGTCACCTGCGCTTCTGTAGTCACCGTCTTCATCATAGATTGTGTAAGTTACTTCCTTACCAGCCTGGAGACCTGTGATAACTGTAGCTGTATCGTCATCATAGTTAATGCTCTTAACGCTTGTAACGATAACTGCGTCGCTGTCAGCAGGAACAGAGCTTGAAAGCTCAAAGCCAAGAACTACGCCATGAACATCATCATAGTCGTAACCGTAAACTTTGTAATCTTCCTCACCGTCAACGAAGAAGTCAGCAACTTCGCCAACTGTTACATCATCAGCATCAACCTTGTCATCATCAGTGTAATCATAGTCAACTGCAAATACAACTGTTGCTTCGTCAAATTCAAGTGAACCGTAGGTCATAGACTCTTCATCATACTTCTTGTCGTCAATGAGAGCGCTGGGGCCTGTGATTTCCTTAAGCTTGTTGATAGAACCGTTCTTAACTGTTACCTTGAATACAAGGTTCTTAAGTTCAGAAGCCTTTGCGTACTGAACGCCATTGTCTACTGAACCTGTTGCGTTCATCTTACCAGCAAGGTAATTGTATACAGCAGCTTCACCGTCAGCCTGTGTTTCATTATCAGAGTTAGCAGCCTTTGCTTTCTTAGCGATAGGATATGTTGCAACTGTACCGTCTGCAAGAATAACCTGAGCTTCGTATCCGTTAGAGATACCTGTGCTCTTATCAGCTGCGATTACAAGACCATAGTTACCGCCTGCAACTGTTTCTGTTTCGTTGTGAGCGATCTGACCGTCAACATTAAGGAAGAAAGTACCTTCTTCGTCTTTAATGCTTTCAGGAGTCTTGCCGGAAGCAGGTGACAATTCGTATTCAACGCTACCGATTGTTACATAATCTTCATCATAAGAATCTACAGAACCTGTAACTGTAGAAGATGAAGCGTAAAGGATTACGAAATCGCCAACAACATTTATGATAGATACTGTGTCGTTAGCTGCAAGGTCTTCAGCCTTTGCAAGCTCGCCGTCCTTATAAACTACTACGAGTGAATCTTCATCTTCAAGGTCAACATCATCAAGAGAACCTGTGTATGTCTCAAAGCTGATAACGCCGTCTTCTGTTGTTACATCTTCAATTACAGCTTCTTCTTCATAAGCTGTGATAACAACAACTTCGATATCGCTGTCTGCATCATTGCTGATAAGTTCTACAGAACCACCTGCTGATTCAACTTCATCAGCAACATCTTCTGTTGTAGCAGTTTTATCAAGTGCACTTAATTTAAAGTTTACATAGAATTTAACATTGTCAGCAAGTGAAGCGTCAACGGTCTTGCTACCCTTCTTGTAGCTGATCTGACCTGCTGTGTCAAAGCCTGAGTAATCTTCACCTGCAAGCTGAGTTCCGCTAACTGTTACAGAAGAGTTGTTGCCCTTCTTTTCAGCAATAGCATAAACCATGATTTCATCTGTTTCGTCATCTTCTTCAGCACCAACATATGCTACAACCTTCTTGCCGAGGAGTGAACCTGCGTCTACAAGGCTTGCATTAGCTGTTACGCTGCCGTAATCCTTATCCAATACGCCGCCGCTATAGTATGATTCATAACCATCAATTGTGATGTCCTGTTTCTTTTCATCATAGCCATTTGTAGCATATTCAACATAAGGAACATCTGTTACAACGCCTTCCCACTTTTCTACATTGAGGTAGTCAGAAAGGATAGTTTTGTCTGTCTTCTTGTATTCATCAGAACCGTCTGTTGTCCATGTGCTCTGATCAAGGAGACGAACTTCGAGAGAGTTGTAAACAAGGATAGCTATTGAGCTTCTCTTTGCGGGATCTCCAACTCTGCCGTTAGCATTCTTTGTGATGCCTTCTGCAGAAGCAACTGCAAGGTAACCTGTGGGGTAGCCGCCCTTCTGAACAGCAATGAGGTCATAACCAAGTGCAGAAACGATCATCTTAACAGCCTGCTCGTAAGTAACCTTATCTTCAGGTCCGAACATTCCGTTGCCGTAACCGCTGATGATGCCCTGAGCCTGTGCTACATTGATGTAACCGGAAGCCCAGTGATCTGCAGCAACATCGCTGAATACTGTTGAGCCTGCGCTGGAAACAGCCTGTGAATCATATCCGAGTGTACGAACAATGATTGAAGCCATCTGCGCTCTTGTAACTGTTTCTTCGGGTCTGAAAGTACCGTCTTCAAAACCGGAAAGAATTCCAAGGTTTGAGAGGATACCAACAGCCTCGCCTGTTGTTGTGCTTGCTTCTACATCTGAATAAGCAAAAGTGCTGATTGCACCAAAGCTGAGAACCATAGCAAATGCAAGAACAACTGCAAGTGTCTTCTTGAGATTTTTCATGATAATCTCTTCCTCCTATAAAATTTTATTTTTTGAAAGAGTGCTTTTTTACTTTCGGCGACCTCTTTCAAATTCACCAAAAGTGGGGTAATAAAGAGTTCTCCTCATTTATTACACCGTGATTATAACACCCATTTTTGAAAAGGTCAATAGAACTTTTTCACTTGTAACCAAACTGTAATCTTTTGTAATATTAGCGTAAATCTAAGGTGAGTGTGGGGATGTTAAAATTGCCCGGAACGCAATAAAAATGAAGAATGAATAATTAATAATTAATAATTATTGTGAATTTTCGCTTGCCAAGCGAAAATCTCCGAAATTATTCATTATTCATTATTAACTATTCATTTGAAATACTCCGCAAGGTTTTCTACTATGTTGTCAAACTTCATGGCGTGGGATGCCTTGATTAAAATTGCGTCACCTTCGCAAAGAAGCTCTCCCTTTTTTTCGAGGAACTCTTCCTTTGTTTTAAAATACACCGCATTGCCCCCAAGCCTTTGCGCTCCTTCATATGTATTATATGAAAGCTCTCCTATTGCAACGAGAAGGCCTACCTTGCATTTGGCGGCATGCTCACCTACCATGCGGTGCATGCGGGGAGCGTCACTTCCAAGCTCCCCCATATCGCCCAGAACGCAGACAGTGCGCTTGGCGTCACTTTTCACAAGCAAATCAATGCCCGATTCCACCGACTGGGGTGCGGCATTGTAGCAATCATCAATAAGCGTATATTTATTGGTATGAATTACATTTGTTCTTCCGCTGATTGTTTTTGACCGGGCTATACCCTCTGTAATCTGCCCGCTTGACATTCCCAGCCAGCTTCCTGCCGCCATTGCCGCCATTGCGGCAAACAGGGTGTGACGACCGGGAATTGCAATGGTGCAATCCATCTGTTCGCCGAAGAGCGAAGCCTGAAAGCTTGTTCCCTCAAAGCCATGCTCACAAAATGACTCAATATATATATCATTATCCGAATTAAAGCCATAGAAGCACTTATTGTGACGCTCCACCGTACGGAGCATATCATCATCGCCGTTTAATATGGTGCGTGCCGCCTTTGGCATATTTTCAAAAATTTCGCTCTTCGCCTTAAGAATATTCTCACGGGAGCCGAGATTTTCTATATGTGACACGCCGATATTTGTCATTATGCACATGGTGGGGCGTGCTATTGAAGAAAGAAGGCGCATTTCGTCAAAATGATTCATTCCCATTTCCACAACGGCAACCTCAGTATCGGGCTGTATGGAAAGCACCGTAAGGGGGAGCCCCAGGCCGTTATTGAAATTGCCCTCGGTTTTTACAACATTATATTTTTGTGACAGAACGGAGGAAACAACCTCTTTCGTTGTTGTTTTTCCCACACTGCCCGTTATGCCAATCACCGTTATGTTAAGGGTGCTTCTGTAATATGCGGCAATTTTCTGAAGGGCACTGACACTGTTTTTAACAACAATGCAGGGGTAGCCTTCATATTCTTTTTCCGTTACGGCGCAAAGAGCGCCAAACTCAAATGCCTTGGGGATAAAATCGTATCCGTCAACCTTTTCTCCCTTTATTGCAATGAAAAGACTGCATTCCTTTGCCTTGCGGCTATCAATTACAACGGTTGTGAACTTTTTGTCAAGCAGGCTTTCATCACCTGTGAAAACGCCCCCTGATGCAATTGCCGCCTCACGCACAGTAAGATTTATTTCTCCCTTCAATATCAAGCACCTTCTTTATTTATTAAGACTTAATTCAATAATCCTCTCACAAAGCTGTTCATAGCTCATTCCCACTGCCGCCGCCTCCTGAGGCATAAGGCTTGTGGGGGTCATACCTGGAAGGGAATTTGCCTCAAGGCAGTATGCCTTCCCCGAAGAAGTGAGAATAAAGTCCATTCTTGCATAACTTTCGAGACCGAGAGCCTTAAAAGCGTTTACCGCTGCGCTTCCCAGAAGAGACTCCTCCTCAGCGGTTATATTAGCAGGGCAGATTTCCTCTGTCAGATCTGCCTGGTACTTACTTTTATAATCATAAACGCCCGATTTGGGTATGATTTCAATAGCCGGAAGAGCACAGTCCCCCAGCACACCCACGGAGAACTCCCGCCCACTGACATATTCCTCCACAAGAATTTCATCTTCATAGGAAAAAGCGTCAGACAGAGCTTTGTCAAAATCAATTTCATTGCTCACTATTGAAACGCCAATGGAGGAACCTCCGCTGCAGGGCTTAATAACAAGGGCTTCTGAAGCAAATTCTGAAAAGGAAGCCTTTTCGCCTTTTTTTATCATTCTGCCTTTGGGTGTTAATACTCCGCAGGAGGCAAACATCTGCTTAGTGAGGTTTTTATGCATACTTACGGCACAACCAAGATAACCGCTGCCCGTATATCTGATTCCAAGCAGGTCAAACGCCGCCTGAAGTCTGCCGTTTTCTCCGTTTTCACCGTGAAGTGCCATGAAAACCACATCGGCATAGGAACAAAGCTCTATAATATTTTCGCCGAAAAATATATTGGGGTTCGTGCCTCTTTCTCTCTTTACGGCTTCAATATCCGGTACGGCCTCACTGATTTTTTTTACCTCAACGGGAGAAAGGGCGTTTTTAAACTCCTCTTCAACCGTTCCCGAAAGCTTATATCCCATGAAAACATCTGCAAGAATTGCATGATGACCGTTTTTTATAAGGGCGTTCTGCACCTTTGCCCCTGTTGTGAGAGACACATTTCTCTCAGTGCTTAAACCGCCTGACAATACAACAATATTCAAAGAAAACACCTCTACATTCTTTTATTCAAAATAAATGCTGCACGCTCTCCCGATGAAAAAATCATATTTGCCGTTTCGCAGACAGAGTCTGCCGTTACCTTGCCCAGCTTTTCTATAGTTTCGTCAACGGTTCTTATCCTGCCCAGCAAAAGCTGCGCCTTACCGTTGGAATCCATGCGTGCGCTTACGCTTTCACTGCCCATCAATATTGCACACCGAAGCTGACTTTGAGCCTTTTTAAGCTCATACTCGCTCACAGGCTTACTGCAAACAGAATGAATTTCTTTTTCTATCATATCAAGGGCTTTTTCGACACTGTCAAACCCCAAGCCTGTATATATTCCAAACACACCTGCCTGAGGATATGAGGCAGTGTATGAATAAATACTGTAACACAGACCTTCTTTTTCACGAATTGACTGAAAGAGCCTGCTTGACATACTGCCGCCGAAAATATTATTCAAAACGGAAACATCATACACTCTGTCACTGAACAAATCAACAGAGGGGAATGCAATGGCAAGGTGCGCCTGCTCAATATCCTTCTTTTTTTCCCAGCTTCCGCTTTTAAAGACCGGGGTTGTCAAACGGGCTTTTTCACCAAAGCCCGTTTTGTAAAAATATTTTTCACAAAGCTCTGATGCAACGGGCGGCTCTATACAGCCGGCTATTGAAATTACCGTATTTTCGGGAGTGTAGCGTCTGGCAAAATAATCAATAATCATACTGCGTGTTATTTTACTTACGCTTTCAACCGTTCCCGCTTCGGGATAACCCAGGGGATTGCCCTTCCACATAAGCTCCGTAAGGGAATCAATCGCAACATCCTCAGGAGAATCGGCATACATATTTATCTCTTCCGTTATAACACTGCGCTCAAGCTCCAGCTCTTTTTCCTCAAACACGGAATTATAGTACATATCGCTTAATATATCAAGAGCTGATGTAATATTCTCCCCCAGCGTTTTTGTGTAATAACAGGTGTACTCACGGGAGGTACAGGCGTTTATATGACCGCCGATACAGTCCATCTCCTCTGCAATCTGCGCTGCAGTGCGATTTACCGTTCCTTTAAAAAGCATATGCTCAATAAAATGGCTTATTCCGTTTTCAGTTTTGGTTTCATACATGGTGCCCGCCTTTACCCATACGCCCACGCTTACGCTTTTGGCGTGGGGCATATTTTCACAGACAAGGCACATTCCGTTTTTCATTTTATATGTAATATGCATTTTTCCATCCCTCAAAAAGGCGGTGTAAAAAACCCGTTTTTTACACCGCCAGTTTCAAGGGGCTTGTAAAAAAAGAGTCAGAATGAACAAACTGAGCCGTGGCAAAGCCACAGGTTACCCGAAGGCGTATGTGTATACGCCGAGAGGCGAAGTTTGTTTATAGCAAGAAAAGATTAGATATAGGAAAAATCGAATTTTATGAGATTTTTCTTCTTTATTTACTGTCATCGCTGTTTTGTTTTTTTATCTTATTTATTTCACACTTTTCTTGCGTTCTGGACTTTTTTTACAGTCCCTTTATCAGTTACTCTGCCTCAGCAACGGGCAGCGTATCTTTGCGAGAGAAATTGTAACGACCCATTCTGTCAATCTCTACAAGCTTTACATTTATCTGATCTCCAACATTAACAACATCTGTAACCTTTTCAACACGCCTGTTATCAAGCTTGCTTATATGAACAAGGCCTTCCTTGCCGGGCAAGTACTCAACAAATGCGCCAAAGTCCATAACTCTTGTTACGGTTGCGGAGAATACATCGCCGATTTCAATATCGCCTGCAATACCGCGGACAATCTTCATTGCACGCTTAGCCGCCTCAGCGTCTGTTGTGGAGAAGAACACCGTTCCGTCTTCTTCTATATCAATCTTAACGCCTGTTTCGGCAACAATCTTCTGAATAACCTTTCCGCCGGTGCCTATTACATCACGAATCTTTTCAGGGTCAATGGTTGTTGATGTAATCTTGGGAGCGTACTTTGAAAGCTCCTCTCTCGGCTCACTAATACAGGGAAGCATACATTCATCAAGAATTTTATAGCGGGCAAGACGGGTCTTTTCAAGAGCTTCTCTTATAATTTCGGGCTTAAGACCGTCAATCTTTATATCCACCTGGATTGCAGTGATACCTGCCTTTGTGCCTGCAACCTTGAAATCCATATCGCCGAAGAAATCTTCAAGCCCCTGTATATCAACCATTGTTATATAACGGTCTTCCTCTGTTACAAGTCCGCAGGAAATACCTGCAACGGGAGCTTTAATGGGAACACCTGCATCCATAAGAGCAAGGGTGCTTCCGCAGATACTGCCCTGTGATGTTGAACCGTTTGAGCTGAGAACCTCAGACACAAGGCGAAGGGTATAGGGGAACTCCTCTTTTGAAGGAATTACGGGAACAAGTGCCTTTTCAGCAAGTGCACCATGGCCTATTTCACGCCTTCCGGGGCCGCGGCTGGCTCTCGTTTCACCAACTGAATATGAAGGGAAGTTGTAATGGTGCATATAACGCTTTGTTTCCTCTTCATCAATACCGTCAAGAAGCTGCTCTTCGGAAATCATGCCGAGAGTACAGGTTGTGAGAACCTGTGTCTGCCCTCTTGTGAAAAGGCCGCTGCCGTGGGTTCTGGGAAGAACGCCTACCTCTGAAGAAAGAGGCCTGATGTCGTCAAGCTTTCTGCCGTCTACACGCTTTCCGTCATCAAGAATCCAGCGGCGAACAACATACTTCTGCAATTTATAAAGCGCTTCGTCAATCATTGCTTCCATTTCGGGATATTTTTCCCCAAGCTGTTCATAAACAAAGCTGTAAACCTCTTTAAGATTTTCTTCACGCACATTTTTATCGTCTGTATCAAGTGCTGCGCGTACCTTTTCTATGGCAATTGCCTTTACATCCTCATAAAGAGCTTCGTCTACGGTCATATGCTCATAGTCAAATTTCGGCTTTCCGATTTCCTTCTGAATGCCCTCGATAAATTCGCATATTTTAACAATTTCCTTGTGCGCCGCCATAATTCCTTCAAAAACAAGATCCTCAGGAACCTGGTTCGCACCGGCTTCAATCATGTTTACCTTATCCTTTGTTCCTGCAATGGTAAGAAACATATCGCTCTTTTCACGCTGCTCCTTTGTGGGGTTTACAACAACTTGTCCGTCAACAAGACCCACTGTTGCGCCTGCGATTGGCCCTGCAAAGGGAACTGAAGAAATGCTGATTGCAATTGACGCACCTATCATTGCGGTGATAACAGGGTCATTGTCCTGTTCAACACTCATAACCGTTGTAACAACCGCAACATCATTGCGCAAATCCTTGGGGAAAAGGGGACGGATGGGGCGGTCAATACATCTTGACGCAAGAATTGCCTTTTCACTGGGGCGGCCTTCACGCTTCAAAAAGCTTCCGGGGATTTTGCCCACTGCATAAAGCTTTTCTTCATAATCAACTGCAAGAGGGAAAAAGTCAACCCCCTCACGAGGCTTTGCAGATGCCGTTGCAGTTGCGTGAACCACCGTTTCACCATAACGAACAAGGCAGCTTCCCCCTGCCAGCTGTGCCATCTTTCCCGTTTCAACAACGAGAGGACGGCCGCAGAACTCTGTTTCAAATACTTTAAACATATTCTTTCCTCCTGA
>JAXJXW010000093.1:0-15285 GCA_036307325.1 Clostridia bacterium
ACCGTTTACCTCAACACCCTCGGTTGCACGGATAAGTATGTATTGTGTGCCTCCGATTGTCTGTGTTGAAATTAAATCACGCCTTTCGGGATTAACCTTGATAAAAACATCGGGAGTTTCAAGCTGAAACTGCTTTGTATTTACAATATTCTGGGGAGGAATTTCGCTTCCTTCACCAAATTCGTTATCATATTTTTTGCTGAAATTCTCGATTTTTTCCTTTTCCACACCGCTGTATTCCAAAATCCGTTCAAGCTTGTCCTTTGAAATAGTAAGGGGTTCTTCTTCCTTGGAAATTTTATGCTCTTCAATCATGTCTGAAATTTGTGCATGAACCGATTTCACCATTTCAAAATCACACTCTTCTGCAATGGTTTCCCGAAGGCACTGACCGAAGGTTTCTTTTTGCATTGCCGCCGGCATGGGAAGCTCAGTGTTAAAAAGGGCGTTTGCAAAATCTGTATTATTGTTTGTTATATCACGGGTATAATAAAGGGCGTTGTAAATATTTTCAGTTCTATTGTCAAAGGCGGGGAACAAAAAGCCAAGCTGAGGCGTTCCCACAACTGACGCCGCAGAAATATGACCGAATTCATTTTCCAGCGCACGGAAGGTCAGCGCAGGCTTTGTAAGCTTAATGGGGCAAATAGCACAAATAAGATATGAGTAAACCGCCGAAGAATCTTCGCTTTTTGTACCGTCGGAACGAAAGTCAAACACATCATACTTGTCATTTGCCAAAAGGGCAACATAACCGCTGTCCAGAGAAACATTTGCGGCAACCTTTTCAAAAAACTCTTTAATGGCCCCTTCATCTTTAAGCTCTGATTTTTTAAGTGCCATAAGCAGCTTATGCTCAGGACTGTCAACAACCTGGCTTGTTTTAAATTCAATGTCGTGCAAATTTGTTCCCATAGCCCCTGACAATGCCTTTTTCAGCGTCTGAAGAAGCCTGTTTGTTTCGTCTGCCTCAAGAGAGGCAAGGGACTGGCTGAACTGTGTTATAATCTCTCTTTTTTCATTTACAAAGCATACCTGTATGCTTGAAATATTGCTTTTTTCGTTTGTAAATCTTCTTTTTATTTCACGCAATTCCTTATCTGTCATTTTTCTCCTCCTAGCCTGACGATTGTTTTTTGCGAAGGTAATTATAGCAGTTTTTTAATAAAAAATCAAGGAGTAGAAAAAAAGTGTAAAGAAGATTTTTTTATATTTACTTTGTTGCTTTAATGAATTATAATATAATAGAAAGGAAGAGTGTTATTATGTGTGAAGCTTATAAAAAATTGAGTGACTACATTGATTCCAAAGAAAATGAGATTGTTGCATCGCTTATAAGATTGGTAAAAATAAATTCAATATTAGACTCCCCAAAGGATAAAATGCCTTACGGTGAAGGAGTTTACAAGGCTTTGGAGGAGGTTAAAAGCCTTTATGAGGAAAACGGCTACCCTATGCAGGTAAAGCATGAAAACGGATATGCAATATATAAAACCGAAAACGGAAAAAACACACGGATTGGGCTTTTTTCCCATGCTGATGTGGTGCCGGTAAAAAACGATTGGATATACGCAAAGCCCTTTGAGCCAAAGCTTGTAGGCACAAAGCTTTTCGGGCGCGGGGTTGAGGATGATAAATCCGGTATTGTTGCAAGCTTGTATGCTCTCAAGGCTCTCAGGGAAACGGGTTATGAGCCTGGAAGCGATATAACGGTGTTTGTGGGCGGTAATGAGGAAAGCGGTATGGAGGATATTACGAATTTTTGCGAAAATGAGACTATGCCCACCGTTTCCCTTGTACCTGATTATGATTTCCCATACAGTGAAGGGGAAAAGGGAATACTCCATATTGATTGCATGAGCAACGCCCCTTTTGAAGAGATAACCTGTTTTGAGGGCGGTGCGGCATATAATGTTGTGCTGGATGAGGTAAACATTAAAATCAAATACAATGAGAAGCTTTTTGAAGAATTAAAAGCTAAGAATGCAGAGGTTACAAAAAAGGATAATGAAATTTGTCTTACCGTCAGGGGTATAACACGCCATGTTGCAATGCCTGAAGGCTCAGTAAATGCGGCGTACAAAGCGTCTGAGCTTTTATGCACTGCGGAGAGCCTGTGCGAAAATGATAAAAAAATTCTTTCCTGCATTAAAAATACCCTTGGGGGCTATTACGGCGAGGGCTTTAATATTGAGCATGAAGATATGTTCGGAAAGCTTGACGCCGCAAACGGAATAGTGAAATTAGTTGATTCAAAGCTGTTTTTCACACTGGATATTCGCTATGGGGTGAAGGCCGATGCAGCAGACATTATAAAAAATGTGAAAAGCACCCTTGAAAAATATAACTTTAACGGGGAGATATGCTTTGAATCGCCGGGATTTCTCCTGGATTCAAACAAGGCCTTGTCGGCGGCACTTTTGAATGCATACAGAAGCGTCACGGGGAAAGAGGGAAAGCCCTTTAAAAGCTCAGGCGGCACTTATGCACGCCATCTTAAAAATGCCTTTTCTACGGGAACAACCACTTGCACTGACAAAAGTGAATTCAACTTCCCCCAGGGTCACGGAAATATACATCAGAGTGACGAATGTATAGATATAAAAGGGTTTATTGAAGGTATTAAGGTGCTTGCCGCCATGATATACGAAGCAGATACCATATTGAAGGAGGACAAAAATGCATAAGTACAAAGCAAATGAAAACAGATATAATGATATGGTTTACAGAAAATGCGGGGAAAGCGGGCTGAAGCTTCCCGTTGTGTCACTGGGCATGTGGCACAACTTTGGTTTAAAAGAAGATTTTGAAAATATGAAGCAAATGTGCTTTACTGCCTTTGACTGCGGAATTACTCATTTTGACCTTGCCAACAATTACGGCTTCCCTTACATTGGCAGTGCAGAGGAAAACATGGGCAAAATTCTTTCTGAGCATATGAAGCATTACAGAAACGAGCTTGTTATCAGCACAAAAGCAGGCTACAGAATGTGGGAGGGTCCTTACGGAGATTTCGGAAGCAGAAAGTACCTTATATCAAGTCTTGATGACAGTTTAAAGCGTTTAAAGCTTGATTATGTTGACATATTCTATCATCACAGACCCGACAAGGACACACCTCTTGAGGAGTCAATGTCGGCACTTGATTATGCCGTTAAAAGCGGAAAAGCAATTTATGCAGGCCTTTCAAACTATGACGGGGAAACTCTTGTGAAGGCATCGGCAATACTTCGTGAAATGAAATGCCCCTTTATAATAAATCAAAACAGGTATTCCATACTTGACAGAAGCATAGAAAATAATAAATTGCTTGAAAAGGCAAAAGAGGAAAAGAAGGGTGTTATTATATACAGTCCTCTTGCGCAGGGACTTCTTACGGGTAAATATTTAAAATCAATCCCCGAAGACAGCAGAATAAAAACAAGCGGTATCTATCTTAAGGAAACAAGCTTGACAGATGAGCTTAACGAAAAAATTAAAAAGCTTGATAAGATTGCCAAGGGCAGAGGAGAAACACTTTCGCAAACGGCTCTTGCGTGGGTGCTTGCCCATGAGGGAATAACAAGCGTTTTAATAGGCGCATCAAGCCCGAAGCAGATTCTTGAAAATGTGAAGGTAACAGAAAGTGCCCCCTTTACGCAAGAGGAAATGGACATAATAGAGGCTCTTTAACTTTTTTCGGAAAAAAGATAAGAAACCTTCTTTACAAGAAGAAAAATTGATGTTATAATGAAGCTGTTAAATTAAAAGACCCCTTTGCGACTGACGGATAATGTGGAGCACCACGAAGGAGCAAGGAGCCTGAAATTGCCGACCGTCTGGGCGCACTTACCGTTTTGGGGATAAGTGCGCTCTTATTTGTTTTTCGGCATTCTTATAAAGCCTGCATTTATAAGAATAATAAAAAATATTGCCGTGCAGGGGCAGAAACGGGGAATGTCATGAAAAAAATTGCTATAATCATGGGAAGCGACAGTGATATGCAGGTTGTTTCTAAGGCAACTGCGGTTTTGAAAAGCTTTAATGTGCCTTATGAGGTGCATGTTTTTTCCGCACACAGAACGCCTGATGAGGCTGCACTATTCAGTCGAAGTGCAAGAGATAACGGGTTTGCTGCAATAATTGCGGCAGCAGGAATGGCGGCTCATCTTGCCGGTGCAATAGCCGCAAACACTACATTGCCGGTAATTGGCATTCCGGTTGCCTCCGGCGGATTAAACGGTATTGACGCACTGCTTTCAACTGTACAAATGCCCACTGGCATTCCTGTAGCAACAGTTGCAATAAATGGTGCTGCCAATGCCGCTTTGCTTTGTTTGGAAATCCTTGCAGTGAATGATGGGGAGCTTGCAAAAGCACTTGAGGACAAGCGTAAAGCCGATGGGGCTGCCGTTTTGGAAAAGGATAAAACAATTGAGGATAGAATAAATAATATTTGAGGAGGAGTTACTGATGGTAAAGTGTGAACAGTTATACGAGGGAAAGGCAAAAAAGGTGTTTGCTACGGAAAATCCGGAGCTTGTTATTGTGTCTTATAAGGATGATGCAACGGCGTTTGACGGGCTTAAAAAAGGAACTATTGCAGGTAAGGGTGCCGTAAACAACCGTATGTCAAACTATCTTATGCAGCTTCTTGAGAAAAACGGTGTTAAAACGCATTTTGTAGAGGAGCTTTCAGAAAGAGAAACTATTGTTAAAAAGGTGCAGATAGTTCCCCTTGAAGTTATTATCAGAAATATCTCCGCAGGCTCTTTCGCAAAGAGATACGGCGTTGAAGAGGGCATTGTGTTTGATAAGCCAACCATTGAATTTTCATACAAAAATGATGACCTTCATGACCCGCTTATAAATTCTTATCATGCCTGTGCGCTGAAGCTTGCAACCGAAAAAGAAATTGAAGAAATTAAGGCTATGGCATTCACCGTAAACCGTGTGCTCAGTGAGTATTTCTTAAGTCTTAATGTTAAGCTTGTTGATTTTAAGCTTGAATTCGGGAAAACCTCTGACGGCACAATCGTTCTTGCAGACGAGATTTCTCCCGATACCTGCAGATTTTGGGATGCAACAACAAATGAAAAGCTTGATAAGGACCGCTTCCGCCGTGACTTGGGCGGTGTTGAGGATGCCTATAATGAAATGATGAACAGAGTTTTCGGAGGAAAAAATGAGTAAAATCAGAGAAGAATGCGGTGTATTCGGTATTTTTGCAAACAGTTGTACCGATGTGGCATCGGATGTTTATTACGGGCTTTACGCCTTGCAGCACCGTGGACAGGAAAGCTGCGGCATTGTGGTAAATGACGATGGCATTTTTAAAGAATATAAAGATGAGGGTCTTGTAAATGATGTGTTTACATCAAGCATTATGGACTCATTGGGAAATGGCAATATGGCAATAGGGCATGTTCGCTACTGCACCACGGGAAGCGGCGGAAGAATAAACGCCCAGCCCATTGTTGTCAACCATGTTAAGGGAAGAATGGCACTTGCCCATAACGGAAACCTTATAAATTCCGATGAGCTTCGGGGCGAGCTTGAGCTGCAGGGTTCTATTTTCCATACAACAAGCGATACTGAAGTTATTTCCTACATAATTACGAAGGAACGCCTTACCTCAAAATCTATTGAAGAAGCGGTTGAAAAGGCTATGGGGATTATTAAGGGGGCATATTCACTTGTTATAATGTCACCTTCAAAGCTTATTGCCGCAAGGGATATTAACGGCTTCAGACCCCTTTGCTACGGAAAAAAGAGCGACGGAAGCTATCTTGTAGCTTCGGAAAGCTGTGCGCTTGACGCAAACGGAGCTGAATTTATAAGAGATATAGAGCCGGGCGAAATAGTGGTATTTACAAAAGACGGAGTAAGGTCTATAACAACCCACTGCAATAAGACAAAGAAATCCCTGTGCGTTTTTGAATATATCTATTTTGCCAGACCCGATTCCGTAATTGACGGAAAAAGCGTTCATGAAAGCAGAGTCCGTGCAGGTGCATTTTTGGCTTTGGAGCATCCTGTTCAGGCAGATATTGTAATCGGCGTGCCCGATTCGGGGCTTGACGCAGCCATAGGATATTCACGCCAGTCGGGAATTCCCTATGAAATTGGCTTTGTAAAGAATAAGTATATTGGAAGAACCTTCATTTCCCCCGGTCAGAGTAAAAGAGAAACAGGTGTAAGAATAAAGCTTAACCCCGTTTCAAGCGTTGTGAAGGGGAAGAGAGTTGTTTTAATTGATGATTCAATCGTGCGGGGGACAACATCAGGAAGAATTGTTAAGCTTTTGAAAGACGCAGGTGCCACAGAGGTTCATATGCGTGTTTCGGCACCTCCCTTTTTAAATCCCTGCTATTACGGCACAGATATTGATTCAAGAGAAAATCTTATTGCCTGTCACCACACAGTTGAGGAAATTGCGGAGCTGATAGGTGTTGATTCACTGGGTTACTTAAGCGTGGAAAGTGCAAAGCAAATTGCGGGTGGAAGCGGTAAAAACGAATACTGCACCGCTTGCTTTGACGGTAATTATCCCACAGAGGTTCCCTCAGGCAAGAAGAAAAACAGATTTGAACAAAAGATTTCCGAAAAGGAGACGAAAGCTAATGAATAGTTACAGTGAAAGCTATAAAAATGCCGGTGTAGATATAACGGCAGGTTACAAGGCAGTGGAGCTTATGAAGGCTCATATTGCAAAAACCATTACCTCCGGGGTTTGCTCTGATGTGGGAGGCTTCGGCGGATTGTTTGAGCTTGACCTTACAGGCATTGAAAAGCCCGTGTTGGTTAGCGGAACAGACGGCGTTGGCACAAAGCTCAAGCTGGCGTTTTTGCTGGACAAACACGATACTGTGGGAATAGACTGCGTTGCAATGTGCGTGAATGATATAATTTGCTGCGGAGCAAAGCCGCTGTTTTTCCTTGATTATATTGCCTGCGGAAAAAATGTGCCTGAAAAAATTGCGGCAATCGTTTCAGGCGTGGCAGAGGGCTGCGTACAAAGCGGCAGTGCCTTAATCGGCGGTGAAACCGCAGAAATGCCGGGCTTTTACCCTGTTGACGAATATGACCTTGCAGGCTTTTCCGTTGGTGTGGTTGATAAGGCAAAAATCCTCAGACCTGAAACGGTTGAAGCAGGTGACATTTTAATTGCACTTCCTTCAAGTGGCGTTCATTCAAACGGATTTTCACTTGTAAGAAAGGTTTTTGATGTGGAAAACAGTGACATTAAAAAGCCCCTTGATTATCTTTCGGGAAAATCAATCGGTGAAACACTTCTTACACCCACAAAAATATATGTAAAGCCTGTGCTTAACCTTCTTGAAAAGGCTTGTGTTCGCTCAATATCTCATATAACGGGCGGCGGATTTTACGAGAATATTCCCAGAAGCCTTCCTGACGGCTTTGGCGCAAGGATTGATAAAGCATCACTGAAAATACTTCCCATTTTTGATTTAATCCAAAAAACGGGGAATATTTCTCAGCGGGATATGTTTAACACCTATAACATGGGTGTGGGCATGTGTATAACCGTTAAAAAGTCAGATGCAGACAAGGCGATTGCCTCCCTTAAGGAAAGCGGAGAAGATGCGTATATAATGGGCGAAATTGTTAAGTCTGATGAAAAGGTGACAATATGCTGACGAAAATTGCAGTTTTGGTTTCAGGCGGCGGCACAAATTTACAGGCACTTATTGATGGGGAAAAAAGCGGAATTATAAAAAGCGGAAAAATAGAGCTTGTTGTGTCCAACAATGAAAACGCCTATGCGCTTACACGCAGTAAAAACGCAGGGATAAAAACAGAAGTAATTTCAAGAAAAGAGCTTGGTGAGGGCTTTGAAGATGCCCTTATAAACACTCTTGACGCGCACGGAATTGATATGATAATTCTTGCCGGATTTATGTGTATTCTGGGCGAAAAGTTCATTAAGCACTTTGAAAACAGAATAATAAATGTGCACCCGTCACTTATTCCGTCATTTTGCGGAAAAGGCTTTTACGGGCTTAAGGTGCATGAAGCCGCCCTTTCCTACGGAGTAAAGGTTACGGGTGCAACCGTTCACTATGTGAACGAAATTCCCGACGGCGGAAAAATTATTCTTCAAAAGGCAGTGGAAATACTGCCTGAGGACACTGCCGAAACCTTGCAGAAAAGAGTTATGCAGCAAGCAGAATGGATTATCCTGCCGCAAGGAGCTGAAATTGTGGCGAGAGAAATTGCTGAAAATAAAACGGAGGCTTAAAAATGAATATATATGAGGTTAAAACAATCGGTGAACGCATAAAGGGCAACCCTTATGTAGGCCGCGGTATTATTGCAGGAAAATCAAAAGACGGTAATAAGGCTGTATGTGCATATTTTATAATGGGAAGAAGCGAAAACAGCCGCAACAGAATTTTTACCATTGAAGACGGGTGCGTGTATACAAAGCCCTTTGACGAATCCAAGGTTGAGGACCCTTCACTTATTATTTACAGTGCAATAAAATCTTATGAAAATAAGATTATAGTAACAAACGGCGACCAGACCGACACAATTTATAATTTTATCAAAGAGGGAAAAACCTTTGAAGAGGCACTTTGCACAAGGGAGTTTGAACCGGATTCTCCCAACTTTACGCCGAGAATAAGTGCCGTTACGGAATTTCACGATAATGATTTCACTTATAAGATGAGCATACTGAAAAGCATTGACGAAGAGGGAAGTGACTGTGCAAGATATACCTTTGCATATCCTTCAAAAAGCGGTATGGGTCATTTTATTCATACATATATAACTGACGGAAACCCCATACCCACATTTACAGGAGAGCCTGAAAGAATTGAAATTCCCGATGATATTGAAGAGTTTACAAGGGATATTTGGGAAAATCTTGATGAAAACAATAAAATTTCACTTTATGTGAGATTTACAGATGTTAAAAGCGGAGCCTTTGAAGAAAGGCTTATAAATAAAAACGGAGGCAACAAATGAAAGAATTTGAGTTAAAATACGGCTGTAATCCAAATCAGAAGCCATCCAGAATATATATGGAAAACGGGGAGCTTCCCGTTAGAATTTTAAACGGCAAGCCGGGGTACATAAATTTTCTTGACGCCTTTAACGCATGGCAGCTTGTTAAAGAGCTGAAGGAGGCGTTAAACCTTCCTGCTGCAACCTCCTTTAAGCATGTAAGCCCCACATCAGCGGCAGTAGGCACAAAGCTCAGCGATACACTTAAAAAAGCGTGCTTTGTTGATGATATAGAAAACCTTGACGAATCTCTCCTTGCCTGTGCCTATGCAAGGGCAAGAGGTACTGACCGTATGTGCTCCTTCGGTGATTTTATTGCACTTTCAGATGTGTGCGATGTTACCACTGCAACCTTAATTAAAAGAGAGGTTTCAGACGGTGTTATAGCACCGGGCTATGAGCCTGAAGCTCTTGAAATATTAAAATCCAAAAGAAAGGGCAGCTACAATATTATTGAGATTGACCCAAGCTATGTTCCCGAACCTATTGAAAGAAAACAGGTTTTCGGAATTACCTTTGAGCAGGGAAGAAATAATTTTGAAATAAACGAGGCTCTTCTTCAAAATATTGTAACTGAAAATAAAAACCTTCCCGACAGTGCTAAGAGAGATTTAATCATTGCACTTATTACACTTAAATATACACAGTCAAATTCCGTTTGCTTTGCATATGACGGACAGGCAATAGGCGTAGGCGCAGGTCAGCAGTCAAGAATACACTGCACTCGTCTTGCGGGAAGCAAAGCAGACACTTGGTTTATGCGTCAATATGAAAGAGTGCAAAATCTCCCGTTTGTTGATAATTTGGGCAGAGCTGAAAGAGATAATGTTATTGACAGATTTATAAATAAAACGGAAGAGGATGTTTGCAGCGAGGAAAACTGGCAGAAGTACTTTAAAACCCGACCCCAGCCTTTAACTCAGCAGGAAATTGAAAGCTATATGGGTTCAATTCAGGGGGTTGCTCTGGGTTCAGATGCATTCTTCCCCTTTGGTGATAATATAGACAGGGCACATTTAAGCGGCGTCAGCTATATTGCACAGCCGGGCGGTTCAATCCGTGACGACCTTGTTATTGAAGAGTGCAACAAGTTCAATATGGTAATGGCGTTTACGGGAATGAGATTGTTCCACCATTAAAAACTACCGTGCCAGACAAGGAGGATTAGCATGAATATTATGGTTGTTGGCGGCGGCGGCCGTGAACATGCAATAATTAAAAAAATAAAGGAAAATAAAAATGCGGAAAAGATTTATGCGCTTCCGGGAAACGGCGGAATAGCTAAAGATGCAGAGTGTGTTCCCATCGGCGCAAAGGAAATTGATAAAATAGTCGAGTTCGCTTCTGAGCATAACATTTCCTATGCAGTCGTGGCACCTGATGACCCATTGGTGCTGGGCGCAGTAGACGCATTGAATAAAATCGGAATACCCTGCTTTGGCCCCTCTGCAGATGCGGCTATAATTGAGGGCAGTAAGGTGTTTTCAAAGAATCTTATGAAAAAATACAACATACCCACTGCACAGTATGAGGTTTTTGAAAATGCCGCTGATGCCGTAAAATACCTTGAAACGGCACCCATTCCCACAGTTATAAAGGCTGACGGGCTGGCACTGGGCAAGGGTGTAATCATTGCAGAAAGCCGTGCACAGGCAGTTGAAGCGGTGCATTCAATAATGGAGGATAAAATCTTCGGTAAAAGCGGAAATTCCATTGTAATTGAAGAATTTTTAGAAGGCCCTGAGGTTTCCGTTCTCGCCTTTACAGACGGGGAGACGGTTGTGCCAATGGTATCCTCCATGGACCACAAGCGTGCAAAAGACGGCGATATGGGTCTTAATACAGGGGGTATGGGAACTATTGCTCCAAACCCGTACTATACAAAGGAAATTGCACAAGAGTGCATGGAAAAGATTTTTTTACCCACCATTAAGGCAATGAACGCTGAAAACAGAACCTTTAGGGGATGCCTGTATTTCGGACTTATGCTTACAAAAAACGGTCCCAAGGTTATTGAATATAACTGCCGTTTCGGTGACCCTGAGACACAGGTTGTGCTTCCGCTTCTGGAAAGTGACTTGCTTGATATTATGATGAGCGTCACAAATTCAACTCTTAAAAATCAGGAGGTTAAATTCTCTGATAAGGCTGCGTGTTGTGTTGTTGCCGCATCTGAAGGTTATCCCCAAAAATATGATACGGGCTTTGAAATATCTCTCCCTGAAAATGCAGACGGTGAAATTTATGTTGCTGGTGCAAAGCTTGAAAACGGAAAGCTTTTAACCTCAGGCGGCAGAGTATTGGGCACGGTTGCAACAGATGACACTCTTTCGGGAGCAATAGAAAAATCGTATAAAATAATGGAAGCCATTAAGTTTGAAAACAAATACTTCAGAAAAGACATTGGACAGAAGGCTCTCAAAGCGAAGGAGGAAATATAATGGTTTACCGTGTGTATTCAGAAAAGAAAAAACAGCTTGCCCATGAAGCTATGTCTTTGCTTAAGGATATAAGGGATATTTTATTGATAAAGAGCATTACGGACATCAGAATTATAAACAGATATGATGTTGAAAATATTGATAAAGAGCTTTTTGAGTATGCGAAAAAAACTGTATTTTCGGAGCCTCAGGTGGATATTGTTTCCGAAGATATTAACACGGAAGGCGGCTTTGCTTTTGCCGTGGAATTTCTTCCCGGTCAGTTTGACCAGAGGGCAGATTCAGCAGCCCAGTGTATACAGATTATTTCAAAAAAGGAACGCCCTCCGGTGCGTACTGCCAAGGTATATGTAATATACGGAAATCCTTCGGAAAAAGAGCTTGGGGAAGTTAAAAAATATGTTATCAACCCTGTTGAATCAAGAGAAGCAGAGCTTAAAAAGCCTGAAACTCTTGAAATGAAGTATGAAATTCCCTCAAGCGTAAAGGTGCTTGAAGGCTTTACGGATATGACACTTGATGACGCCCAGGACTTTATTGACGAATACGGACTTGCAATGGATAAAGACGATTTAATGTTCTGTGTAGATTATTTTAAGCAGCAGCAGCGTCAGCCAACAATAACAGAGCTTAGAATGATTGACACATACTGGTCTGACCATTGCAGACATACAACCTTCCTTACAACTATTGACAGTGTAAAATTTGAAGATGAGCTTTTGCAGAAAACCTATGACGAATATATAAAAACAAGGGAAGCAATTGGTAGAACAAAGCCTGTTAACCTTATGGACATAGGAACTATTTGTGCAAAGTATCTCAAAAAAGAAGGTAAGCTCGATAAGCTTGACGAGTCTGAGGAAATCAACGCATGCACAGTTAAAATAAAAATAGAGGTAGACGGAAAAGAAGAGGATTATCTTCTGCTTTTCAAAAATGAAACCCACAACCATCCTACGGAAATTGAACCCTTCGGCGGTGCGGCAACCTGTATTGGCGGAGCAATAAGAGATCCCCTTTCAGGCCGTGCTTATGTTTACGGTGCAATGCGTGTTACAGGTGCGGCAAATCCTCTTAAGCCTGTTTCGGAAACTCTTGAAGGAAAGCTTCCCCAGAGAAAGATTGTTACAACGGCTGCGGCAGGATATTCTTCATATGGTAACCAGATAGGACTTTCTACAGGTATTGTTGATGAAATTTATCATGACGGATATGCGGCAAAGAGAATGGAAATCGGCGCAGTAATCGGTTCAGTGCCCGAAAAGAATGTAAGGCGTGAATGCCCTTCTCCCGGAGATGTTGTAATACTTCTTGGTGGAAGAACGGGGCGTGACGGCTGCGGCGGAGCAACGGGCTCTTCAAAATCACATACATTAAAATCCCTTGAAAGCTGCGGCGCAGAGGTGCAGAAGGGTAATGCACCTGAAGAAAGAAAGCTTCAGCGGTTATTCAGAAACAGTGAAGCAAGCCGTATGATTAAAAGGTGTAATGACTTTGGTGCAGGCGGCGTATCGGTAGCTATTGGGGAGCTTGCTGACGGTATTTTAATTGACCTTAATAAGGTGCCGAAAAAGTATGAAGGTCTTGACGGAACAGAGCTTGCCATCAGCGAATCACAGGAGCGCATGGCAGTTGTGGTTGAAAAAAATGACGAGGCACGCTTTATAGAGCTTGCAAACGCAGAAAACCTTGAAGCTACAACCGTTGCCGTTATCCAGGAGGAAAAACGCCTTAAAATGACATGGAACGGCAATACAATTGTTGATTTAACGAGAGAATTTTTGAATTCAAACGGTGCAGAAAAGCATATTGATATAGTGGCTGAAAAATTGTCCTATCACGAAATTGAGATTGATGATGATTTTTCAAAGCAGTATCTTAAAATTGCAGGCGATTTGAATATTTGCTCAAAGAAGGGCTTATCAGAAAGATTTGATTCAACAATCGGTGCAGGAACAGTTTTGATGCCCTTTGGAGGAAAGTACCAGGAAACACCTATCCAGGCTATGGTAAATGAAATTTCAACCAACGGCGGACATACTGATGATTGCTCTCTTATGGCATGGGGATATAATCCGTTTATTTCTGAAAAAAGCCCCTATCACGGTGCATATCTGGCGGTTGTTGAGTCTGTTTGTAAGCTCGTTGCCGCAGGCGGAGAATTTAAGGATGTTTATTTAACCTTCCAGGAATACTTTGAACGCCCCGGAAAGAACCCTGCCAGATGGGGAAAGCCCCTTGCAGCGCTTCTTGGTGCGTATAAGGCGCAGATGGATTATGAAATTGCCGCAATAGGCGGTAAAGACTCCATGAGCGGAAGCTTTGAAAAGCTGGATGTTCCTCCCACGCTTGTTTCATTTGCGGTTACAAATGATAAAACGGAAAATATTATTTCACCTGAATTTAAAAAGGCAGGTAACAAGCTTATTCTTATAAAATCTGAGCTTGATGAAAACAGACTTCCGAAGAAGGACTCTCTTAAGAAGGTGTTTGAAAAGGTAACAGAGCTTATAAGGAGCAAAAAAGCAGTTTCATGCTATACTCCCACAATAGGCGGTATTGCTGAAGCAGTTTTGAAAATGGCAGTGGGAAACAGGCTTGGATTTGCATTTGACGCAGATAAAATATCAAAGAGTGAAATCTTCGGCTATAACTACGGCGCATTTCTTCTTGAAGTACCAAGTGGTGTTTGTGAGGAAAATGTAATCGGAACAATTACCCAGGAGGCTTCAATCACCTTCGGCAGTGAAAAGGTATCTCTGGAGGAGCTTCACAGTGTTTATGAAAACAAGCTTGAAAGTGTTTATCCTCTCAGAACCAATGACGAGGCAAAGAAGCTTGAAAATCTTTCATATTCAGAAAATAAAGAGTACAAGGCATCAATAAAGGTTAATAAGCCCAAGGTGTTAATACCTGTATTTCCGGGAACAAACTGCGAGTATGACTCCATGAAGGCGGTCAATGATGCAGGTGCTTCGGCAGAGGTATTTGTTATAAATAACCTTAGCTCAAATTCAATTTCAAAGAGCGTTGAGGAATTTGCGAAAAAGGTTAATGAATCGCAGATTATATTTATTCCGGGAGGCTTTTCAGGCGGTGATGAGCCTGAGGGTTCAGGAAAGTTTATTACGGCATTTTTCCGCAATCCCGAAATCAAAGAGGCGGTAACAAGGCTTCTGGAAAGTCGTGACGGTTTGATGTGCGGTATTTGTAACGGCTTCCAGGCGTTAATCAAGCTTGGACTTGTGCCTTACGGAAAAATTATTGACACTGATGAGCACTGCCCCACAATAAGCTTTAATACCATAGGCCGTCACCAATCAAAGATTGTTGCAACCCGTGTTGTAACGGACAAGTCACCATGGCTTAAGAAAACCAAGGTGGGCGAGGTTTACCATGTTCCCATTTCTCACGGGGAAGGCCGATTCATTGTTGAAGAGGAGCTTATGAAAAAGCTTATTGAAAACGGTCAGATAGCAACCCAGTATGTTGATTTTGATTCTGACGCAACAAGTGATATAATGTTTAACCCCAACAATTCAGCATATGCGGTTGAGGGCATTATTTCACCTGACGGAAGAGTTATAGGAAAAATGGGACACTCTGAAAGAATAGGAAAAAATCTTTACAAGAATGTTTGCGGAAATTATGATATGAAGCTATTTGAAGCGGCAGTGGAATACTTCAAATAAGAAGCTGATTGTATTAGCCTGACGGTGCCAATTTGAACCCGCCTTAAATGGCGAAATTTAGGTATCTTTTGGCTTGTCGTCTTTGAAAGGCGTCAGCCTTTCTGCATCCTTCGCACCAAAATATCCTCAAAATTTCATCC
>JAXJXW010000094.1:0-9343 GCA_036307325.1 Clostridia bacterium
ATATATATAATAAGATTAAGTAGTAAGTTAAAAACTGTGGAAAAGTAAAAAATCATCATTTATATGGGGATTTAAAGAAATTTTTTAATGTTAAAAACATTTATAAAAATTTTGAAAGAATAATTTTAAATTTTGTTAATTCACAATAAAGTGTTAATTATTGTCGTTTTTCAGATCATTTATTATGCCTTCAACATTTATCTTTATTCCAATATCCTCCTCCATAAGCTTTCTCATTTTTTTAAGGGCGTAGAGAGCCGTAGTATGATCTCTGCCGAATATTGAGCCTAGCTTCGGAAGGGAATATGTGGGATATATTTCTCTTATAACATAAATACAAACCTGCCTTGCAAAAGCAACCTCACTGTTTCTTTTTTGAGAATAAATGTCCTCTTTTTTTACATTATAGAATTTTGCACAGGTTTCCACTATGGTGTCAACGCTTAGCTTTTTTTCATCATTTCCGTAATCCTTAAGGGCTTCCATGGCAACATCAAGGGTTATTTCTTTATTTATAAGACCTCTGTAAGCAACAACCCTGTTGAAAACTCCTTCAAGTTCTCTGATATTGGATTTTATTTTTTGAGAAATAAATTCAATTATTTCATCACTTATATTTATGCCTTCTGTCTGGGCCTTTTTACGAAGAATTGCAAATCTGGTTTCATAATCGGGGGGCTGAATATCGCATATAAGACCCCACTCAAAGCGTGACCTTATTCTTTCCTCAAGATTTTTTATTTCCTTCGGAGGGCGGTCACTTGTTAAAACAATCTGCTTATTGGATTCATGAAGTGTATTGAAGGTGTGGAAAAACTCCTCCTCGGTAGTTGTTTTTCCTGCAATAAACTGAATATCGTCAACAAGCAAAACATCAATATTTCTGTACTTGTCCCTGAATTCCTGATTTTTATTATCCTTAATTGAATTTATAAGCTCATTTGTAAATGTTTCCGCACTTAAAAATGCAATTTTTGCAGATGGGTCATTATCCTTTATGTAATTTGCAATAGCGTGCATAAGATGAGTTTTTCCCAAACCTACGCCGCCGTATAAAAATAAAGGATTGTAAGCAAAGGCAGGTGCTTCGGCAACGGCAAGTGCCGCAGATTGTGCAAATCTGTTGGAATTACCCACGACGAAATTATCAAAAGTATATTTTTGGTATGTTTTATTTATATCAAGATTTTTTTGTAAGGGAGAAGGTGCTTCATCGCCCACAACAACTTCAATTGAAAAGCTTTTTCCAGTAACCTGAATAACGGTATTTTTTATAAGCTCGGCATAGCGCATTTCAATCATATTCTTTTTAATGGAATTTTCAACGCTGAGCCTTATTGTATTATTGTCAATACCTATTGGCTTTATATCCTTTATCCAGGTATTAAAACCCACAGGTGTAACTTCACCTTCCAGAATTATAAGGCACTCAGTCCATAATTTTATTAAATCAGGTAGCATAAAAACATTCCTTTTCTGTACATAAGTTTTAAACAGGGCTGTTAAAAAAAACTGTTAATAACATAAAAAAACGGCTATATTTTAGTAAAAAAGCTGTTAATAACCTTAAAAATTGACAAAATAACTGTTGAAAAATGTTAAAATCCTAGTTTGTATTATATCAAATATAAAGGAAAAATTCAACCATAAAATGAAAAAAATTAGATATAAATAAATATAAGTAAAATAAAAATTTTAGAAAATAATTATTGACAAAAAAGACAAGGTTATGTATACTGTTTTAGTACAATAAAGATAATATGCACTAAACTGCCTTGTTGTCTTTATAATAAGGAGGTGTAAAAAAATGCTCAGAACTTATCAGCCAAATGTAAGAAAAAGAAAAAAGGATCATGGATTCAGAAAAAGAATGAGTACCGCTAACGGTAGAAAGGTGCTTAGAAGGCGCCGTCAGAGAGGCAGACGCGTTCTTTCTGCCTAAATGCAGAAAGAACGGTCTTTCGTACTATTATGAAAATAACCAGTATTAAAGAAAACAGTGATTTTAAAAGAACTTATTATCGGGGAAAATCAGTAGTAAAAAAAAGAATTGTACTTTATTACAGAAAAAATAAGTTTTCGTTTAACAGACTAGGTCTTACAGTTTCTCCTAAAGTGGGAAAAGCAGTTGTAAGAAATCATGTGAAAAGAATTTTAAAAGAAAATTACAGACTTTTTCCTATTGAAGAAAAGGGATACGATATTGTTATTGTAGCTCGTAAGAGTGCGGCTTTTTCAGGTTTTTATGAAATAAGAAATGATATGGAAAGTGCGCTTTTTGAAAGCGGGCTTATGAAAAAGGAATGAGCTTGATCAGAAATTTTTTGATTTTTATTATTAAGCTGTACAGAAAATATATTTCTCCATTAAAAAAACCATGTTGTCGCTTTATACCGACCTGTTCTGAGTATGCCATTGAGGCGCTTAGAAAATACGGGGTAATAAAGGGGCTTTATTTGTCTGTAAAAAGAATTTTAAGATGCAATCCGTTTTGTAAGGGTGGATATGACCCTGTTAAGTAAAAGGAGAAAAATTATGTATATTTTAGCAGAGCCGTTGGCATATATTATAAGACCTATTTATAATTTAATCCAGAATTACGGTTTAACTCTCATTATTGTAACCATAATTATAAGAATTATATCAATTCCTCTTACCATAATGTCACAGAAAAGCACTGCAAAAACGCAGTTGCTTCAGCCGGAGATTTTAAAGCTTCAGCAAAAATATAAAAATGATAAAGAAAAGCTTAGCATTGAAATGCAAAAGCTTTATACAAAGCATGGAGTAAATCCTATGGGAGGATGCTTTCCCCTGATAGTTCAGATGTTTGTGCTTTTTGGATTTATCAGAGTTGTTTATGATCCTCTTCGCTATATATTGCAGCTTTCCGTTGATCAGATAAATGCAATCAGGGAGGCTGTCGGTGCTTCCGCCACTACTTATCAGGTAACTCTTTGCGGTATGGAAGGAGTTAAAGAGCAAATTATCGCCCTTGGAAAAACACCTATAAATTTTGATTTTATGGGTATTGACCTTACTCAGATGCTCAAGGGCAATGTGGGAAATATTCATATGTGGATTTTCCCTGTTCTTGCCGTACTTGTAACGATTTTAAATTCCATTTATTCAAAAAAGCAAATGGAAAAAAGCGGCCAGGGCAATGAACAGGCCGCATCTATGACTAATTCAATGATGATGATTATGCCTGTTATGACGGCATATTTCACTTATATAATGCCTGCCGGTATGTCACTTTACTGGTTCATATCAACGGCGGTTCAGCTTGTACAACAGGTAATTATAAATAAGATTGTAAAAAAAGAATTAGAATGAATAACCGAAAGGAAAGAAAAAAAATGAAAATAGTTGAAAAAAGCGGCAAAACAATAGATGAAGCCGTAAATGCAGCCCTTGCAGAGCTTGGGGTTGAAAAAGATAGGGTGGAAATTGAAGTAGTAAATGAAGGTAAAAGAGGCATTTTGGGTCTTGGCAGTGAAAATGCGGTTGTAAGAGTAAAATTAGAGGAAACACCCCTTTCTAAGGGTATGGATTACCTGGAAGATGTTATAAAAAAATTAGGCGTAGAAGCTGAAATTAAAGGCGAATATGAGGATGAAACGGTATTTTTGGAAATAATCGGTGATTCCTCCGAGGTTGGAAGAATTATAGGCCGCCGGGGCGATACTCTCGATGCCCTTCAGTATCTTACCTCACTTGTTGTAAATAAAAATGAGGAGGAATATATAAGAGTTACCGTTGATACTGAAAATTACAGAAAAAAGAGAGAGGAAACTCTTATAAAGCTTGCTAAAAGAATGGCATCAGTTGTAAGTAAAACAAGAAAAAGCATTAACCTTGAGCCTATGAATCCCAACGAAAGAAGAATTATTCATTCGGCGCTACAAAACTATAATAATATAACAACATATTCTTCAGGCAATGAACCAAACAGATATGTTGTTGTGGCAACAAAGAGAAGAGAATACGGCAGCGATTATGTTTCAAAATACCATTATAATCGCAAGGAAAACGAACTTAAGACAGAATAGAACCGTATTTACTATTCAAAAAACAGGCGGTGTAAAAAATTTTTACACCGTCATATTTTTGTTATTGAATTTTCCAAAGGTAAGGAAGTGATCTGGTGAAAACGATTTGTGCAATTTCAACGGCACATGGAAAAGGCGGTGTTGCCGTAATAAGAATAAGCGGAAAAGATGCCCTTGAAATAACTCAAAAAACCGTTAAAACCGTAAAAAAGCTTGAAAATATGGAGGGCTATACAATTACAAGGGGCATGGCATTTAATAAAGAAGAAAATATAGATGACTGCCTTGTAAGCGTATTCCGTGCACCAAATTCCTTTACCGGTGAAAATGTTTGTGAAATAAGCTGCCACGGATCGCCTGTAAGCTGTGAAAGAATTATTGATGCTCTTTTGGAGAACGGAGCCTTTATTGCACAAAAGGGCGAATTTACAAAACGAGCATTTTTAAACGGAAAAATGAGCCTGACACAGGCAGAGGCAGTAAATGATATAATTCAATCTAAAACAGATAAGGCTCTGTACGCCGCAGTAAACAGGCTTGAGGGAGCTATAACAAAGCCCATTATAAAAATAAGGGAGGAGCTTCTTGATTTACTGGCGGCAGTTCAGGTATCAAGTGATTTTCCTGAGGAGGATATTGATACCTTTGCAGGAGGCAGTCTTTACGAAAAGCTTGAAAAAATGACAAAGGAGCTTAAAGAGCTTAAACAAACGGCAAGGCGGGGGGAAGCTCTTAATAACGGCATTATATGTGCTATTTGCGGTATTCCCAATACGGGAAAAAGCTCTCTTTTAAATGCACTTTTAGGGAAAAAGAAAGCCATTGTTACAGATATTGCGGGAACAACGAGAGATGTTGTTGAGGATTTTGCGGATATAGACGGCGTTGCCGTTAAATTCGGAGATACGGCAGGTATACGCAAAAGCGGTGATATTGTTGAAAATATCGGCGTTAAAATGTCCTATGATTATATAGAAAAAGCGGATATATGTATTTTTGTTACGGAAGCCGGAAGAAGCTTAAACGAGGAGGAAAAGCAAATCCTTAAAATGATAGAGGAAAAGCCAAGTATAATGATTTGCAATAAAACCGATTTGGCTGACAATGATAAGGAAGGCTATATATCCGTAAGTGCAAAGGAAAATTTAGGAATTGAAAAAATAAAAGAAAAAATTTCCGAAATAATAGGAAAAGGGTCGGGTAAAGCACTGATTGCAAATGAAAGACAGTATGAAGCCGTGGTAAAGGCACTGGAAAGCCTTGAAAAAGCTAAAAAAACTGTTGATGACGGGTTTTTCAGCGATTTGGCGGCAATAGATTTGCATGACGCAGTAGCATACCTTGGTGAAGCCGAAGGTATAAGTATAAATCAGGAAACGGTGAACAGAATATTTGAAAAATTCTGTCTTGGCAAATAAATTGGAGATGTATAAATTATGAATTCTGTTTTTGAATATGATATAGCTGTAATAGGTGCAGGTCATGCAGGGTGTGAAGCCGCATTGGCATCTGCCAGGCTTGGAATGAAAACCGTTATTTTAACCATAAATCTCGATTCAATAGCCAACATGCCCTGCAACCCCAGCATAGGAGGAACAGCAAAGGGTCATCTTGTGCGTGAGCTTGACGCCCTTGGGGGCGAGATGGGAAAGGTGGCCGATAAAACAAAAATTCAGACAAGAATGCTTAATTTAAGAAAAGGCCCTGCAGTCCATTCCCTTCGTGCTCAGGCGGACAGAAGAGCTTATCAGATAGAAATGAAAAAAAGGCTTGAGGAGCAGGAAAATATATATATAAGACAGGCAGAAGTAAAAGAAATAGAAAAAAACGCAGACGGGTTTACCCTTACAATACATACGGGTACTCAGTTTAAGGCAAAATGCGTAATCTGTTCAACGGGAACATATCTTGAGGGCAAAATTATTATTGGTGAAACCTCCTACAGCGGCGGCCCTGACGGGTTGTTTCCTTCAAGCGGTTTAAGTGAAAGCCTGCAAAAGCTGGGCGTTGAGATGATGCGTTTTAAAACGGGAACTCCCACGAGAGTCCATGAAAGAAGCATTGATTTTTCCGTTTTGGAAAAGCAGTTGGGAGATGAGGAAATTGTTCCCTTCTCTTTTGAAACCACAGAAGAGGGCGAAAATAAGGTTTGTTGTTATTTAACCTATACAAATGAAAAAACCCATGAAATAATAAAAGATAATCTGCACAGAAGCCCCCTTTTCAATGGCCTTATTGACGGAGTGGGTCCCAGATACTGCCCTTCAATAGAGGATAAGGTTGTAAGATTTGCAGATAAGGAAAGGCACCAGGTTTTTATTGAGCCTATGGGCCTTTCAACACATGAAATGTACTTGCAGGGAATGAGTACAAGCCTCCCTGAGGATGTTCAGCTTGCAATGCTGAAAACAATGAAGGGGCTTGAAAATGTACAGATAATGAGAAGTGCCTATGCCATAGAATATGACTGCTGTAATCCACTGCAGCTTAAGCCTTCTCTGGAATTCAGAGATATAGAAGGTCTTTTCGGAGCAGGGCAGTTTAACGGTACAAGCGGTTACGAGGAAGCCGCCGCCCAGGGCCTTATTGCAGGCATAAATGCGGCAATGAATCTTATGGGAAAAGCTCCCCTTGTTTTGGACAGAAGCGAAGCATATATTGGTGTTTTAATTGATGATTTGGTTACAAAGGGAACAAATGAGCCTTACAGAATGCTTACATCAAGGGCAGAATACCGCCTTTTGCTAAGACAGGATAATGCAGATTTGAGATTAACCGAAAAAGGCTATGAAATAGGGCTTATTTCTGAGGAAAGATATAACAGGTTTTTAGATAAAAAGGTTAAAATCGAAGAAGAAATTGAAAGAATATACAGCACAAATATTGCACCCACAAAGGAGATAAACAAATATCTGGAAAAAATTGGAAGCACTCCCCTTACAACGGGTGTAAAACTGTCAGAGCTTATAAGGAGGCCGGAGCTTTCTTATGAAGAACTTGCTCCCTTTGATATAAAGAGGCCGAAGCTTGAAAAGACACTGTGGCAGCAAGCGGAAACGGCAGTAAAATATGACGGTTATATAAAACGGCAGTATGAGCAGGTGGAAAAGTTTAAAAAGAATGAGGAAAGAAAAATTCCCGAAAATATAGATTATAAGGATGTTTACGGGCTGAGAATAGAGGCGCGCCAGAAGCTTGAAAAAATGCGCCCCGAAAACATAGGCCGTGCAAGCAGAATAAGCGGCGTAAGCCCTGCCGATATAGGTGTTTTGCTTATATATCTGTCTTCACAAGGAAAATAAGAAGGGATTTTAATTATGAATCTTTATGAGGAAGCACAAAAGCTGAATATTGATATTGACGAGAAAAAGGCGGCGGAATTTGAAAAATACAAGGAAATGATGCTTGAATACAACAAGGTTGTGAACCTTACCGCTATAACAGAGGATGATGAAATAAAAGAAAAACACTTTCTTGATTGTGCAGCACTTACCCTTTGCCCGGAGCTTTTTGAGGGCTGCTCTCTTATAGATATTGGTGCAGGCGGGGGATTTCCTTCAATTCCCGTGAAGCTTGTAAGAAAAGATATAAAGCTTACAATGCTTGATTCCCTGAATAAGAGGATAAGCTTTTTAAGAAGCGTAACAGAGGCACTTAAGCTTGACAATGCACAGGCAATCCATATGAGAGCAGAAGACGGCGGGCAGGATAAATCACTTCGGGAACAGTTTGACATTGCAACGGCGCGCGCCGTTGCAGATTTGAGCGTGCTTGCAGAGCTTGCCTTACCATTTGTTAGGGTGGGCGGATATTTCATTGCGCTTAAAGGCTCAGATATTTCACAAGAGCTTGAAAATGCAAAACCCGCAATAAAGACACTTGGGGGAAAAACACAGGAGGTTCGGGAAATTGTTTTGCCTTCGGGAATAAAGCATTCCCTTGTGGTAATTAAAAAGCTTGAAAAAACACCAAATAAATATCCCAGAAAAGCCGGGAAGCCTTCCAAAGACCCTATAAGATAAGAAAAATGCCGCAAATGCGGCATTTTTACGGAGTTTTGAAGCTTTTATGGATTATGAGGTCGTGAAAAGACGAAAACTTTATATTTAACATTTTTTTCCAAAGTGCTATAATTGTAATGACAAATGATACATGGAGGAATATTGATGATAAAAAGACCTCAGAAAATAAGGATGATAAAAACAGAAAACATATACCCAAATCCATATCAGGTTCGCAGAAGATTTGACGAAAAATCACTTGAAAAGCTTTCTGAGTCTATTAAGGAAAACGGCATTATATCCCCTGTTTTGCTCAGAACCTCAAATATGGGGTATGAAATAATTTGCGGGCAAAGGCGTGTGCGTGCGGCAATCATGGCGGGAATGAGTGAAATTCCGTCTATTGTAATAAATGTAGGTGACGCAAGCTGTGCTCAGCTTTCAATGATAGAGAATATTCAGCGGGAAAACTTAAATTACATAGAGGAAGCTGAGGGCTACTATAATCTTCTGTGCTATCATAATGTAAAGAAGGACAAGCTTGTTAAAAAAATGGCAGTTGATAAAGCCTTTATCGGCGAGAAAATAAAGCTTCTGTCTCTTGGTGAAAAAGTGAGATATATGCTTGAGAAGCTTAATTTCACGGAAAAATTCGCCCATGCACTGTTAAAAATTCACGAGGAGGAGGGTCAGCTTTCCCTTTTGGAAAAGGTTGACGGTGAAAATACCTCCTACAAGGATTTTTGCAGCCTTGTTCGCGGGGAAATTCAAACCATGCGAGAGCAGGCAAAGCCCAAAAAGAGGAATTATTCCGAACATCAAACAAGAATTTTTACAAACACCATTGAAAAAACCGTTGAAATGCTTGTTCGTGAAGGCGCCCAAATAACAACAAAGAAAGAAGAAAATGAGGGGTACACCGCAATTATTATAAAAATCAAACACAGTCAGTAAATGTATTTTCGGGAATGGAAAAGCCGCAAGGAATTTTTCATTCCATTTTTTTGTAAAAAAATGTTTCATGTGAAACAAAAATGTGGTACAATAAAGAAAAATGACAGGAGGTGTCCTTTTTGGGAAAGATTATTGCAATAGCAAATCAAAAAGGCGGAGTTGGAAAAACAACCACAACGGTAAATCTTGCCGCATGCCTTGCGAAAGACGGAAAGAAGGTTCTGCTTGTTGATGTGGACCCCCAGGGAAACTCTACAAGCGGTCTGGGGATAGATAAAAGAAGATGCGAAAAAACCGTTTATGACTGCCTTATAAATGAAATTCCCATGAATGAAA
>JAXJXW010000095.1:0-9662 GCA_036307325.1 Clostridia bacterium
CTTCATTATTCATTAAATCAAGACTTACCGCACATTTTTAACTTTTTGATAATATTTTGAATTATTTTCCTTTAGAGTTGATTTATTTTTTATTTATGCTATGATAAAGGCATAAAAAACGATTAACGGAGGTAATTATGGACACAATAAACATAGCAAAAATAATGATTCCAAAAATTTTCACCGCATATATTTATGAAAATGATACAGTTCGTCAGGGGATTGAGGTTATGACGCGCCACGGCTACACCGCCATTCCTGTGCTTGATTCTGAGGACAGATACTTAGGCAGTGTTACCGAGGGTGATTTTCTGCGTCACATTATGGCAACGGGAGAAACCGACAAGAAGTTTCACGAGCAATTTCGCATAAGTCAGATTTTCAGGAAGGATTTTTGTCCTCCCATAAATATTTCTGCAGATCCACAAAAGGTAATAGATGAAATTTTAAATCAAAACTTTTTACCGATTGTTGATGACCGTAATGTTTTGTGCGGGATTTTAACAAGAAAAGGCGTAATTTCAGCTTTATCCGAAAGCTTGAATAAAAAATAACAGGGGTGTGTTTTGTTGGATAAGGAATTTGTTTCATGCTCGGCAATTAAGCTTGTTTCAAAAGAGGGGCATACCTATTGGTTAAGAACCTGTGATTACAAGGAGGATTTATGGGGCAACGGCGCACATGCAGTTTCCTTTAAAGAAAATGATATTCTTGCCCTCTATGGTCTTGCTCCGCAAAGGGTAAAATATACCTTTTGCGGAATATCTAACAACAAATGTGATACATGGCTTATGGACGGTATAAATTCATGCGGATTAACAGGCGGTTTGCTAATGCTTAGGGAGGGCACCAGCGTACCTGAGGCCGAATCGGGCTACACGGGGATAATGGGCATGGAGTTTGTAACCTATGCCTTGTCAAATTATTCAACCGTGGAGGAGCTTTTAAACGATGCACCAAAGCTTCAGCTGCTTGATGTTCCCTATGACGGCGGCGTAAGTGCTTCAATGCATTTTATGTTTACCGACGCAAGTGGTAACTGCGTGATTCTGGAAGCGTGCGACTGTAATAATAAAGGTATTTTTACCATTTACCCTCAAGATAAAAATTTGGGGATAATGACAAATTCTCCCTCTTATGACAGGCAAATACAGAATTTGGCTTGGTTCATGTCACAATCTCATGAACTTAAGGCCGTGTTGGGAAGCTCCCCCACTCTTGATTTCGGCAGTGTTACTCTCACCGCTGATGAGAAGGCTCCCCACCTTTCAAGAAGCGGAGTACTTCCTGCTATGTATGCGCCTTATGACAGATTTGTTCGTCTGGCAATTTTAAAAGCGCTTAACAAAAACGGCACCGGCTTTTCCGATGAAAATATGCTTGCCCTGGGCAGCAAAATAATAAATTCCGTATTTGAAGTAAACCATGACGGTATTTTTAACTATCAGTATCTTGACGAAAATAAAAAGCCCGTTTCACCAAATAACAGTCACACTCATTATACTATTGTGTATGACACATCAATCAAGCAAATGTATATACAGCCCTATGATTCCACAGGCTGGACAAGGATTGCAATTTCCCCTGATATTCAAAAATACCCACGCATTGGCCACAGCTCCCATGACGGAGTTATTTCCTTTAATTAAATAGTCTCCGTGGCAAAACAATTATGGTTTTGTCACGGTTATGTGCGGTAATTGTGTTAAAATAAATAATTATATTGTAGGAAAAGAGGATTTTTATGGCAATAGAAAAGGTAAGAGAATATTTCAGGCAATTGGGTATTGAAGACAGAATACAAGAATTTGATGTATCAAGCGCAACGGTTGAGCTTGCCGCCCAAGCTCTGGGATGTGAAGAGGCAAAAATCGCAAAATCAATCGCCTTAAAGCTTTCCTCCGGCTGCATTTTAATTATTGCGGCAGGAGATGTGAAAATATCCAACCCCAAATTCAAGGAGGAATTCGGAGAAAAAGCTAAAATGCTCAGCTTTGAAGAGGTTGAACCGTCAATAGGTCATGCAGTTGGCGGAGTGTGCCCCTTTGCCGTAAACAGCGGTGTTAAAATATATCTTGACGCCTCATTAAAACGGTTTGACACAGTGTTCCCTGCATGCGGCAGCAGCAACAGTGCCATAGAGCTTTCCATTGAGGAGCTTGAAAAATACTGCTCCTTTGAAAAATGGGTTGATGTGTGCAAGGAATGATTGTCAACCTTTAATTGATTTTTTTGGTTGACAAGCCGCTTCTTATGGTGTAATATGAGAATGATTTTCAAATTTGAGTATATCCAAAGAAAGCAGGCAATTATGGAAAGTGTTATCAGCGTAAAAAATTTATCCATAACATATGACGGAAGAAAAATACTTGAAAAAATAAGTTTTGATGTTAAAGAAGGGGATTTTCTTGTTATTTTCGGTGAAAACGGCAGCGGAAAGTCTTCTCTTATAAAAGCACTGCTCGCACTCAAAGTACCCTCTGAGGGTGAAATAATTTTGGGCGAAGGAATGAAGCGCAATGAAATAGGTTATCTTCCCCAGGCGGCAAACATTCAGCAGGATTTTCCCGCTTCGGTATATGAGGTGGTTTTGTCAGGTTGTTTGAATAAAATAGGCCTTAGGCCTTTTTATACGGATAAGGAAAAAAGCATTGCCCTGAAAAACCTTCAGCTTTTAGGCATAGAGGATTTAAGAAAGCAGTGCTTCCGCAATCTTTCGGGAGGGCAAAAACAAAGAGTGCTTCTTGCCCGTGCCCTTTGCTCAGCAAGCAAGCTATTGCTTCTTGATGAGCCGGTTACAGGGCTTGACCCTTCGTCAACCGCTGACTTTTATGATACGATTTGCCATCTTAACAATAGCGGCATGGCAATAATCATGGTTTCCCATGATGTTCATTCCTCGCTTTCTGTGGCAAAACACATCCTACAGTTAAAATCACGGGAAGCAGCCTTCTACGGAACACCCCGTGATTTTGAAATGCTGGAACAATAGGGGGAATTGCCATGGATACCATTTTAACTCTTTTTTCATATACATTTATATTGCGTGCAATAACGGTTGGAATATTGGCAAGCCTTTGCGCCTCTCTTTTAGGGGTAACGCTTGTACTCAAGCGATATAGCATGATAGGAGACGGATTAAGCCATGTATCCTTTGGTGCTCTTGCCGTTGCCGCGGCGTTTAATGCCGCGCCCCTTGCTGTTTCCGTTCCCATAGTTATTGCGGCGGCTTTTATTCTTCTCAGAATAACTGAAAACAGCCGCATTAACGCAGATGCGGCAATAGCCGTTTTTTCCTCCTCCTCCCTTGCAATAGGAATTATTATAACAAGCATGACAAGCGGCATAAATGCAGATGTGTGCAATTATATGTTCGGAAGCATTTTGGCAATGAGTTCAGGCGATGTTTATATGAGCGTTATTCTCTCAATATTTGTGCTTGTTGTATACTTTATATTCTATAACAGGATATTTGCAATTACCTTTGACGAAACCTTCAGCCATGCAACGGGCGTCAATGTCAATATATACAATATGATTATTGCGGTATTAACTGCCGTTACTATTGTTTTGGGAATGCGTATTATGGGAGCACTTTTAATTTCAAGCCTTATTATTTTCCCGGCTCTCACAGCGATGCGTCTTTCAGACTGTTTCAAGGGTGTAATCATAATTGCCGCCATAACGGGCGTTATATGCTTCTTTATTGGCATAATAATTTCATACATTCTTGAAATCCCCGTGGGTGCAAGTGTGGTGGTTATGAATCTTTTGGTATTTCTGTCTGCGCTTCTACAAAAAAATTTAAAAAAATATTGAACCGTTTTATTTCTTGCGGCGTATATAGAGTGAAACCAAAAAGAAAGGATGATTCTTATGAAAAAAATGTTGGCAATTGTTATCGCAATTCTTATGCTTGCGGTATCAGCTTCTGCGGAGGTAGCAGATAACACTGCTGTTATTTCACCGTCTCCGGAAAGCACAGAAAGAAATGTAATGGTAAACGGTGAGGACATAGGCGTAAGCTACATAGTAAACGAGGACAATATCACCCTTCTTCCCCTTCGTGCAATTTGTGAAAAGCTTGGCTTCACAGTAACATGGGATGCAGAAACAAGAATGATTGAGGTTGTAAAGCTTCCTCTTTACATAACATTTACTCCTGATAAAGATGGTTATACTTTTGCAAGAACTGCTCCAATGCCCTTGGGAACAAAGCCCGTTATTGAAAACGGTGTAACATATGTACCTGCAGAGCTTTTCTCTGACCTTCTCAGCTATGATGTATTTGTTGAAGATACTGTAACCATTGATGCTCCTATTGAAGTAAAGGTTACTGTTAAAGAAGCTAATGAAAAGTCACTTACTGTTGAAGATCCTGTTCGTGGTGAGGTTATTGTTCACGCAGGTGAAGACACTCTTATTTACAATGCGGCAGGCGAGCTTATTGAATTATCACAGCTTGACACAACAAAGGAAATTACCGTTACATATGGCAAGGCGTTCACAATGAGCCTCCCTCCCCAGACAACAGCAATAAAGATTATCGAAAACTAAATTCAGATTAGACAAAAAAGGTCAGGGCAAAACCACAAAAGTGTTTTGCCCGACCTTTTTTTGTCTAACGAAAATTCTCAATAATTATGAATTATTTCCTTTTGTGGTCTGTGCGTAAACCGTACTAGCGGGCGATTCATGAATCGCCCCTACAAGCGGTTTGTGCTGTTTTTTCAAGCCGCAGTAAAGGCGAAGTTCGCCGATAGCTATAGGCATTAAAAAAAGAAGAAATTTGCTCATCGAGCAAATTTCCACCTATAACTGCGCTTTATTTATTTCTTAATCCAACCTAAGACTATTACGCATAAAACATCAAACATCACTCATGCCTATAGCGGTCTGTGCTGTTTTTTCAAGCCGTAAATTTAGTTCTGTAAATGAGTTGATATATACATCGCAAATGGCTTGCATCTCTTTTTTATGCACGGCACTTCTTTCGTCATACACTCCGCAAACCATCATCCCTGCTTCCTTTGCACACAGTGCAGCATCAGGCACATCTTCAAAAACAAGGCACCTATGGGAAAGTGCTCCGCACTTTTCCGCCGCCAGCAAATAAACATCGGGCTTTGTTTTTCCCACGCCTGCCTCACATGTGTTTGCAATTGCATCAAACAAGTTGTAAATACCGTTATTTACAAGGGCAGGCTTAAAAAATATTTCGGGAGAGCTTGTAGCCACCGCCGTTTTTTTACCTTCACTCTTAAGGCGCTTCAAATATTCACGAGCGCCTTCCTTTAAAAATATATTATGGGAATACTCATATATTGCCATATCAGTCCATTCACGCATAAGCTCTTCAGGCGTTTCCTTAAGATTAAAACGCTTTTTCGTATAAACCGCCGTTTCCTCAAAGCTCATGGGTGCTATTTTATGAACATAATCTTCGGGCACGGGAATTCCCCGTTTGTTAAATAAAAATTCAGAATCAATCTTATCCCAAACGCTCAAAGAATCAAGCAGCGTTCCGTCAAGATCAAATATAGCAGTATCGAAATCAAGCATATTTACCCCTATATGACATCAATGCGATTTTTCGCATTTTCTTACCGATTTAGTTTGAATATTTTTCCAAAAGTCCGTTTCTCACATCCCAAAGCTTTTGAGACAAGTCCACATAATAAGTATGAGGATTTTCAAAACGCTTTACCTCATCCCAAATAGTGTCAAGCTGGTCCTTGCAGTATGCTCTTATATCATCAAGCTTCGGAAGGTCGTAAACAAGCTCACCGCCCTTAAATATGGGAACAAGGAGCTTTCTTGCGGTAAAGTTGGTGACAGTTTTTCTTTTCCATGTGTGAACGGGGTCAAATATAACATAGGGTTTTGAAGAGTCAATCTCTTCTTGGTGAAGCGTCAACACATCGGCTATGGCCTTGCCGCTTTCATTTTCATAAAGTCTGTATATCTGCTTAAAATCAGGAATTGTAATCTTGGCGGGGTTCTCGCTTATTTTTATTTTCGGAGTGATTTCCCCGTTTTCCTCAACACCCACAAGCTTGTACACACCGCCGAATACGGGAGAGCTTTTTGCGGTTATAAGTCTTTCGCCCACGCCGAAGGAATCAATTTTTGCACCTTGTGCCAAGGTGTCGGAAATAATATACTCGTCAAGGGAATTTGAAACGACAATACCGCAATCCTCAAAGCCTTCCTTGTCAAGCTCTTTTCTTATTTTTGAGGTAAGGTATGTTATATCGCCACTGTCAATTCTTACACCCTTGGGGCGGTATCCCTTTGGGAGCAAGCATTCCTTAAACACCTTAATTGCATTGGGCAAACCGCTTTTCAAAACATTATAGGTATCAATAAGCAAGGTGCACCCCTCAGGATAAGCCTCAGCATATGCCTTAAACGCATCATACTCCGTGGGGAACATCTGAACCCAGCTATGGGCCATTGTACCCAGTGCCGGAATGCCGTAAAGCTCATCGCTCAGGGTACATGCCGTTCCGATACATCCTGCAATATAAGCGGCCCTTGCGCCCAGCACCGCACTGTTTGCGCCATGTGCCCTTCGTGAGCCGAATTCCATAACACTTCTGCCCTGGGCAGCACGAACAATTCTGTTTGCCTTTGTGGCAATAAGCGTCTGATGGTTTATTATTAAAAGAAGCATGGTTTCAAGAAGCTGAGCCTGAATTGCAGGGCCTCTCACCACAATAAGCGGCTCATTGGGGAATACAGGCGTTCCTTCGGGCACTGCCCATACATCGCAGGTAAATTTAAAGTTACGCAGATATTCAAGGAATTTTTCATCAAAAATATTTTTACTGCGTAAAAACTCTATATCCTCATCATCAAATGAAAGATTTTTCATATAGTCTATTGCCTGCTCGGTTCCTGCCATAATTGCAAAACCGCCGTTATCGGGAACGGTTCTGAAATAAAGGTCAAAGTAGCATATCTTCTCCCCTGTGCCGTTAATAAAATAACCGTTTGCCATTGTGAATTCATAAAAATCGGCAAGCATTGTAAGATTTTCCTGATTAAATTTCATAAGACCATCCTTTAACCGTTTTCCAACGCATCCTCCAGCCAAAATTCAGCAATATCAATCGCTTCATAAAGGCTTTCACGATTTGCCTTTTTTATTACCTTTTCCTTTCCCGCACCCTTGTTCAGGCACAGGTCAATGGTTACAGCGTCAGCCACTTCAAGGGTGCCGACCTGTTTTTTTGATTTAATAGTAAATATAATGATATATTTTTCATTCATATCGCCGTAGTATATAACATCTCCCCGGCGAACCATCGGTTTGCCCTTATAGCTGAGCATTTTCTTTTCTTCCACATTTATCACCTCTTATAACAGCTGATTTATATAATTATAGCACATACCTTAAAAATAGTAAAGACTTTTTATTCCATGCCGTGCAATTTTGATAAAATTTTAAAAAACCACTTTACAAGCGACAAAATATGTGTTATTATGTCCACAGTTAAATAAGGTATCTTTAAATCGGTGCAGTGACATCGGCAAGATAATGTTTAAGGTTTGTGCCTTGTCTGTTTCTGTGCGGACAACGGCATTTTTTTATTGCTCCGGATACCTGTTTTTCAATATTTTAATATGGAGAGATGTATCATGGCAAAACAAAAGATTGACGGCGCAATTTATGATGCGCGCACACTCGGCACAGGCAAGATGGTTATTCTTGGACTTCAGCACATGTTCGCAATGTTCGGCGCAACGGTTCTCGTTCCCCTTATCACAGGTCTGAGCGTTTCGGCAACACTTCTTTTCGCAGGTATAGGCACACTTTTATTCCACCTTTTAACCAAGCGGAAGGTTCCCGCATTCCTCGGTTCCTCATTTGCATTTCTCGGAGGATATGCCGCAGTAAAAGAATTGTGCGTAAATAACAATATTGAAAACTTCTCGGCATATGCAGGTATAGGCGTTGCATGTGCAGGTCTTTTATATGTAGTGCTTTCAATACTGTTCAAGGTATTTGGCCCTGCAAGAGTTATGAAGTTTTTCCCGCCAATCGTAACAGGCCCTATCATTATAGCAATCGGTCTTACTCTTTCTTCAACAGCTATTGAAAGCTGCTCTGCAAGCTGGCCCATCGCTATTTTGGCAGTTATTGTTGTTATTGCCTGCAATATCTGGGGCAAAGGAATGGTTAAGATTATTCCCATTCTTCTGGGCGTTGTAGTATCATACATAGCGGCTGCAGTAACAGGCGGCGTTGATTACACCGCAGTTAAGGAAGCTGCATGGATTGGTCTCCCCGTGAAGTTTGGTGACACCGCATTTTCTCTTTTCGGAAATGCAAATGTATCTCTTGTTATTACATCAATTATCACAATTCTGCCAATTGCTATTGCAACAATCATTGAGCATATCGGTGATGTATGTGCAATCAGTTCAACAGTTGACAGAAATTATATTGAAGATCCCGGCCTTCACAGAACACTTCTCGGTGACGGTTTCGCAACTTCACTTGCAGCACTCTTCGGTGCACCCGCAAACACAACTTATGGTGAAAACACCGGCGTGCTTGCTCTTTCCAAGGTATATGATCCCCGTGTAATAAGACTTGCAGCATGCTTTGCAATTTTGTTCTCCTTCTCACCCAAATTTGCGGCACTTATTAACTCAATGCCCACAGCCGTTGTAGGCGGTGTTTCACTTGTTCTTTACGGTATGATTTCAGCAGTCGGCGTAAGAAATGTTGTAGAAAATAAGGTTGATTTCACAAAGTCCAGAAATGTTGTTATTGCAGCAATAATTCTCGTGCTTTCTATCGGTATTAAATACTCAACCGCAGGTGCAATCAGCTTTACAGTAGGTTCAACAGTAATCAGCCTTTCCGGTCTTGCTGTTGCAGCTCTTGTAGGTATTCTTCTTAACGCAGTTCTTCCCGGCAAGGATTACGAATTTGGTAAGGACCTTCAGGGTGACACATCAGTAAACTTCGGCACGAAGTAATTGTTTTAAATACAGCAACAGAACAAAATCAAAAGCGGTTGTAATTTGATGCAGCCGCTTTTGATTTTATAGGAGAAATTATGAATCACGAAAATATCAAAGCCGCCATATTTGACGCAAGCGGCATATCAAGAACAATAAAAAGAATATCCCATGAAATCCTTGAAAAAAATGATGATTTCTCTTCTCTGTGCCTTGTGGGAATACGCACCCGTGGTGTGCCTATGGCACATAGAATTGCGGAATGTATAAAAAACATAGAGGGTATAGAAATCCCAACGGGAAACCTTGACATCACATTTTACAGAGATGACCTATCCTGCAAAGATGCAAATCCCACTGTTAACTGCGGAGAAATCGGGTTTTGTATTGAGGGTAAAAATGTTATTTTGGTCGATGATGTGATTTTCACGGGGCGCACTGTCAGGGCGGCACTTGACGCCATAATGGCAAACGGGCGCGCCGCAAGAATACAGCTTGCCGTGTTGGTTGACAGAGGTCACCGAGAAATTCCCATCCGTCCTGATTATGTGGGCAAGAACATACCCACATCAAAAAACGAAATAGTCCGTGTTTCCTTTACGGAGACAGACGGGGTAGATAAGGTAGATTTATTCGACATTCCTTCAAATGCGTAAATGTAGAAACGGGCGATTCGTGAATCGCCC
>JAXJXW010000096.1:0-6994 GCA_036307325.1 Clostridia bacterium
ATAGTAAGCTTTGCGCCGTCAGGTTGGCGGTTTTTCATCAAAAGAAGAAGGATTCCGCCGTTTTTTGTATATTCAACCGTTGTTTCTCCACATTTTATATTGTAAGACGGCAAAATGCCTCCCAGCTGCGTAATTTGGCACTGACTATCACCCGTGAAGCTTTTTGCGTTTTTTAAAGCCTGGCTTTCTGATATTTCTGCCTTCCCCTTTGCAAAAATAGACCTTTTAAGGGTTAGGTGCTGAGAAAAAGGTCCGTCATATACCAGTGACGGATAGTCATGAAATTCCTCCTCAAGCACCTCCAGTTCATTTGCAAGGGCAACGCTTTTTCCGTTCACAAGCTTTTCAAGCTTTCTTTTTTGTGCAACAAAGGAGACCCTTCCGTCATTTATTCCCGTAAGAATTTCATCAAAGCCACTTTTCATCTGCTTTGCGTATGAGCTTAGATTTTGCATTGTCTGAAGCTCTTTTTGTGTCATTTTTTCGCCGCCCAGCATTTTTGCGGAGATTGCCGTGGCATATTCACCCACCTGGGATAAAAATTCAGATGTTTTTTCAAGCTGTACTTCACTTATGGGCAAAAGTGCCAGACTTGCCTTCGCACCGCTTGCCTGCCTGTATAAATCAGCCGAAAGCCGTGCCATTTGCTGAGGACTGTTTACAAGCTGCCCCTTAAGAAGAGATATTTCCAAATCGTCAACATAGCCTGTAAGCTCTGCAAAAACTCTGTTGTATTCAATTTCCTGGGCATATTCAAGCTTTTGAACCTTCCTGTACTGGAAAAATCCAAAAACCAGTGTGACGCATATAAGCCCCGATAATATCCAGATTTTATGTTTATCCTTTAAATTTCCAAGCACCGTAAACCACTCCTTTTTTTGTATCTTCCTCTTTTTTCCGCTTTTTTATTCATATTTTCAGATAAATATCAAAAAACAACCTTGAAAAAATTTCTTCCGTGGGGTAAAATAGAGGAAAAGTTTTAATACTATTGCCGCTATGGTGCGGCAGAATGGAGCCAGAAATGAAATATGTAATTGTTTTAACAGACGGATGCGCCGATCTTCCAATCGCTGCGCTGGGTAATATGACACCCCTTGAGAAAAGCAACACCCCCAACATGGACGATTTTGCTTCAAACGGTAAGCTTTATTTTGTAAAAACAGTTCCCGACGGCTTAAAGCCGGGCAGTGATGTTGCAAATCTTGCCGTTATGGGCTATAACCCCCATGACTGCTACACGGGGCGTTCACCTCTTGAGGCGGCAAGCATCGGCGTTGATATTAAGGATAATCAAACAACCTTCCGTGCAAATCTTGTAACCCTTTCAGATGAGGCGGATTACAGCGAAAAAACCATGCTTGATTACTCCTCTGGTGAAATTTCAACTGAGGAAAGCCGTGCCCTTATGCTTGACATTGAGAAGGCTCTCGGCAAAGAGGGAATGCACTTTTATCCGGGTGTAAGCTATCGCCATCTGTTTGTTTGGGATAACGCACCAAAGAGCTTTAAGCTTACTCCTCCCCATGATATTTCCGATAAAAAGGTAAAGGATTATCTTCCTTCCGATGCAACAATACTTGAGCTTATGAAAAAGAGCGAAGAGGTGCTTAAAAATCACCCCGTAAATCAGAAGCGTATTGCAGAAGGTAAAAACCCTGCAACATCTCTGTGGATATGGGGCGAGGGAACCCGTCCTTCACTTAAGCTTTTTAGTGAGCTTTACGGAAAAAAAGCCGCTGTTGTAAGTGCCGTTGACCTTATAAAGGGAATTGCTATTCTTGCAGGAATGAACAGTATTGATGTTGAGGGCGCAACAGGTAATATTCACACAAACTTTGACGGTAAGGCAAAGGCCGCCGCAGATGCTCTTTTAAACGACGGTGCTGACCTTGTTTATGTACATCTTGAAGCTCCCGACGAATGCGGGCACCAGGGTGATGCGGAGGGCAAAACACGCAGTCTTGAGCTTATAGATGAAAAGGTTATCGCTTATATTCGCAGCCGCCTTGAAGAAGCCGGTGAGGATTATGCATTTATGGTAATGCCTGACCATCCAACTCCCGTTTCCATAAAGACGCACAGTGCACAAAGCGTTCCCTGCGTAATTTACAAAAAAGGCGACAATAACGCCAATAACTTCCGTTTTACCGAAAAATTTGCTTCTGAGAACGGTGAAGTTATTTCAGAAGGCTATAAGCTTATGAAAATGTTTCTTTCTCTGTGATTTAAAATAAGATTTTCAGAATAAAATAGTAAGGGGATTTTTCCTCTTACTATTTTTTTGGCGGTGATATTATGGAAAGCTCTTTTTTTGATAAAATGAGAACGGCTTGCGTAAACATCATTATCTTTCTTGTGCCTGTTATTTCGCTGTTTTTCCTTCTTCCTTATGTTTTGAAGATTGCTTTTCCGTTTATAGTTGCCATTGTGCTTGTTATTGCCGCAACCCCAATCAGAAATTTTCTTTTAAAAAAAGGATTTCCAAAGGCTTTAGGCGCACTTTTGTCACTGATTTTCATAACGGCGTTGTTTGTCTTTTTCTTTTGGCTTATTTTTTCGCACATAATAAAAGAATTTTACGGTTTTTCTGAAAATTTTGCGGTTTTTCAGGAATCCTTTTATCAAGCCTTTCTTAAGCTTTCCCAAAAGCTTTCCTCTATGGGGCGTGGCGTTGTAAGACTTTCCCCGTTTTCAGGCAATGCTGCGTCAATAATAGATAGCTTTGGCGACAGTCTGAGAGACCAGCTTTCTGTTATTATAAGCTCCGTTACTACATTTATAATAAATATGGCAAAAAATTTACCCTCTGCGCTTATCTGCATTTTTACGGCGTTTCTGTCTGCTTTTTTTATACTTAAGGACAAGGAAAAGCTGTCCTTGTTTATGGCAAATATTATGGGCAAGAAAAACTGTGACTGTATTTATAAAGCAAAATCGGCTTTGTGCGGTGCGGTGGGCAGCTATATAAAAGCCCAGCTTATTATCGGGATTATAATGTTCTGCGTTCTTCTCGTAGGCTTTCTCATATTAAAAGTAAATTATGCCTTTCTGTTTGCGCTTTTAACGGCAGTTGTGGACGCAGTTCCCGTTTTCGGAACGGGAACAATTCTTATTCCCTGGGCAGTTTTCAGTATTTTTTCAAAAAATTCCGCCCTTGGCTGGGGGCTGGTAGCTCTTTACGGCGTCTGTGTACTTACACGCCAGATTGCCGAACCGAAAATTGTGGGCACACATCTGGGCATACATCCTCTTGTAAGCATTTTCTCAATATATGCAGGAATGCAGCTTTTCGGCATATTAGGCTTCATATTGGGGCCTTTGACTGCACTTTTAATAAAATCCCTTATATTTTCCGAATAAAATGAGAACAAATGTTTGCATTTTGTTTCTTACTGTGGTATACTAAGGCTGTAAATTCTTTTTTAAAGAAGGTTTTAGCTTTGGAAACTATAGAAAAATTACGGATTCTCACAGAAAGTGCAAAATATGATGCCTCCTGCTCATCAAGCGGAAGCGAAAGAAGCACTCACTACGGCGGCATAGGTGCGCCCACGGGAGCAGGCTGCTGCCATGCCTTCAGCTCAGACGGCAGGTGTATTTCACTTTTAAAGGTTCTTTATACCAACTACTGCATAAATGATTGCAAATACTGCCACAATCGTGTTTCCAACGATATTGAGCGTGCGACCTTTACCCCCAGGGAATTGGCGGAGCTTTGTATATCCTTTTACAGAAGGAATTATATAGAGGGGCTTTTTTTAAGCAGCGGAATAATCAAGTCACCCGAGTACACCACGGAAAGACTTATTGAGGTGCTTCGCATTTTAAGATATGAATACAAATTTAACGGTTATATCCATGTAAAAGCAATTCCCGGCACTGCCCCTGAGCTTATTCGCACCCTTGGCTTTCTTGCGGACAGAATGAGCTCAAACATAGAGCTTCCCAGCGAAAGCTCCCTTAAGCTTCTTGCGCCCCAAAAAACCAAGGAAAAGGTTCTTGCCCCAATGAACATTATTAAAAGCTCTATTGAAGAGAGCAAAGAAAAAGCTCTTGTATTAAAGCACCGGAAAGACTTTGTTCCTGCCGGGCAAAGCACCCAAATGATTATCGGAGCCACAAATGACAGTGATTATCATATTATAAACCTCACGGAATCACTGTACAAAAAATATAAGCTGAAGAGAGTTTATTTCTCGGCATATATACCTGTGGGGAATCACCCCGTCTTACCAAAGGACATACCGCCGCCCCTTTTAAGGGAGCACAGGCTTTATCAGGCAGATTGGCTCATGCGGTTTTACGGATTTTCTGCAGATGAGATTATTTCTCCCCATAAGCCCGACCTTGATTTAAGGCTGGATCCCAAATGCAACTGGGCAATGAGAAATATTCATCTCTTTCCCATAGAAATAAACAAAGCACCCTATGAGATGATTCTTCGGGTGCCGGGGATAGGGGTTCTTTGCGCAAAAAGAATTGTCAGTGCAAGAAGAACCTGTACTCTCTCTTTTGAAGACCTGAAAAAAATGCGTGTGGTTTTAAAGAGAGCCGCATATTTTATAACCTGCAGCGGAAAGTATATGTTTCCTTCACTGAAAATGAACTACGATTTTATTTATAATTCACTTTGTGCAGGAAACCCGTTAGAGCCTTCATTTCAAAAGCATGAGCAATTATCTCTGTTTGGCGGCATTGAATCAATTTTGCCCCCGCCTGCGGAAAAAATACAGTCCGTAACGGGACAGTTTTAGCTGTGGGAGGTTCTTTTATGATTTACAATTCTTCTGTTGACAGTTCCCGTATATATTATACCTATGACGGCAGCTTTGACGGGCTTTTAAGCGTAATTTATACGGCCGTGTACTCACGCATTATCCCTGCGGGAATTTCCCCGGAACATGATTTACAGTTTTCCTTTGACTGCCGCTATATAAATGTTGAAACAGACCGAAAAAAAGCAGAAAGGGTGTACCATGCAATTCTTGAAAAAATAGGCAGTCTCGGCTGCAGAAGGCTTTACTATGTATTTTTAAGCAATCGGGAGGAGAAGGATATTATCATATATAAATATATGATGCTGGGCTTTAAAAACGGCAAAATTACAAACAGTGCCATCGCTGATGACACTGTTTGCGAAGCGGTTAAAATTGCCGAAAATGTTTCATGTGAAACAGAAAAATTCCGCCAGTTTACACGGTTTTCCATTTGCGAAAACGGCGTTCAGTATGCCAAAATTGTACCCAATAACAATATACTGCCCGTATTAACGCCGTTTTTTGTGAAAAGGCTCGGCAAAATTCCTTTTGTCTTGCAGGACTTTTCTCATAATATATGTAGCGTATATGATACAAAAGAGTGGTATATAACCTCCTCAGAAGGGCTTAATCCGCTCAACGCTTCTATCTCCGACAGGGAATTTGGCGCCATGTGGAAAGTGTTTTTTGACACCATTGCAATTAAGGAACGGGAAAACCCGAAACTTCAGAAAAAAATGATGCCTTCAAGATACTTTAGAGAGGCATGGGCTTATAACGAATAATAAATGCCCCGTGGCGGTACAGACCTTTTACATGCCCTTTATTATATCCACAATTCTTGTCAAATCCTCTACCGAGTAATATTCAATTTCTATTTTTCCTTTTTTTATTCCTTTAATCCTTACCTTTGTTCCGTACTTTTCGGAAAGGTCCTTTTCAACCTCAGGATATGCGCTTATATGTGATGACGCCTTTGCCTTTTTCTTTGGCACCTCTTTATCCTTAACAAGCGCCTCAACCTGCCTTACATTAAAGCCTTCCTCCGCTATTTTTCTGGCAGCTGCAATTCTTTCTTCCCCCGAAGGCATAGCAAGAAGCGCCCTTGCATGACCCGTTGTAAGCTTGTTTTGGGCAAGCATTTCCTTTATTTCGTCCTCAAGAGAAAGTAGTCTCAGCATATTTGCCACATTACTGCGGCTTTTTCCCACTCTTTCGCTTACCTTTTCCTGAGTCATTGAAAAAGAATCCATAAGGGTTTTATAGCCGATAGCCTCCTCTATTGGGTTTAAATCCTCTCTCTGCAGGTTTTCAACAAGGGCAACCTCGGCAATCTGTATATCTGTATAGCTTCTTACCACGGCAGGCATTTCCGCAAGATTTGCGATTTTTGCTGCTCTCCAGCGCCTTTCCCCTGCAATTATATTATAATATCCGTTTTTGCCTTCTGTAACTATTATGGGCTGCAAAATGCCATGCTCTGCAACAGATGCCGCCAGAGCCTGAAGCTGTTCCCTGTCAAAATTTTTTCTTGGCTGGTCTTTTCTTGGTTCGATAAGGCTTGTCCTTATCATTTTTATTTCATCTTTTTCCTCTTTGGGTATAATAACATTGTTTGTTTGCGCAAAAAGGGCGTCAAGCCCCTGTCCAAGACCTCTTTTCATCACTGCACCTCACTTTTTGTTTCTTCATCTACCGAGTCAATAAGCTCCCGCGCAAGCTCTGTATAGCTTTCCGCACCCTTGGAGGAGGAATCATAATATATTACAGGTCTCCCAAAGCCCGGCGCTTCGCTAAGGCGTACATTTCTGGGGATTATGGTTTTATAAACCTTGCCGGGGAAAAACCTTTTAACCTCATCAACAACCTCTATGGCAAGATTGGTGCGTGCGTCATACATAGTCATTACAATGCCCTGTATATAAAGTCCGGGGTTCAGCGCTTTCTTTATCCGCTTAACAGTTTCCGTAAGCTGGCTTACGCCTTCAAGGGCATAAAATTCACACTGAATGGGAATAAGCACGCTATCTGCCGCAGTTAAGGTATTTATAGTAATAAGTCCGAGAGACGGTGGCGTATCAATCAATATGAAGTCAAACTCATCTTTTACAGGCGCAAGGGAATTTTTAAGTCTGTTTTCACGCCCCATAACGCTTATAAGTTCAATTTCCGCCCCTGACAATTCCAGATTTGAAGGGCACACCCACAAATTTTCATATTCTGTCTGAATTGCC
>JAXJXW010000097.1:0-33597 GCA_036307325.1 Clostridia bacterium
GCGTGGATTGCCGCCATCATTGCAATTGGACGTTCTGCCATATGTATTGCCATTGCAACACCGTACTTTTCACACATGTCGCCCAGCTTTGTCATTTCCATAGCGCCACACACTGTAAGCATATCGGGGTGAACAACCGACACGCCACCGCACTGCATAAGTGGCTCAAAGTTTTCTGCAAGGTAAATATCCTCACCCGTGCAAATCGGTACATTTGTTGCGTGAGCAATCTTTTCATAATGCTTTGTATAATGCCAAGGTGCAATATCCTCAATCCAAGCAATATTATACTTTTCAAGGCGTTTTGCAAACATAATGCAATCCTCAATAGCTATATGTCCGAAATGGTCAATTGCAAGCGGTACTTCGTAGCCAATAACATCACGAACCTCTTTTACATAATTTTCAAGTACATCCATACCCTTTTGTGTTAGGTGAATACCTGTTGCATGGTGTGGTATGGTGAAGGTTTCGTAATTCTTACCAAGCATCATATCCATATCTATCGAACCGCCCTGATGCAGAATTGCTTTCATTGAATACTTCTTTATATCCTCCAAAAAGCCTATCGGTGCATTAAGACATCCCGGTTCATCAAGCAGATGTTCTATTCCTAAGTCCATTTTAAGGAATGTAAAGCCCTGCTCCATTCTTGCCTTAAGTGCGTAACCCATATCTGTACCCGTGTGTTTGCCGTCAACATCTGTATCGCAGTAAACTCTTACCTTGTCACGAAACTTGCCGCCAAGCATCTGCCACAGCGGAACACCCCAAGCTTTACCTGCAATATCCCACATTGCAATTTCTAAACCTGACACACCGCCGCCTTGACGAGAGTGACCGCCAAACTGCTTGATTCGTCTGAAAATCTTGTCTACATTAAGCGGATTTTCGCCAACAAGACGAGATTTAAGCATAAGAGCATATGTAGCACTTGATGCATCACGCACCTCGCCATATCCTATTATACCTTGGTTTGTATAAACTTTAATAAGTGGGCAATGCTTCGGTGCACCGTTGATATTGCAGACTCTTATGTCTGTTATTTTCAGTTGAGACGGCTCTGAGCAACGATTTACATTGATTTCCATATACAACTCCTCCTTGACTTAAAATATGTGCTATGTTATACTTATTCCAGTAACACAACTTTAACATATAACCATCCGGACATTCAAGTTATATATTATGATGTTTGTCCACTATCTTACGATAAAGAGGATGTAAAATGAGATTTAATGAATTAGTTTTTTATGATGAAGCAAATATTCCGTACATAAAAACCTTCCATTCCACCGTTTCGCCCACAAAGCGCAGTTATAACGCACATCACCATACAGAGTGCGAGCTTTCGGTTTTTATTGACGGAGAGGGTATATATGCAGTTCGAGGAAAAGAATATGATTTTAAACCAATGGATGTTTTTTTGTTTGGAAGCAATGAGGAGCATTGTATAACCGCAATTGATAAGGAAATAAATCTTCTGAATATACAATTTGAACCACGCATATTATGGGAGAACTCTGAAAACATTGAACTGCTCAGGCTATTTTCAGCAAGAAGTGAGTATTTTTTAAACAAATTTGACAACAGTGACAAGAAGCTATCGTCACTTATCCTTTCACTTGAAAAAGAACTTCAAGATAAAAAGCCCGGATATAAAATTGAGGTAAAATATCTGCTTCTTTCAGCATTGATACATATAATGAGAAACTATCCCTACACGCAAAACGAAACTGATTTTATCGGTGGAAAAACCACAGAGCAGCTTAAAAATGCATTGTTTTATATTGACAGTAATCTTGAGCATCACCTTACCCTGAAAGATATTGCAGATTCTGCCTGTATGACACAGACATATTTTTCCTCTGTCTTTAAAAAATTCAATGGCATATCCCCCTGGGAATATATCACAATAAAGCGTGTGGAAATGGCAGTAGGTCTTCTTAAAACAAGCGAATTATCAAAACTTGAAATAGCCGAGCGATGTGGTTTTTCAAGCTCCTCAAATTTTTACAAAGCTTTTTTTAAGATAACAGGTAAACATCCGAAGGATTTTTGCAGATAATACCCTATAAAAAAAATCGAACCTTCGCCGCCGCATAGGAACAAAAAGGGGATTTTCATATTTTCCTTAAGCATATTTATAATTTTAAGCTTCATAGTATCAGCACCGGTAACTATTTTACAAATATGGGCACCATTTTTTGATGAAAAAATATCCACTTCCTTCATGCCCTTGGATTGTTGACATATTTTTTCTCATGTGATATAAATATAGTATATAGGCGAAAGGAGGCTTTGTATGAAAAAACATATTCTGTTGCTTACAGTTTTTATATTGATTCTCTTATCTAGAAGCTCTTTTGCGTATGAAGACACATTTGTTGACATAACTGTTGACGGAAATAGTGTATGGGCAAATGTTTTCATCAGAGACGGTGTAACATATGCCGATGCACGCTCCATTGCCCAAGCCTTAAATTTATCATATGAAGAGTTTTCTTCCCACGATTCTGTTGTTTTGTCAGACGCAAACAAGTCTGCGTGCTTTACTCCGGGCGAAGAATATTTTACAACTTCATCAACCTCCGAAAGTGCCAACATTGAGCTTGCCTTTGAAAGATTTGTTGCACCCTGCCTGACTGACGGGGCGTCTGTTTTTGTGCCGCTTCGCAATATATCAAGCGTTTTTTCATATTACATAGACTATAATAAAAGTGAAGCTACTGTGTCTATTGAAAAGTACAAGCCCTTCTCTAGCCTGATTTATGACACTCAGCTTCCGGACAATTTATACTACTACGCCCAAAAGGATGACACCTATAACCTTAAAAACGGCGGCAGCGGATATTGCTGGGTCTGCTCCTATGCAATGGTAATTTCAAACATAAAGCAAACTGCAGTAACTCCCCTTGATATAGAGGCAGTAAATCTTAGAAAGGGGTCAAACGGTGCCTATTGCTATCACTATGATATTGCAACTGAATTCGGGGTAAGGTTTGTTCCTGCCTTATCTCTGTCAAGTGAGTTTTACGGGGGAATTGACGCTAACTCAAGCGGAACAAAAATCAAAAACCCTTTTAAGGAGGATGATGTTGTCCGTGCGGCGCTTCGTGAGTCGCTTATTGACCATCCTGAGGGGGTTATGGTTCGTTTTGCTGATTTTCCTCACACAATGGTTGCGGTGGGCTTTGATAACGGCAAGATTTTGTTTTATGATCCCGGTATTACCCTTTCCGATAAAGCACGCGGTGATTATTTTTCTCAGACCTGCGTTGCTCTGGCAGGGTACACCCTGTCTGACATTACATTTATTCAAGCATTAAATACGAAAGGATAGATAATTTTATGAGCATTACAAAAAAAGAATTCGGAGTACTTGAATCAGAAACAGTGTATCTTTTTACACTTGATAACAACAAAGGGCTTAAGGCTGAAATTTTTAATTTAGGCGGCACAATCCGTGCCTTATATTTTAACGGAACTGATGTTGTGCAGGGATATGATACCCTTGACAAATACCTCATCCGTTCATGTTATTACGGGGCAATTATCGGCAGATATTCAAACAGAATCGAAAATAGCGTTTTCACAATTAACGGTAAGGATTATCACCTTTATGCCAATGACGGCAGAAATAATCTTCACGGCGGCAAAATCGGATTTGATAAAAAGCTTTGGAACGCTGAAATGCTTGACGGTGAAGAGCCATCTCTCAGGCTTACCCTTCACAGTCCCGATGGTGATGAAGGTTTCCCCGGAAACTGTGATGTTACGGTTACATATACCCTCACAAAAGGAAACGCCTTAAGAATTCATTATGAGGGCATTTGCGATCAGGACAGTGCGATAAATATGACAAATCATTCTTATTTTAACCTGAACGGTCATGATAGCGGCACAATAGACAATCACACTCTTGAGCTTGCAAGCGATTTTTATACTCCCAACTGCGAAGAATGCTTCCCCTGCGGTGAGGTTCTCAGCGTAAAGAACACCGCCTTTGATTTAACAACGGCCAAACCCCTTGGCGAATGCTTTAAAAGCAATGATGAGCAGGTTAAAATGTTCAACGGCTTTGATCACAACTTTGTTCTTCGGGGCATGGGTTTTAGGCACTGCGCCACTCTTATAGGTGACAAGACAGGCATTAAAATGGACATGTGTACCGATTTGCCCGGTGTTCAGATTTATACTGTAAATAGCAATGACGATAATTTTACTTGCAAAAACGGAGCTATATACCCTGTACACAGTGCAATTTGTCTTGAAACTCAAACCTTCCCCAACGGTTTAAAGCACACCCACTACCCCAACGGCTTTATAAAAAAAGGCGAAAAATACGATACTGTAACTGAATACAAATTTTCCACCACGATGTAAAGCCTTGAAAAACTTTGATTTTTTTCAGGTCTCAAAAGAGGGTGCAGCAAAACGATTTCAATAAATCATTTTGCTGCACCCTATATTTTTGTTTGATATATTTATCTTACACCAAAGAGCAAATCACTGTATGAGGGATACGGCCAGAAGCTGCGGTCAGTTATAACCTCCAGCTCATCAGCAGTAATACGAAGCTCATTCATATTGGCAAATACAACATTTCTGAAATAGTTTGCCTCCTCCTGAGCGTTTTGTGCATTGTCAACCACACCAAGGAGAGAATCTTCAAGAGCACATGTCTTTTTATACATAAGGTCAAGAAGCGCACTTGCCTTTTCAATAATGCTTTCTTCGTACTTACAGCTTACTGTGGGGCATGCAGCCTTCTTTGCAACAACTGTTTCCGAAAGCTTGTTAATGAATGATGAAACAGAAGGCATAATATCCTTATTTGCCATGTCAATCATAGTAAGTGCTTCAATGTTAAGTACCTTGCTATAGTTTTCAAGCATAATTTCAAGTCTTGAACGGACTTCTATTTCAGAATAAATACGATGTGATTCAAAAAGCTTAATGTTCTTTTCTTCAACAAGATGGGGCAAGCTTTCAGGTGTTGTTTTAAGATTGAGAAGTCCCCTCTTTTCAGCCTCTTTTATCCATGCCTCATCATATCCGTTACCGTTGAATATAATGCGCTTATGTTCCTTTATTGTCTTTTTAATAAGGTCATGAAGTGCAATTTCAAAGTCTGCCGCACCTTCCAGCTCGTCAGCAAACTGACGGAGGCTTTCTGCAACTGCGGCATTGATTGCAACATTTGCGTCAGAAATTGAAGCCGTTGAACCAAGCATTCTGAATTCAAATTTGTTACCTGTGAAAGCAAAGGGACTTGTCCTGTTACGGTCAGTTGTATCCTTGGGGAATTTCGGAATTACATGAACGCCAATCTTCATTTGAACTTTCTCCTTGGCGTCATAAGCCTTTTCGCTTTCTATAGCGTCAAGAATTTCCCCAAGCTCTTCACCAATGAACATTGAAACAACTGCCGGAGGAGCCTCATTTGCACCAAGGCGATGGTCATTTCCTGCGCTTGCAACGGAAATTCTGAGAAGGTCCTGATAATCATCTACAGCCTTAATTACTGCACAAAAGAAAAGAAGGAACTGTGCATTTTCATAAGGAGTTTCACCGGGGTCAAGAAGATTTTTTCCGGTGTTTGTGGAAATTGACCAGTTATTATGCTTACCGCTTCCGTTTACACCTGCAAAAGGCTTTTCGTGAAGGAGACATACAAGACCGTGTCTGCTTGCAACCTTCTGCAAAAGCTCCATGGTGAGCTGGTTATGATCGGTTGCTATGTTTGTTGTTGTATAAATAGGAGCAAGCTCATGCTGTGCAGGAGCAACCTCGTTATGTTCAGTCTTTGCAAGAATACCAAGCTTCCAAAGCTCTTGGTCAAGGTCACGCATAAATGCGGAAACTCTTGTTTTAATACTTCCGAAATAGTGGTCATCAAGCTCCTGACCCTTAGGTGGCTTTGCCCCGTAAAGGGTTCTGCCTGTAAAGATAAGGTCGGGGCGTTTATCGTACATTTCTTTTGCTACAAGGAAATATTCCTGTTCAGGCCCTACCGTTGTCTTTACCCTGACTGTATCATCATGGCCAAAAAGCTTAAGTATTCTTCTTGCCTGCTTGTCAATAGCCTCCATTGACCTTAAAAGAGGCGTTTTTTTATCAAGTGCTTCTCCGCCATATGAACAGAAAGCAGTGGGAATGCAAAGTGTACCTTCCTTTATAAATGCATAGCTTGTTGGATCCCACGCCGTATATCCCCGTGCTTCAAAGGTTGCACGAAGTCCGCCTGACGGGAAGGAGGATGCATCAGGCTCCCCCTGAACAAGCTCCTTGCCTGAAAATTCCATTATAACGCTTCCGTCATCATTAGGTGAAATGAAGCTATCATGCTTTTCTGCCGTAATACCTGTAAGGGGCTGAAACCAGTGGGTGAAATGTGTTGCCCCGTTTTCAATTGCCCAATCCTTCATTGCACTTGCAACAACATTGGCAACTGTAATATCAAGTCTCTTCCCTTCCTTTATAGCCTTTTGCATAGCCTTATAAATATCCTTCGGCAAGCGTTCCTTCATAACGGTTGTGTTAAAAACCTTACTTCCGAACATCTCGGTAACTGTACTCATTCCGAATTCCTCCAAAATTCAAAAATAATAAAGACAATGGCGCACCAATGCTTAAAACATTAAGGCGCCATTGCCTTTTTCTATATTATAACATTAAAATTAAATTTGTCAATACTTCTTCATGCTCTGGGGTGCGCTTTTTTGTAAACTTTTTTGATGTTATCCTTTAAAACCTTGCTGTATACCCGTGTTGTCAGAACATCATTATGCCCCAGCATTTCAGAAACGGAAGCAATATCTGCTCCGTTTTGTAAAAGGTGAATTGCAAATGAATTTCTGAGCGTCTGAGCATTTATAGGTGTTTCTATGCCTGCGCTCTTGGCATATTTTCTGAGTATTTTCCAAAAGCCTTGCCTTGTAAGGGGTTCGCCCAGGCAGTTTACAAACAGTGTCTTTGCACCTGTTTCACTCACCATTAAAGGGCGTGCATTTTTAAGATAATTTTCAACGGCTGTGGTGGCTTCTCTGCCAATCGGGATATACCGCCGATGCTTGTCATCCCCTGAAGAAAGCATCTCACCGCTTATATCAACATCACGAACCGTAAGGCTGATAAGCTCTGAAACCTTTATACCTGTGGCATACAACAGCTCCAGCATGGCTTTATCACGATAGCCCTTAAGACTATTGCATTTAGGCTGCTTTAAAAGCTTCACAACCTCACGGGTTGTCAGCCCCTCAGGCAGTTTTTTTTCAACGCGCGGAACCCGTGCATCGCCTGCAGGGTTGCTTTTTATTGAGCCGATTTCCACAAGATACATAAAAAACTTACGAAGAGACGCAATATTTCTGGAAATCGTAGAATTTGCCTTGCCTAGCTCTTTCATTGAATCTATGTAATTGTTAATGGTTTTACGGGTTGTACCGATAACGCTGCTTGCCTTTTTTGCACCTGTATAGCTGCAGAATGCCGATAAATCCTTCACATAAGAATTAAGCGTATTTTCCGAAAGGGGCTGGCGTGATAAGTACAGTCTGTAATCATCAAATAACTTTTCCATATTTTTCTCCGTTTGTTATTTCGTGCTATTTATTTTACAACTTCGCTTAAAAAAAGTATATTCTCAATTTGCACATAATTTTATTTGCAAATTTAGTAATATTAGAGCAAAATTTCGTAAAACAAGGCGAAAAATAGGGTTTCCAGCAAAGCACCCAGGGTTCCCAAAAGAAAAATCCTGAAAACATCCCTTGTATGAATGGTGCATTCAATTTTGTCCCCTGCACATTTTATTTCCCGTTTCCGTATTACAAAAGAAGTAAAAAATGCCATAATCGGCAGAATAGACAGGCACTGGGGCAGTGCAGTAACAAAAGCCTCCCGAACACCGGAATATGTCATTATGTAAGACGCTGAGAAGGCACTTGTCACCGCACGCACAATCATTATGGGCTGAAAAAAGCTTGTAAAAAACATTCGATGTGCAATAAAAATTGAAAACAGCCACAACAAATTCAGCCAAATTAGTCTTAAAACGGTAATGGGCGTTATGTCACTTTTGAATTCAAGATTCACCGCACTGCCGCCCCCTCGTTGGAAGCCATAAAAAAGCACCGTACCCATTACGCTCCCAAGAATGAAATTTGCACCCGTTGATACAAGCATTTTTTTGCGCTCTGATGCGAAAGTCACATAAATCACCTCAAAGCTATCTTATGCCTGTCCCTTACGGTTTATTCACAAAGAATTTTTTCCAGCTCTTCTATGCTTTCCGCTATTTTTAAGGCACCGTTTTGAGACAGCTCTTCCCTGCTTCCGTATCCGTACAAAACGCCGATACACGCAATACCGTTTTTCCTTGCACCGATACAATCATGCATTCTGTCTCCAACCATTATTGTATTTTCTTTTGCGGCACCGAGAGAATCCATGGCTATTTTTATTACATTTGCTTTATTTGTATTGGTACCGTCAAGCTCACTTCCCACAACGGCTTCAAGATACGGAGTCAAGCCGTATTTATCAGCTATCTGCCGTGCAAAAATCGCAGGCTTGCTTGTGGCAATCGCCATTCTTTTTCCTCTTTTTTTCAAATGGTCAAGCATTTGTAAAACGCCGTCATAAATTTTGTTTTCAAAAATTCCAATAGGCGCAAAGCGTTCTCTGTAAATACGAACTGCCTCTTCAGCGTTTTTTTCATCTGTTCCCATATATTCCATAAACTGCTCTTTAAGGGGAGGACCTATAAAGGAAATTAAATCGTCAGGCTCTCTTTCGATACCGAAATGCTTAAGGGCGTGTGCCACACATTTTGTTATTCCCTCTTTAGGGTCTGTAAGCGTTCCGTCTAAATCAAAAAGAATAAATTCCGCCAAAAAATCACAACCTTTGCAATAAACTGTATTGTTTTTTTTATTCTTTTAATATATAATACTATTGTTTTTGTTTAAAGGCAATAATTTTTTTTTGCGGAGGTGAACACCATGGCAAAAACAAATGCAGTGCGCATGCTTGAAAAAGCAAAAATACCCTTTAAAACAATTGAATATGAGGTTGATGAATCAGACCTTTCCGGCACTCATATTGCCGAAAGCATTGGAAGAAGCTGCAATGCTACCTTTAAAACTCTTGTTGCAAAGGGAGATAAAACGGGCTTATGTGTATTTTGCATTCCCTGCGATTTGGAGGTTGATTTAAAAAAAGCCGCAAAGGTCACCGGCAATAAAAAGGTTGAATTTCTCCATGTGAAGGATTTACTTCCCACCACGGGGTATATCCGAGGCGGCTGCAGTCCCATAGGCATGAAAAAGGCTCTGCCCACATTTATTCATCAGACTGCCTTAGAGCTTGAAGATATAGCAGTAAGCGGCGGGATGCGAGGTCTTCAGATTATTCTTTCACCAAAGGACCTGATAAGCTTCACCAACGCCAAAACAGCCGACCTTACAATTTAGTACAAAGGACTGATAATTCTTGTTAAAAAAACATATTTCATTATTTGCAAAGCTTTCTCTTTTGTTTGCTACGGTAATTTGGGGCACAACCTTCTTTATAATGGAAGGCACAATCCAAAATGTAGGAATTTACACACTGCTTTCCACTCGTTTTCTCATAGCTGCCGCAGTTCTTGCCCTTATTCTTCACAAAAGGCTTAAAATCTTAAACAAGGAATACCTTATCCGAGGATTTATAATGGGCGTATTTGTAATTACGGCATATATTTTTCAGACCTATGGTTTGGCAGATGATGCAACAACCCCCGGTAAGAACGCATTTTTAACTGCGATTTACTGCATTATTGTTCCCTTTTTATTTTGGGCAATCACAAAAGAACGCCCCGATATTTACAATATTTCTGCGGCAGTTCTTTGTATTTTCGGTATAACACTGGTTTCAATTAGCGGCAATGATTTTTCAAGCATATGCCTTGGCGATTTATTAACACTTATCGGCGGCTTCTTTTTTGCTTCTCATATGGTAGCCGTTTCACTGTTTTCAAAAAACCGTGACATTTTACTTTTAACCATGCTGCAATTTTTCTTTGCGGGAATAATCGCCATTATCCCTGCCATTATATTTGAACCTGCCCCCACAAATATACCGCCATCAGGTATTGCTTCGATTTTGTATCTTGCAATTTTCGCAACCTGTGTTTGCTACATACTTCAGAATGTGGGGCAAAAGTTCACACCGCCTTCAACGGCAGCACTTATACTCAGTCTTGAAGCGGTGTTCGGCGTTCTCTTCTCCGTAATATTTACCTCAGAAAGATTAACGCCCCGATTATTCCTTGGATTTTTCGTAATATTTATAGCAATACTTATTTCTGAAATTAAACCGTCAATAAAAAAGCGGTAATTCATAAAAACAGGTCTGTTTAAAAATTATTTGATGAAATCAAAAATGACTCAATCCTTTGTTTGGACTTGAGTCATTTTTTTTAATTTTATATAAATGCAAAAGCAAGATTTATTTATTTAGCTTCTATCAGTTGTGTATTTGCCTCATCAAAAATCCTGTGCCACTCTTCATCCAGAGGTAAATCCGTCACAAATGTGTCAATTTCTTCAAATGATGCCAGCTTTGCAAAGCCGATACGGTCAATTTTTGAATGCTCACACACATAAATCTTTTGTTGGGAATTTTCCATCATGCATTTTTTCATGGCGCATTCTTGTTCATTACTGTCAAGAATCCCTGCCTGAAGGGTTATGCCGCGGGAGCTGAAAAACATCTTGTTTGCAAAATACTTTTCACGCACCGCATTTTCTGCAAGACTGCCTACAAACGAAAGGTTTGAACCCACAATTCCCCCCGTTCCGATAAGCTTAATTCCGTCAACGCCTGAAAGCTCCTCCATTGTTTGGAGTGAATTTGTAATAACGGTTATGTTCTGCATCCCTTTAAGCTCACGAGCAAGAAAAAAGGTTGTTGTTGAAGCGTCAAGAAAAATCGTATCTCCGGGTGAAATGAGTTCTGCCGCCACACGGGCAATGCATTTCTTCTCCTCAACATTAAGCTTTCTTCTTTTTTCTATAGAAGGCTCATGCTTACTGTCATCAACAGGTATTGCACCGCCGTGAGTACGCAAAAGCTTTTCTTGCTTTTCAAGCTTTTCAAGGTCTCTTCTTATTGTTTCTTCTGCCACGCCGAACTCACTGCTGAGCCTGCTTACAGATACTGCGCCACTTTCGTGGAGTAATTCGATTATACGCTGTTGTCTTTCAAATGCTAACATCGGAAGACTCCTTATAACATATATTTTTATTTACGCACCAGTGTAACCTTATCTCCGTTTTTAAGTCCGGCACTGTTTGCATCGTCTGTGTCTATGTGCATTTCCACATTAAAGTCATCACGCACACGAATCTGCACATCATAAAATTTTGTGGTTTTTTCTTTACCGTGGCATATAACATCAACCATATCGCCGTCTTTTATATCGTGCTGAGACGCATATTCAGGCGTAAGATGAATGTGACGGTTTGCTATAATAACGCCTTCCTTGAGATATACACTGCCCTTAGGCCCTACTATAACAATACGCTCACTTCCTGCCACCTCGCCCGACGGGCGAACAGGAGGGCTTACCTTGAGCACAAATGTGTCTGTTCTTGAAATCTCAACCTGAGTGTTTTTGCGGACAGGGCCAAGAACACGCACCTTTTCTATGGCTTTAAGGGAAGGCCCCACAAGAGTTACTACCTCTTCAGAGGCAAATTCCCGCCCCATAAGCGTTTTCTTTTTTGTAAGCTCATATCCCTTTCCGAAAAGTATATCAAGATGTTCTCTTGAAAGGTGAATATGCCTCTGGGAAACGCCAACCTTTACATCACCTTGATTTTTGTACTCCTGGGAAGTCTTTTTAACAATATCCTCTATCTGTCTTATATCCATAGTTCATTCCCCTATGCTTCAAGATCAAAAAATTTCATTACCTCGCCGTGCGGATTGGCAATAACCTCACATCCGTAAACATCGCCAAGCTTTGCGGCTTCTTCTCTTCCTGCCTCAACTGCCGCCTTTACCGCTGAAATCTGCCCCATGACAATAAATGTAACAAGTCGTCCGCCAAGGCGTTTTTCCGTATGTATAATACGCACCTCCGCCGCTTTAAGCATTGCGTCAAGTCCGCTTATTGCCGCTACGAGTCCCTGTACCTCGAGTATTCCTATTGAACTCATTTCTTCACCATCTTCTTGTTAAATTTATCTCTGTTAATATCAAACAGATATGCCATAGACTCAGTTTGCTTATCAGGGCGTGCAATCACATGAGAAACAATATACTTGCCCTCACGCTGAGCGTATTCCTTGCCTGCCTCAATAGCCGCCTTAACGGAGGAATTATCGCCTTCTATTTTTACTTCCATTACGAGAGGCGCAGGCACATCCGTTCTGATAGGTCGGTTTCTGTCAAAAGCTATTACCTCAACATCTGCCGCTTTTGCCATTACATCTGCAACACACAGAGCCGTTGTAAAGCTGTAAACCTCAATCATTCCAAGAGCTTTCATTTATGCTTCAATCCCTTCAAATTATACAATGTGAAGACCGTCTACAAGCACGCATCTTCTGCTGCGGGTAAATGAGTGTGCCGCAGTTAGACCTTCGCCTGTAGGTCCGGCAATTGTAAAGGTTGTATAGCCTTCGCCGCCGGCACCAATACCTGCATAAGAAGGTGCATTTTTAACGAAAATTGTTGTTTCAACCTCACGGGCAAAGCGTGTAAGATTATCAACATTCTTTGAATGAATGTGAGCACTGTGGCGTCTGCCTGCTTCTGCCTTAACTGCATAGTCAATAGCCTGGTCTATATCATTTACTCTTACTATGGGAAGAATTGGCATAAGAAGCTCAGTCTGAACAAATGGATGGTTGAAATCCGTTTCGCAGATTATAAGCCTTACATCAGCTTCAATGCCAATCATCTTAAGAATTTTTCCTGCATCACGGCCAACAAGCTTTCTGTTGATTATTTTCTTACCGTCTTTTTCAACAAGAGCAAGCTCCATAAGCTTGTCAATATCCTTGCCCTTTATCATATATGCACCGTTTTCAAGCATGCTTGAAATAAGCTCATCTGCAACGGAGGAAACAACAAAGCATTCCTTTTCCGCAATACAAGGAAGGTTATTATCAAAGCTTGCACCTGCAACAATATCTGCACCTGCTTTTTTAACATCAGCAGTTTCGTCAACAATAACAGGGGGATTGCCTGCACCTGCTCCTATTGCCTTCTTACCTGATGACAGAAGCATTTTAACAACGCCGGGGCCGCCTGTTGCAACAAGCATTTTTACAAGAGGTGACTTTACCATTTCGTCAGAGGTTTTAAGAGTAGGCTCCTTAACCGTTACCACAAGGTTTTCGGGACCGCCTGCTTCAAGAATTGCACGGTTTACCATATCAACAGCCGCACAAGATGTTCTCTTTGCACCGGGATGAGGATTAAACACAACGGCGTTACCGCCTGCAATCATACCAATTGAGTTACATATAACAGTCTCACTGGGATTAGTGGAAGGCGTAATGCTTCCGATAATTCCGTAAGGAGCCATTTCTATAAGAGTAAGACCTGCATCCCCTGTCATAACCTGGGGCTTAAGGTCCTCAGTACCGGGAGTTTTCTCTGCAACGAGCTGATGCTTTATAATCTTATCCTCAACTCTGCCCATTCCCGTTTCTTCAACACCCATTACGGCAAACATTTCCGCATTTTCAAGGGTATATTTACGGATTTTTTCAATCATTTTTTCACGCTGTGCCACACTGTACCCTCTGAACTGCTTGTATGCCTTTTCAACTGACTTGAGAGCCTCGCCCATGTCGTCAAAAACACCAAGCTGCTTTTTATCACTCTGAGCTTTTAGTCCCATTTCATTAAGTACATTTTCAACTATACTGCTGATATATTTTTCATCAATCATGGTAACACCCCGCAATTATAAAATATTCTTCCACAAATCCTGAGCAGGACTTGCAATTACCGCACTATCAAGATACATTCCGCTATCCTTTGCATTTTCCTTAGCACGCTCAATTGCCGCAGATACTGCCGCAATATCGCCTGTAATAAGAACATACGACTTTCCGCACATACCCCGGGCAAGTCTTATTTCAATAAGCTTAACCATAGAAGTCTTTACCGTGTTATCTGCTGCCACAACTGCCGCAGCGGCACTGTATGTTTCAAAAACCCCCAGGGCTTCCACATCGCTTACCTCTGTTGCACCGTTTATTGCCGGCAGTATATCCTCATGGGGATTTCCCAGCACAAAGCTATCAATAAGCTTTACGGGAAATTGTGTTTTGCATGCGTCAAGCGACGCTCTTACAGCGCTGAGATTTCCGGCAAACACAATCATATATTTGCCGGGGCAAACCGTACTTGCCTCTATAATTTCAACGGACGCCGTTTTTACAATTAAATCTGCAGCCTGCATACCGGCAGAAACCGTTGTATATTCAACCATTCCAATTGCTTTATTCATATATGCATCATTCCCTTTCTGCAGATTTAACAGTAATTACATCATTGCTGATTTTAAGTATCGTTCCGTCTATAGGGCTGTGAATGGGAAGCCCCAATGCATTTTCGGGAGCCTTCACAATGCACTCACCCTTTTTTACCATTTGTCCCTCTTTCACTATCACATCACCGGGTTTACCGATATTCTGCCGCATTGATATGTAGAGCTTATCGGGGCTTACAACCGCATCCGAAAGCGGCGAGGGATTATTATATTTCTCAAGACCGAGCTTTTGTCTCAATCTTGCAGTAGTCAATCTTCTCATGTTCCGTTCCCCACGGGGAACAGCTTCGATTTTGTTTGGATTTTTAAGTCCGTTTTTCATAATGCTTGCCTTGGCAAAGCCAATAAGTGTTCGTGGATTCAGTCCCTGCTTACAAGCCACCATTTCACACATTCCGCACTGAGAGCAATACTGAGTGTTTAAAAATGCCTGGGAATCCTGAGCGTCATCATTTTTCACGCCAAGCATAAATCTATGGGGTTCTATGGGGTATCCGAGAAGATACCTGGGACACATATCAGTACACATTCTGCACTGACAACATGCTGACATTGTTCTTCTTTTAAGTATTTTTATATTTTGCCTGCGCTGAACAATAACAGGGTTATCTTCAGGCAACGCCAGAACGCCATTTGTTGTTTTTGTAACTGTTTCACCGTTTTTGGCTATGTTTCCCGTCATGGGGCCGCCGCTTAATAAAACGGTATTTTTTTCAGATTCTCCGCCTGCAAGGGCAACCAGCGTTGTAAGCGGTGTACCTATAGGCACGCAGAAGGTCTGGGGATTTTTAACGGCTCCGCCTACCGTTACATACTTATGAGTTACGCTTTCGCCGTTTAGTGCTTTATAAATATTAAGCACCGTTTCCACATTGTAAACAATAACTCCTACATCAATGGGAAGGCCCCCTGCAGGAACCATTTTGCCCGTTACATCATATATAAGAACAATTTCATCTCCTGCAGGGTAAACCTCATGCAAATAACTTACGCTGCCGTTTTCAAAAGCGGCAATATCCCGTTCAACGGCTTCGGCCGTTGTCTGATAGCCTTTTTTCATAGCAACGAAAAATCTCTTTGCCCCAATGCATTTTGTTATTTTGTCAAGAGTGCTGATAATTTCAAAAGAATATTTGCGAAGAAGCTGACGGTGAAGCCTGAAAAGCGGTTCACACTCTGCACAATTAAGTATAATTGTTTCAGCCTTGTCGCTGAGCTTTGCATAGCTTGGAAAGCCTGCACCGCCGGCACCTGCCACGCCGCAATCTCTCATTATGCTTTTCAGTTCGTCAACTCTCATTGCAATTTTCCTTTCATAAAATCAACCTATATTGCGGAAACATTATCAATAATGCCCACGATTGCAGCATCAATGGGGGCCGTTTCTTTACCCACACCGATTCGAGCCGCACTTCCTGTTGCAACAAGAACCTCTTCACCAATTCCTGCACCAACATTATCAACTGCAATAAGCTGCTTTTCACCGCCGAACTTATCCAGCGTTTCCACAATCATAAACTTGCTACCCACAAGGTTTTCATTCTTCCGTGTTGAAACAACACTTCCGACTACTTTACCTATTAACATGAAATCTCCCCCAATTATTTAAGAGTGGGAAGAATTTTTTCAACATCCGTATGAGGACGAGGAATTACATGTACTGCTACAAGCTCACCGAGACGCTGAGCGTTTGCACTGCCTGCTTCAACTGCAGCCTTTACTGCACCTACATCGCCGCGCACCATTACGCTTACAAGACCGCTACCGATCTTTTCTGTTCCGATAAGTGTTACATTTGCTGCCTTAAGCATTGAATCTGCTGCTTCAATTGCTGCAACAAGACCTCTTGTTTCTACCATACCTAATGCTTCCTGAGTCATTTTAGTTACCTCCTTCTTAATTTCAACATCAGCCTTAACTTCGGCCGGTTTTTTTGTTGTTTTGCTTTGAGCCATTTTTATTCACCCTTTTCAATTATAATGTGGGGAGAATTTTCTCAACATCTGTATGAGGGCGGGGAATTACATGTACTGCTACAAGCTCACCGAGCTTGCCTGCCATTGCGCTGCCTGCTTCAACTGCAGCCTTTACTGCGCCTACATCGCCACGAACCATAACACTTACAAGACCGCTACCGATTTTTTCTGTTCCGATAAGTGTTACCTCTGCAGCCTTTACCATTGCGTCTGCTGCCTCAATTGCTGCAACAAGACCTCTTGTTTCAATCATTCCTAAAGCTTCCTGTGACATTTCGTCTACCTCCTAAATATGTTAAATATAAATTTATTACTGGTTTACGATGGCGATCTTAAGACCTTCCATCTTAAGGTTTGTAACATGTGCTTCATTTATTTTATCAAGAGGGAACTTATGTGTTATAAGCTTAGACATGGGAAGACCGATTGCCTTTGCTCTCTTGAGAAAATCAAATGTTGTAGCATAGTCACGAAGGGTATATACCCAAGAACCCACTGTTGTAATTTCCTTTGAACAAATGTCAAAGTGGGGATTTATTGTTGCGTCACCGCCATTTATAAAGAAACCAAGCTCACAAAGACCGCCGCCGTTTCTTATAAACTTATATATGTTTGCATGTGCAATGGGAGAACCTGTACACTGGAACGCAAAATCCGCAAGGTACCCGCCGAAGGAGGCTTCAACCGCACCGGTCAAAGCTTCAACACCCTTGTGGTCCTTGAAGTTAACCGTCTTTGTTGCGCCCATTTCTTTTGCAAAGTTAAGGCGTTTATCCTCGCCGTCAACCGCAGTGATATTTTCAATACCCATTGTACGAAGCACCGCAATACAAATCAAGCCGATTGGTCCGCAGCCCTGAACAACAACACGGCTGTTAAATCTGAGTATACCTGTTGTTTTTGCCCGTTCAACCGCATGGATTAAAACGGCGCAGGGCTCAATAAGTATTCTTGAATCAAGGTCAAGGTCACTTACATTAAATATTGTAGAGCCTTTTCTTACAACAAGATAATCGGCAAACCAACCGTTAAGATGCACATCGTCATCGGGAAGAAGCCCGTAAACATCTGCACCGCCCACATTTTGTTTGTTCAAATCAAACATTGTGATGTCAGGATTGTCCTTAAATATCATACAGGTAACAACCTTATCGCCAATGCTCAGGCTCTTGCCTGCACTGTCACGCTTAACATTCTTACCCATCTTCACAATTTCGCCCGTGCCTTCATGGCCGAGTACAACAGGAATAAGACCGAACGGATCTCTTTTAAACTCATGTGCGTCAGTTCCGCACACGCCGCAGCCTTCAACCTTTACCAAAATATCATCATCACCGATTTCGGGAATGGGATACTCTTTAATGTCGTAATGCTCAAGAGAAGTGAGCATTGCAACACGAGAGGTTTTGGGAATACTTCCCGCAGAGGCAGATTTAGCCGCCGTTGGTGCACCGTTCATCTCATTCAGAACCTGTTTTACAATTTCTTGTATCTTATCTGAATTGATGTCCATTTTGTTCATTCCTTTCAATTATTTGCCCATTGCCTCAAGAACCTTCTTGGTAATTTCAGCAACAAGGTCTGCATCAGAAGATTTATTTCCGTGAGCAACATTGCATGCGCCGCAGGTGTGGCAGCTTGACTTGCCGTCATGGTTATTCATGCAGATATTTGCAGGGTGCTTACCCTTAAGACCCATCTGGCGACGGATTTCATAAAGTCTCTGAATCTGCTCTTCACTAAATTCCTTAGGTCCGCCGAGCTGCTTTGAATTGAAGAGAAGCTGAGCGTAAAATTCAAGAGATTCCATCTTGTAGTATGCGTTAAGAAGCGAATCGCTGTATGAAAGAGCACCGTGGTTTGCAAGAAGAACCGCATCAAAGTAAGGAAGATACTTTTCTACTGCATCCGGAATTTCGTTTGTTGAAGGTGTGCCGTACTCAGCAATGGGAACACATCCGAGAGCAATAACTGCCTCAGGCATAATCGGCTGAGTAAGAGGAATGCCTGCAATAGCAAAGCTTGTTGCATAAATAGGATGTGCATGAACAACGCTCTTTACATCAGGGCGCTGCTGATACACTCTCATATGCATTTTGATTTCACTTGAAGGTCTGTAGTTACCGTTTGTTTCAAGGGGCTTACCCTCTTTGTCAACCTTACATATAAAATCAGGTGTCATAAATCCCTTACTAACGCCTGTGGGTGTGCAAAGGAATTCATTGTCTGAAATCTTTACAGAGATATTACCGTCATTAGCGGCAACCATGCCTCTGTCATAGATTCTCTTACCGATGTCACAGATTTGTTTTTTGATTTCATACTCGTTTACCATATTGAAATTCATCCTTTCCTATAAGAAATAAAATTATTTTCACTATCTATGCTTATATTTTACAACCTATTTGTTGTGTTGTCAATATATTTTTGTGGTTTTTTGTGGTTTTTTGAATTATTTTGAGAGAAATTTAAGAATTTCATCTATTCCATCACGGTTATATGAGGAGGTTACAAAGATTTTTTTACATCCTGCAAGCTCTAGCCACATTTTCGCAAGGTCTACCCTTGCGTCTTTTCTGTCTGCTTTTGTGACTATTCCAATAACCTCTCTGTTCGCCATTGGGGCAATGTTGGGAGCGTACAAAGAATAGCTTTCCGTTGCGCTCAGAAGAAGGCCTACAACATCGGCTTCATAAGAATACAGTGCCAATGCATGGGCAAGGTCGGCGTTTTCCGCATATTCTCCCGGCGTATCAATTAAAAAATCATCATATGAAACATATTGAGTTTTTTCATAACGAAGCTTTTCTCCTCTGAGTGCCTGGGTTAGAGTTGTTTTACCGGCTTCGCTTCTGCCAATCAATATGAGCTTTTTCATCATGTTTTTGTCACATCGCAAACGGTAAAGCCAAGGGTTTCCTTCGCATATGCACAAACCTCACGCACGGCGGTGTCAACCTGGGAAACGGTTCCCGTTACAATCAAGGTGCCGCTGAATCTGTCTACAAAGCCTATTTCAACGCCTGATGACTTTATGGCAATATCCCCTGCGATAATTGCCGTTTCACTGGGAGTCATCGTAATAATTCCGATAGCCGCCTTTGAATAATCAATCCGCGGGTCAAGCCCCAGCTTTTTATAAAGTATCTCATCGGGATTTGCTATAACATGAGCAAGCGTAATCTGTTTGCCGGGAACAATTTCCTGAATAATACGCATTTTGTCTCTTAATTCAAATTCGTTCATTCTTAACCACCTACCTTCGCTTTTAATCCAAAGCCTTCAGCCACCCTGCAAAGTCTCTCCATTTTTTCATCATCAGGCGGCAATGCATCACCCATTAAATATTCACGGTCAAGACCCTTGTACTTGTCTTTCCCCAATCGGTGATACGGCAAAAGATTTATTTCATCAACACGCATTTTTTCATGTGCAAAGCGTGCTATTTCCCCTATTTCTTCCTCTGTATCATTGAAGCCCGGAATTGTGGGAACACGCACAATACATTTTTTTGAATGCTGAGCGATTTTAACCGCATTTTCAAGAATAAGGGCGTTATCCTGCTTTGTGAATTCCTTATGCTTTGCGCCATTTATATGCTTTATGTCAAGCAAAAATGTATCAATATAAGGAAGCAATCTTTCTATTTTATCAAAGGATGCAAACCCCGTTGATTCAACCGCCGTATTTATTCCGTTTTCATGTGCAAGCTGCAAAAGAGCTTGTGCAAAATCCACCTGGAGAAGCATTTCTCCGCCGGAAAGGGTCATCCCCCCGCCGCTTCTGCGATAATAATTCACATCCTTTAATACCTCATGAATTACCTCGCCTGCACTCACATCACGCCCAACAATTTTAATTTTGCCGTTCTCATTCATATTTTGAATTTCAAACTCCTGGGATTCAGGATTGCAGCACCATCTGCACCTTAGTGCACAGCCTTTTAAAAATACAATTGTTCTTATACCGGGGCCGTCATGAACAGAATATTTCTGAATGTCAAAAATTCTTCCTCTCACCTTTGAAATATCCAACTGTTTCACAGCCTTTCATCAGAAGCTCATCTGCTCCGTTCTGTTAATAATATCATCTTGCAGAGAACGAGAAAGTGTGGTAAACAATGCACTGTAACCTGCAACTCGAACTACAAGATTTTTGTAATTTTCAGGATGTGCCTGTGCGTCACGGAGGGTTTCACGGCTTACAACATTAAACTGAACATGCATTCCCTTCCTGTCAAAATATCCTCTTACCAACGCAACGAAATTCTGCAAGCCTTCATTTCCCTTCAAAGCGGAAGGATGGAACTTCATATTAAAGAGCGTTCCGTTTGAAGCAATGCCGTGGTCAATCTTGGCAACGGAGTTTGCTGCAGCCGTTGGCCCGTTAACATCTCTTCCCGCACCGGGAGAAACACCGTCTGCAATGGGAGTATAAGCCAATCTTCCGTCGGGAGTTGCTCCTGTCTGCGCCCCTAAGGGAACATTTGCGGAAACGGGATAAAGCCCTGCCTGGAAGCTTCCTCCTCTGGGGTTTTTATATTTTTCCAGAGGGCGTGTGTAAAGGTAAGCCGCTTTACGGGCGAATTCATCAATCTCGTCAAAATCGTTACCGAATTTGGGAAGAGCATTTATGTCCACCAAAAGCTCTGCATAACGCTTGTTTCCGCCCATATGATTTTCTGCCTGAACGGTTTTATAGATTTCCTTAATGATTTCCTCATTAAGCTCCATTTTCTTTTCAAGCTCTCTGGCAATTTCAACAGTAAGCTGTTCTGTGCTGAGTCCGCTTTCCTCACCGCTGAAGTTTGCCTCCAAGGCACCTTTAACCTCTTTGAGAGTATATTTCTTTTCATCATACACAAGCTTTTTCATTGCGTAGAGGGCATCTGCCATGTTGGCAACGCCAAAGCCCTGAGGTCCTGTAAAGTTATATATTGCGCCGCCCTCCTGCACAGACTTTCCTCTGCCGATACAGTCTTCAACCATTGAAGAAAGGAAAGGAAGAGGCGTACGAACGGCATGTGCCTTATCTATTGCATTGTCTGAATTTACAAGAAGCTTTATGCAATAATCCATCTGCGCCTTATATGCGTTAAAGAATTTTTCGTAAGTATCAAGGGTTTCAACCTCACCTGTTTTAACAGAAATCTGCACACCCTTGCCCTTTCCGTTTGAAAATACAAGCTCCAGGGGGCGAAGCATGTTAAAGAACGCCGCATCATGCCAGCCGTCTGTCTTACCGGGGCACTGAGGCTCAACGCAACCGATAATACAGTAATTTCTTGCATCATGAAGCTCTACTCCCCTGCTGAGAAGTGAGGGAATAATAACCTCATCATTGTAATAAGCAGGCAAGCCCACGCCCGTTCTGGTTACATGCGCCGCCATAATAAGCAAATCCTGGGGCGAGCCGTTCCACACTCTGATTGAAATAGACGGCTGGGGAAGTAATATATGCATTGTAGCGTTAAGGCTTATATAAGACATTTCATTTGTACTGTCTATGCCTTCCTTTGTCTGTCCGCCTACAATAAGGTTCTGGAAAAGACTGTAGCCGGCAAAGCCCTCAGCAGAAGCCGCATCACGAACCTTGTTCAAATCGTTTAATTTAACCCATACGCAATCAACAAGCTCCTGGGCAAATTCAAGAGAGAGCTTTCCGCTTTCGTAATCCTTTTTAAAGTAAGGATACATATACATGTCAAATCTTCCGGGAGAAATTGAATGGCCGCTTCCCTCCATCTGTATAAGCATCTGAACGAACCAAAAGCCCTGGCAGGCTTCATAAAAGCTTTTTGCGCCGCACTTTAAGACATTTCGGCAGTTTGACGCAATTTTTTGAAGCTCCTCCTTACGCTGACCGCTTTGCCTTTTTGCCTCTTCCTCTGCAAGGTCGGCATATCTGTCCGCATAGGCGATTGCAGCGTCGCAGCTTTCAATTACTGCTTCAAGAAAGCTGCTTTTTGCCGCATGCTCCCCGTCTGCAACATCAACTCTTGAAAGTGCTTCTTCAGCTTGCTTTCTTATTCCGCCAAAGCCCATTTCAAGCACCTTGTCATACTGAACACAAAGGTGACCTACACCGTTGTAAAAATAGTTTCCCGTTGTAAAAATATTATGCTCAATGGCAAGCAATGCTTCGGGCGCCATGTAGCTTGTGGCAAGCTCACTGTTTGTTTTGCCCTTCCAATACTTATGTATTTCACGAAGCTCTTTTTTAGTTTCCTCGTCAATATAAAACGGGTCTGCACTTCTTGTGGCAAGTGTGTCAAATTCCGCCTCAAGCCATTCATAAGAATATTCAGGAAAGGTCTGGCAGCTTCTGGGAGATTTTGTTGCACTTCCCACAATAAGCTCACCTTCTCTTATTGTTATGGGAATATTCCTTAATATATGCGAAAAAGCAGCGCTTCTGCGTTTTATTATGGGAAGATGCTCCGTCATTTTATAGCTCTCCGTAACAAGGCGCGCACGGTCCCCCTCTATTTGCGGCATCTTTTCAAAAAGCATATCACGCAAATGTTGTACACGGGGCGTTATTTTGATTTTATCCATTGTCTCAAAATTCATCTGTATCCCTCCGCAGTATAAAATAATTTTTCTTAATGTAAGATTACCACAAAAACACAGATTTTGTCAATAGAAATCAACAAAAAAATTCATATTTTTAATCAAAAATCACAGATTTTTCAACTCAAACGAATTTTAACAGGTATTTTTATATGTTTTTTCAAAAGCAGTTGCAATTATTTACTTTCTGTGGTATTATATATAAATATATGAAGCTATGCATAAAGGGGTAGGACAGTGAATTTTTTATCACATAGTGCTGAAGAAACTGAAAAATTTGCATATGAATTTGCGTCAAGCATCACGCCACCGCAGGTAATTTGCCTGACGGGTGACCTTGGGGCAGGAAAAACCGCTTTTGTAAGAGGTTTTGCCAAGTATTTCGGAATTGAAAAGGGCGTGTCCTCTCCCACCTTCACAATTATGCACCGCTATGAAGGGCGTACGGCTATAAATCATTATGACCTGTATCGTCTTTCCGATGCGGAGGAGCTTTATGATATAGGGTTTGATGAACAGATTGAAAGCGGCATTTCCCTTATTGAGTGGCCTGACGCATTTCGTGATGTTATTCCCGATGATGCAATCACCGTAAAGATTTCTCGTACAGACGGTGATAGTAATGAGAGATTGATTGAGGCGATAAATATATGAGAGTACTTGCTATAGATACATCGGCAACCACGGCTTCCGCCGCACTGCTTGACGGTGACGCCGTAAAAGCAGAAATATCCTTTTCCGGAGCGTTGACTCATTCACAAACTATTATGCCCATGATTGATGAGCTGCTTTCAGGGCTTTCTCTTACTTGCAGTGATATTGATTTGTTTGCCTGCTCTTCAGGGCCTGGGTCCTTTACGGGATTGAGAATAGGAATAGGAACAATTAAGGGGCTTGCCTACGGTGCGGATAAGCCTGTAGTTGGCGTGTCAACACTGGAGGCTCTTGCACAGAATGTTTCCTGCAGTCCTTTCCTTATTTCCCCGATTATGGATGCACGGCGCAACCAGGTATATAATGCGCTCTACCGTTTTGACGGAGACAAGCTCGTCTGCGTAGAAAATCCCCGTGCACTTTCCATTGAGGAGCTGGCAGCCCAGTTAAATGAAAAAACAATATTTGTCGGTGACGGCGTTAAGGTACATAGGACATATCTTAAAGAAGCCTTGGGAGAAAACGCAGTGTTTGCTCCGCCTCACCTTTTATTGCAGCGTGCAGGAAGCGTTTGCACCTGTGCACTTACGAAAGAGACCTTAAGCGCAGACAAGCTCTGTGCAGTATATCTTCGTAAGCCCCAGGCGGAACGGGAGCGAGCGGAAAAAGAACAAAATAATAATATACAATAATATTTGGAAGGATTGATTTTATGAAGATAGCTATGGCGGCAGATCACGGAGGATTTGAGCTTAAAAACATTCTGCGTGATTATCTGAAATCCAAAGGCCATGAAATTACAGACCTGGGAACAAACACCCCTGACAGTGTTGATTATCCTGATTATGCTGTTTTGTGTTGTAATGAAGTGGTGAATAAAAATGTTGATTTCGGTATTTTGGTATGCGGAACCGGCGTTGGCATATCAATAGCGGCAAACAAGGTAAAGGGCATTCGCTGCGGGCTTTGCCCTTCTGTCGAAATAGCTTCTCTTGTGAAGCAGCACAACAATGCTAATGTTATAGCTCTCGGCGGCAGATTTACCAATGCTGATGATGCCAAGAAAATTGTTGACGCATATATGGCGGCCGAATTTGAAGGCGGCAGGCATCAGGGCAGAATAGATAAAATTTCGGCTATTGAAAATAATTAAACATTTTTGGAGGTTTTTTATGCGTTGTCCGTTTTGCGGTTTTGATGACAGTAAGGTAATTGACTCTCGCCCCACTGATGAGGGGGTGGCCATAAGAAGAAGGCGTGAATGTATAAAATGCGCCAAAAGGTTTACTACATATGAAAAGGTTGAAAGTCTCCCCATTATAGTAATCAAAAAAGATAAAACCCGTGAGCTTTTCAGCCGTGAAAAGCTTTTGTCAGGTCTTACCCGTGCTTGTGAAAAAAGGCCTGTGGAAACACATCAGCTTGATTTGCTTGTTGATAAGATTGAATCCGATTTGCAAAACACCTTGAAGCGGGAAATTTCAACAAAGGAAATAGGCGAAAAGGTTATGGAAGGGCTTCGTGATATTGACGAGGTTGCCTATGTACGCTTTGCATCTGTTTATCGTCAATTCAAGGATGTTAACACCTTTATTGCAGAAGTCAACAAGCTCCTCACGGATAAAAACTAATAGATTAAAATGAAGGAAAATGTATAATATGAAAAAGAAATTTGAATATGACAAGGTTAAAAGCTTTACAAATCTTCGTGACATGCTTGAAAAAGCCAAGGATGAGGCTGCAGACACTTTGGCTTTCAGACATAAAGAAAACAAAAAGGAATGCGATGTAACATACAAGGAATTTTATGAAGATGTTTATGCTCTCGGTACTGCTCTTGCAGATATTGGAATAGAAAAAACAAATATCGCTTGTTCAGGGGATAACAGTTATAAATGGGTAAATACATACCTAAGTGTTCTCTGCTCAGACAGTGTATTTGTCGGCGTTGATAAAGAGCTTCCTCCCCATGACATGCTCAATATATTAAACCGCAGTGAAAGCACCGTATTTTTCTATCATGGCAAGCTTGAAAGCTTTATAAAAGAAAATCTCGGCGAGCTGGGTTCTATCAAGTATTTCATAGGCTTTGACCGCACAGAGAACGAAGGCAACTTTCTCTCCTTTAACGCACTTCGGGAAAAAGGCCGTGAGCTTTACAAAAACGGCAATACTTCCTATGTTGATATGAAAACAGAATACGATAAGCTTAAGATGCTTGTTTATACTTCAGGTACAACGGGTCTTGCAAAGGGTGTTATGCTTTCTGAGAAAAACCTTTGCTCCATTGTTTATCACGGACTCAGAGTTGCCACTATCCATGATGCAGGGCTTTCCCTTCTTCCCTATCACCATACATATGAGGCCGTTTGCGGAATTTTGGTTGGTATTCACAAACATACCACCATATGCATAAACGAAAGTCTGCGTGCAATACCCAAAAACCTTACTCTTTACAAGCCCAGCTATATGATGGTTGTTCCCACAGTGGCATCTGCACTTCATAAAAACATACTTCGCACTGCCCAAAAACAGGGCAAGCTCAGTGCACTTCTCGTTCTTATGAAGGTTTCAAACGGGCTTCGTAAGGTTGGAATAGATTTGAGAAAGAAGCTTTTCAAATCTATTCTTGACGGACTTGGCGGCAACCTGAGCATGGTTATATGCGGCGGTGCACCTGTTCCCGTGGACACGGCTTATTTCTTCGATGCAATAGGCATTGTTCTTATGAACGGATACGGAATAACCGAATGTTCTCCCCTTGTCAGTGTTAATGCAGCTGTTGATAATGACTGTCACACAGTAGGTCATGCACTTCCCTGCGTTGAGATAAAAATTGAGAATAAGGATTCAGACGGAATAGGTGAAATATGTGTTAAGGGTGACACCGTAATGCTGGGATATTATAAGGACCCTGAAAAAACTGCAGAGGTATTGAAAGACGGTTGGTTCTATACAGGTGACTTTGGCTATTTGAATAAAAACGACCAGCTTGTTATAACAGGCAGAAAGAAGAATATAATTGTTCTTGATAACGGCAAAAATATTTATCCTGAAGAAATTGAAGAGTATATCTACACTCTGCCCTATGTTAAAGAGGTTGTTGTTTATGAAGCCAAGGAGGATGACAAAACAATTCTCTGTGCTGAAATTTTCCCCGATGCAGAGCTTTTGGGCGACCATGATGTAAATGCGGACATATGCGGTGTGCTTTCAATTTTACCCTCATATAAGCAAATAGGAAAAATCGTAATGCGTGATAAAGAATTTGTAAAGAACAGTTCTCAAAAAATTAAGCGTGACGAAATTGAAAAAAATCGGTAATTCACAAAATTGGAAATTGTCTCTGTGGGGTTTCATAGTCCACTAGCCAAAAAATTCATCCAAAAATTTACTGTTAATCTATTGACAAATACTATTTATTGTAATATAATTCTTATTGAGAATAAATATCATTAAGGATAGATACTATGATTAAAAGAAATACAATCCAGTGTTATTTGGTTCTTGAAGCCGTCAACAATCTCAAGTGTCATGCAACTGCGGATGAGATATATTATGAGATTAAAAAAAAATATCCCGGTATCAGTAAAGCCACAGTATACCGCAATCTGAATCGTCTGTCTGAAACGGGGGAAATCCGTAAAATGGAAATTCCGGGAAGCCCGGACCGTTTCGACCACAGGAGTTTTTTGCATTATCACGCAAGATGTGAAAAATGCGGCAAAATATTTGATATGGATATGGAATATGTTGCGGATTTGGATAAAAGCGTTAAGGATTCCCACGGATTTACAATTACCGGGCATGATATTATTTTTAAAGGAATATGTTCTGAATGCAGTAAATAATGTATGGCGTTTTATCCATATAGTCCAACCAATTTATTAAGTACGCATACGGGAGTTAAAACCGTAAATATATAATAAAGGAGTTTGGTATTATGAGAAGTATTACAACATTTGACCTGCAATATGCGCACAGGTTTTACGGATTCAAGGGTGAAGCTCAGTATTTGCACGGGCATACGGGCGTTCTGACTATTGAGGTTGAGGATTCAATAGAACCGGGAGTTAATATGGTTTTCCCCTGTAATGAAATTCAGAAAACCGCTTGGGAGCTTTTGAAGAATTTTGACCATGCGCTTGTTTTGCGTGAAGATGACCCGCTTCTTCCGGCAATTCTCGGCGTATATGAGGCTCAGGGAATTAAAAACGGAACACCCGGCAATAAAATGAAGGGTCCCGCTTTTAAGACAGAGCTTGCAACAGCATATCCCGACTGCAGATTGGTTGTTACAAAAGAAACCATGACTGTTGAAGGTATGATAAAAATTGTACATGATTTGCTTAAAGATAAGCTGAACATTGCTAAGATTACTTTCACAAGCGGAGTTAATGCCGCTTCTGAAGAATATGAGCCGAATAATAAAATTGACCGCTGCCCCCTGTGTGGCATTGCGTTAAATGAAAACGGTGTTTGTACCAAATGCGGATACAAAAAATAATTGTTCACCAATTCAAGCCTCCCGAAGGACTTTCTTCGGGAGGCTTTTTAGTAATCTGTATATTTTGCGGCATAGTTTAAAAAGAATTAAATATGGGGGTAGATTTTTTCATATATTTATGATAAAATAAATTAAATATTACTTGGGAGGGCTTCGGTTTGACTGTAATTAAAGCTTTTATTTTGGGACTAGTGCAGGGAATAAGTGAATTTTTGCCTATTTCAAGTTCAGGGCATCTTGCCATAATTGGCAGACTTATGAATATGGACCCTGAGGCGGCAAGCCTTCTTTCCTTTAACATTTTGCTTCATGTTGCCACCTTGGCAGCAGTATTTATTGTGTTTTTCAAAGATATTTGGGAAATGATAAAGGCGTTTTTTGAAATGCTTCGGGATATTTTCAGCGGCAAAGGTGCAAGGCTTTCAGAATTTACATACAGAAAGCTTATTGTTATGCTGATTATAGGCACACTTCCAGCAGTTGCCGCAGCACTTTTATTCGGTGACATAATTGAAAATCCCTCTCTTCTTATCATAGGTATTTTCCTTATTATAACTGCGGCGCTTTTGTTTATAAGCGAAAAGCTTGCAGGGGGCAAAACACAGCTTGATGAAATGAAGCTTTCTCAGTCTCTTTGCGTAGGCATTTTTCAAGCCTTCGGAACACTTCCCGGCATAAGCAGAAGCGGAAGCACCATAGTCGGGGGATTATTTGCAAAGCTTGACAAGAAAACGGCAGTCCGTTTTTCATTTCTCCTTTCAATTCCTGCAATACTGGGAGCTCTCGTTCTCGATTTGAAAAATATTGTTTCCGCAGGGGAGCAGTTTCATTCACTTTCCTGCGTTGCAGTGGGAATGGTTACTGCGGCAGTAAGCGGATACCTTTCAATTCGTTTCCTTCTGAAGCTTGTGGAAAAAAGCAAGCTCAGTTATTTTTCTTATTACTGCATTGCGGCAGGTATTTTCAGCATTATTCTTAACTTTACTATTTAAGGACGGTTAAACAGATGAATAAATCCAAAAATAAGACCTCGTCAAAAAATAAGGCTAAGCGTTCACCCTCCGGAAAGGAGCTTGCTTCAAGAAGTACTGCTTCAAAAAGCGCAAGACAAACGAAAAAATCTTCTTCCAAATACCCCAAAAAAGAAATCACAATAATTTTACTTGTATTTTTAACGCTTGCTCTTATTCTTTCCTATTATTTTAATGCGTTTGGCGTTCTTGGAAAGTTTATACGAAATATGGGGTGCATTCTTTTCGGTGCATGTGCGTACACTATACCTGTCATTGTTCTCATAGGCACGGTTCATATGTTTTTGCGCGGCACACTGTCGCCCCACAAGCACCGCTATGTGTTTGCCTCGCTGGGAATAATTTGCATAAGTGGTCTGCATACTCTCTATTACACAAGTGTAGATCCGTCATTATTTTCAGGAGACAATGCGAAATTTCTGTCAATACTTCAAACGGTAATTGAAAGCGGAAAGTTCTGCTATTCGGGAGGCTTGGCAGGTGCACTTATTTCACTGCCCCTGCGTGCCCTTGTTTCAAATGTAGGCAGTGGAATAATTCTGGTTTTTCTCGCTCTTATTTCCTTTGTAACGGCAACAGGAACAGAGCCAATCACCAGATTTGCAAAATTCATTTCCTCTCATTTTTTCAATTTTGTAGAAGATATTGAAAAAGAACGGGAAAATGCCCATAGCGGCGAACAAATTAAAATCATCGGTGAAAATAATTCATCTGAAGCCAATGAGAAGAAGTCTAAGAAAAAAAGCAGGGAAAGCGAAGAAGCTAAGCCCTCTTCTGAAACAAATCAGGAAGAAGAGCAGGATTTTAAAATACATCTTTTTGATAAGAAAAAAACAGATACGCCTTCTCAGGAGGAAGCTCCCGATAACACATCTGTTGAAATTCCCGAAGATATTAAAAAGGTTGCAATGGAAGAATCCGGCGGAACGGAAAGAACAAAGGAGGACAACTCCCCCATTGAGCTTTCTGAGGATGAGATTGAAAATGATTATATTGACTATGTATATCCGCCCATTGACCTTCTTTCAAAGTCAAAGCCTTTTCAAAACGGCACTGACCGACCTGAGGATTTGAGAACACAGGCAAAAAAACTGGTTGATACTCTTCATAGCTTCGGCGTTGAAGCAAAAATTCTTGAGGTTAGCAAAGGCCCCAGCGTTACCCGTTTTGAGCTTCAGCCTTCTGTTGGTGTAAAGGTAAGCAAAATTGTCAATCTTGCTGATGATATTGCCCTTAACCTTGCCGCATTCGGCGTAAGAATTGAGGCGCCTATCCCCGGCAAGGCGGCAGTTGGCATAGAAATCCCCAATAAAAGCACATCAGTGGTATGTCTGCGTGATGTTATTGACAGTGACGAATTCAAAAACTACAAATCAAAAACCGCCTTTGCCATGGGTAAGGATATTGCCGGAAATCCCGTTATTTCCGATATTTCAAAAATGCCCCATATGCTTATAGCAGGTGCTACGGGAAGCGGTAAAAGCGTATGTATAAATTCTCTTATTACAAGCATACTTTATAAAGCAGACCCAAATCAGGTGAAGCTTATTCTGATTGACCCCAAGGTGGTTGAGCTTGGAGTATACAATGGTATTCCCCATCTTCTTATCCCTGTTGTTACAGACCCACGCCGTGCGGCAGGTGCCTTAAATTGGGCCGTTCAGGAAATGGTTAAGAGATACCGCCTTTTTGCGGACAGTAATGTGCGTGATATTAAAGGGTATAATGAATACGCCGCAATAAACGGCGAGCGTGAAATGGAGCAAATTATAATTATTATAGACGAGCTTGCCGACCTTATGATGGTAAGCCCCCATGAGGTTGAGGATTCAATATGCCGTCTTGCTCAAATGGCCCGTGCCGCAGGTATGCACCTTGTAATTGCAACACAACGCCCCTCGGTTGATGTTATCACGGGTTTAATTAAAGCTAATGTTCCCAGCAGAATTGCATTTTCTGTTTCAAGCCAGATTGATAGCCGAACAATACTCGATATGGGCGGTGCGGAAAAGCTTCTCGGAAAAGGTGACATGCTCTTTCTTCCCATGGGTGCAAGCAAGCCCAAGCGTATTCAGGGTGCGTTTGTAAGCGATAAAGAGGTTGAAAAAATCGTTGAATTTGTAAAAGAAGGTTCAAAAAGCTGCTATAATGAAGACATTATTGAGCATATTGAAAACGGTGCCGGTGATAAAGAATCAGCAAATGATGATACAGAGGCAGATGAGCTTCTTCCCCGTGCAGTTGAAATAGTTGTTGAATTGGGACAGGCAAGTGCCTCCCTTCTCCAAAGAAAGCTTAAGGTTGGCTATTCCAGAGCAGGCAGACTTATTGACCAGCTTGAAGAGCGAGGAATAATTGGTCCTCACGAAGGAAGTAAGCCGAGAAATGTCCTTATAAGCAGGGCACAATTACAGGAAATGTCACTTTCATCAGATGATGAAGCTTCGTTTTGATTATTTTTGACAAAAAAATACATTATTTATACTTAATATTTAGTAAAAATATAAAATTTTTTCTTGACAGACTATTTTTTGAGTGATATATTAAAGAAGAATGGAGGCTGAATAATGCAAAACGATAATTCCACTGAAAATTTAGCCTCTTTGAGTGATGAAGAGCTTGTAAGCCTTGCTTCTTCGGGAGATGACAGGGCGTTTGACCGCTTGTTGGACAAGTACAGGCTTTTTGTGCTTAATAAGTCAAAGTCCTATTTTATTGCAGGTGCCGATAATGACGATATTGTTCAGGAGGGCATGATAGGGCTGTTTAAGGCAGTGCGTGATTTCCATTCAGAACGGGGTGTTTCCTTTAAAACTTTTGCAGATATTTGCATTACAAGGCAAATACTTACGGCAGTTAAAAATTCAACCCGTCAGAAGCATGCTCCGCTGAACTCATATATTTCCCTTAACAAAACAATTGGAGATGATGAAAGCGGTTCAACTCTTATGGACACCATTGATTGCGACATAAATATCAATCCTGAAAGCATAATGCTCAGCCGTGAAAAGGCAGACGCTATAGAAAGCAAGGTTAATGAGAGCCTTTCGGGATTTGAGCTTTTGGTTTTATCCTATTATTTGCAGGGATTGAGCTATGCGAAAATAAGTCAAGCAATTGGCAAGGATCCAAAGTCTGTTGATAATGCACTTCAGCGTATAAAAAAGAAGCTGGAAAAAATATCGGATTGCTGAAGGTATTGTTTGCGAGTGTAGCTCAATGGCAGAGTTCCTGCTTCCCAAGCAGGCTATGCGGGTTCGATTCCCGTCACTCGCTCCAAATATTCAATATGCTCGAAAGCGGCGCATCAGCCGTGGAGGGTGAAAATATTTTATTACTAAGGTAAGGAGATCTAAAATGTACGAAGACAAGACACTTGTCTGCAAGGATTGCGGACAGGAATTCGTGTTCACAGCAGGCGAACAGGAATTCTATGCAGAAAAAGGCTTCCAGAACGAGCCTCAGAGATGTAAGGATTGCAGAGCTGCTAAAAAGGCTGCACTCAGAGAAAACAGAGAAATGTATACTGCTGTTTGCGCTGGTTGCGGCGGAGAAGCAAAGGTTCCGTTTGTTCCCAAGAACGACAGACCCATCTACTGCAGCGAATGCTTTGCTAAGAACAAGTAATCTCCTTTATACTTAGAGATTATATCTGGCAGAACATAACTTACAAGGAGCTGTTGCAGTGCGATTTTTTCGCATTGCCGCAGCTCCTTTTGGTTTATATAAGCGTTTTTTTCATTAAGGCCTTCGCAAGTGTTATTGCCCCATTTAAATCCTTAATATCTACAACTTCGTTTTGGGAATGAATATACCGTGTTGGAATTGAAATCGTTCCTACCGGAGCTCCGCTGCCGCTTAAATGAATTGCGCCGGCGTCAGTACCGCCGCTTGCTGCCGCCTCAAGCTGATATTCTATGCCAATACTGTTTGCACAGTCAACCATAAATTTTCTTGCAGAAGGATGTATTATAAAGGATGCGTCTTTCATTTTTATTGCAGGACCTTTTCCAAGCTTCAGGTTTAATTCCTTGGAAAAGGGTGTATCCCCTGCCGAGGAAACATCAAAAGCTATAGCCATGTGGGGTGATATACGGTTTGCGGCAACCTTTGCACCACGAAGCCCCACTTCCTCTTGCGCCGTAAAAACAACATAGAGGTCATTTTCACTTTCCTTTGTTTCCTTTAATGCCTTTATAAGAACATAACACCCTGCACGGTCATCAAGTGCTTTTGACATTACCTTATCAAAGGATATTTCCATGTTTGGGGCAAATGTTGCCATATCACCGATAGA